>JAYPDB010000022.1:0-10863 GCA_038125045.1 Bacteroidota bacterium
CCTCGTCTTCCTTATTTTTCGGGTTGAAGGGGACCTTTAGTGATCAACAGGGGAGTGGCTGGTCCTCTGCAATGGGGCTAAAACATGTTGGTGATTTTCTGAATCTCACCATTGGGGTAGGTCATGGTGAGCAATTGCCCACTATTCAGCAAGTATTTTGGTCCAATTCGGCTTTTACCCATGGGGAGGATCTGCGTGTAGTACAATCAAAGTATGCATGGACGGAGCTTTTGTTGTGGAAAAATGCAAATGTATCCATTGATTCTTGGGGACGGCTTTCCATGGAATCGGGCACTCCTTTATTATCGCCAACAGGGGCTTTGGAGTATGCGGATAACCACCTTTTATGGGCAGCAGGACTTGGCTTGGATACACAATTAGAGCGATGGGAATTCGCATTATCTGGCAATGCCAATCAACGAGGGAATGGTGAGATACAAAGCTTGCAATCCACTAGTTATGAGTCGGATATACAACTTCGATTGCGTGGGCATGCGTTTTGGAAATCGTATGTGTTTGAACGTGCTGCCTATACCAAAATGGGTCTGCGTTTCTATACGGCGCCATTGAATTATCGAAGTCCTGGATTTAACGCTGGTGCTCAATGGTGGCCAATACACGTGACCAATACCATTGAGATGCCAGCCTTTACACGAATCGATTTGGAAATTTCATCACGAGTAAGGGCGATGATGGTTTTTGTTCGATGGGAAAACCTATCGAACGGACTGCTTCAACCCGGATATTTTGGCTCTTATGGATATCCAATGCCCGGAAGACGACTCGTTGTAAGTATTAAAGCGACATTTAGAAATTAATTCTATCTTCTCTCATGAGTTATTTGCTAAAAGAAGGCTTCGCAGGATTGAAACGAACAAAATGGGCGTCTTTGACCTCTATTTTTTCGTTGTTTCTAGCGCTGGTTTTGTTAGGAATTTTTGCTCGGTTAGCCACCAATATTTATGATCGTGCATTGAATTTGAAAGAATCTATAGAATTAGAGGTCTTCTTGTATGATCTCGATTCAACGGCTGTGGTGGGATTGGATGAGCAATTACTTGGCTTGAGTGAAGTTGTGGCTACTTCGTATATCTCAAAAGATAGTGCTGCATCCATTATGCGAACAGAATTTGGGTCTGGAGTAGAAGAGTTGGTGGCACTGGATTTTTTGCCGGCTTCTTTTAAAGTGGAATTATCGGCGAGTGTTCCTTATGAACGTATCGATGAATTGGCATCTGAATTGGGTCAGTGGGAAGGAATTGAAACCGTGCAATTCAACGCGAGTTTGGTTCAGATGTTAGAGAAAAACCTAGACATCATGTTAAAAGTGGGTACTTGGTTGGGATTACTGGTCCTTTTAGCGGCCATTTTGTTGGTGTTTAACACGATTCGTTTAACGGTGTATGCCCGTAGAGATGTCATTAAGGCTATGAAACTCGTTGGAGCAACGGATCGGTTTATTCGAGCTCCCTTTGTGATAGAAGGGGTATTACAGGGTGTGTTAGCGGGGGCTCTAAGCGTAGTAAGTCTCTATCTTTTGTTTGATCGCGTATTCCCCTCTTTAGTGCCTCAGTTAGGGGTGTTGGCATGGCCGTTTGGTAGGTGGTATTATATGGTCGGGGGCTTACTGTTTTTGGCTTTAATCATGGGCTGGGTGGGTTCCCGATGGGCCGCTAGTACCTTCATTCGCAAGACAAAATTATAATTGCTCTTCCGTAACTAAGCGTCCTGCTTCTTTTGGCGCTGTTCACATGCTTTACGGTCTTCACAGGTGCCATAAAAGTGAAGAGAATGGGATGCTATATTAATACCATGTATGCGTCCAATGAGCTCTTGAATTTCACCAATTCGGGGATCGCAAAACTCCATTACATGGCCACACTCATTGCATATAATATGGTCATGCTGCTGATAGGCGTAAGCCCTTTCGTAGTGATACTGACTTTTCCCAAAATGTTGACGTTGAACCAAGCCACTTTCAACCAGTAAATCTAAAGTGTTGTACACCGTGGCTCTACTTACACGTGTACCCTTTTGTTGCATACTAAAAAAGAGTTCATCGGCATCAAAATGACCATCCGAACGGTAGATTTCTTCTAGCACCATGAAACGTTCAGGGGTTTGTCTTTGGTTACCTTCTTTAAGATACGACCGGAAAATTTCCTTAACTAGAGATATGGTTTCTTCGTGAGCTGGATGAGCCATATGATCATTTGATTATGTTATTATAGAATATAACATTTGTGGAAATGTTAAGGAAATGAGAAGTGCATGATTCAAAAGTGTAGTGATTTTCTGCTAGGGAATGCTATATTCTATGAGATTGCATCTTGATTTAGTCAGAAATATAAGTATTCACTTAATGTATTAGTTATGCCTACGATTGTACCATTTGAAACATTAACGGATTTATACAATAACCTGTCACAAAAATATGCAGGTAAAGATAAAGCGGTATTTCACCATAAATTAGATCGAGAAGTCGGTTATGAACCCGTTTATTGGGATCAGGTTACCGAGGATGTTCGAGCTGTTGCCGGATACTTATTTAGCAAAGGAATCAAACATGGGGACCCCGTAGGTATTTTGAGCGAAAACCGCTACGAGTGGGCCGTGGTGGATTTGGCTATTCAACTTTTAGGAGGCATTAATGTCTCTTTATACACCACCTTACCACCCAGTCAATGTGAATATATTCTTCAGGATTCACAGGCCAAGATATTTTTTGTATCGACTGGAATTCAGCTTAAAAAAGCGGTTGAGGTCTTTGATAATTGCCCAGACCTCATGGAGATTGTGGCGTTTGAAATGCCTAAGAATGCCAAATTAATGGATCCTGACCATGTTCGTTTGTTCGATCATGTTATGAGTGAAGGTAAGGGGCTTTACAAAGAGCAACGTGAGGCTATTGACGCATGCTCTAAGGAGGTTAAACCCGATGATGTGTGTACCTTGATCTATACATCAGGGACGACTGGTAAACCTAAGGGTGCTATGTTAACCCACAACAATATTTGTAGTAATGTTAAAGCAGCTACTCATCACATATATTGGGATGATAAAGATAGTTGCTTGTCTTTTTTACCTCTTTGCCATTCGTTTGAACGTACTGCAGGGTATTATGCGATCATAGCTTGCGGGGCTGAAATTTATTATGCCGAAAGTGTGGACACCGTTTCTAAGAACCTTCCGGAGGTTAAACCAACGGTGGTAATTAGTGTACCTCGCCTTTTTGAAAAAATCTTCAATGTTATTAATAAGAATGTGGAGGAAGGAAGTGCCATTAAACAAAAGATATTTAAGTGGGCACTCAATACGGGTCAGAAATATGTTGATGGAAAACGAGGATTGGTATCCCTTCAGAAGTCATTGGCCGATAAATTGGTCTTTGACAAATTGAAAGAGAAAACAGGGGGACGTGTACGACTCTTTGTTTCGGGTGGTGCGGCACTCCCTCCAGACATTGATACCTTTTTTAAATGTGCCGGCCTACCCATTCTGCAAGGATATGGATTAACCGAAACCTCGCCAGTTATGACGGCTAATAGACCCGGTGACGAAGTGGTTGGCGTGGTTGGTAGTGTGATTTCAGGCGTAACGGTTGGTATTCAAAATCTTGAAACAGGGGAGATTATTGCACAGATAAGCGGTGAAGATTATCCGACCGAACTAAGTTCTGAGGCAGGCGAAATTCTCTGTAAAGGTCCTAATGTTATGAAAGGGTATTGGAGAAATGAAACAGCTACCAAGGAAATGATCGATAATAATGGTTGGCTGCATACTGGAGATGTAGGGCGATTCGTAGGTGGTAATCTAAAGATTACCGATCGAATTAAGCATATGATTGTGAATGCTGGAGGTAAGAATATTTATCCAGGACCCATTGAGGACATGTTTAAATCGAGTAAATGGATTGATCAGTTAGTAGTTATTGGTGAATCCCAAAATTTCATGGCGGCACTCGTTGTTCCTGATTTTGAGGTGCTAAAAAAGCACGTCGATGAACTGGGCCTTTCCTACTCCGATGTGGAATCAATGCTACAATTAGCAGAAGTTCAGTCGATATACAAAAAAGAAATGGCAAGCTTCTCGAAAGAGTTAGCTTCTCATGAGAAAATCAGAGATTTCCGACTTATTGCCAATGAATTTACTGTTGAAACTGGAGAAATTACACCAACAATGAAAGTTAAACGGCGAGTGATTGCAGAAAAATATAGCCACCTTATCAACGATATATTTAAGGATGACAAGGCGGCTTAATTTCGGAAGGTTTATTCATTCTTAATTTGCTTTGCGAGCAGCAATAAAGGACTGAACTGCTCTAATTAGATACCCGGCACACATGACCATCATTGCAGTTTGTGCGTAAATGGCCAGTGGACGTTCAACGGGCGTACCAGAGAGTACATCAATAAGACCTGGGATGGCTCGGGCAGTGCCTAATATTCCTAATAAGGAAAGTCCAGCGGCGGCGTGAATCATGTGCTTGCGAAGGTTTTCACGCTTACTCAATATCCCAAACATGATGAACAAAATGCCAAAAAACGATGGGATTAAAGCAGTGATGCTTTCTTGACCAGTACCTAAGTAGGAAGCGCCTCCAAGAATGGTTAATAAGATGCCGAGAGTTAAGGTTAGGTTTTGCATGGGTATAGTAGTTGAGTGTGATAGGTTATGAAAATTCGAGTTCTAGATAGTCGAATGTCTCTTCAATTGATGTTGTCCAACGGAATAACCCTAGATTGGATGCACGAATATAATTTTCTTCAACGGCACGATTAACGAACTCTGAGAGGCCGTTAAAATATCCATCAATATTCACGACAACAATGGGCTTATGATGGAAACCAAGTTGTCGCCATGTGATAATTTCAAAAAATTCATCTAAGGTTCCAAAACCACCAGGCAAAACTAAAAATGCATCAGAAAGTTCTTCCATTTTTGCTTTTCTGCTATGCATATTGGGCGTTTCAATAAGCTTGGTTACTCCAGTATGAGCAACTTCTTTCGTTTTTAAAGCGGTTGGAATGACCCCAATCACTTCACCATTATTAGTTAGTGCAGAATCAGCGACTAAGCCCATCATACCTATTTTTCCACCGCCGTATACCACCCCCCAACCCTTCTGGGCTATACCCGTTCCAAGCGTGCTGGCAGCTTTCAAGAAAAGAGGATTCTGCGAGCTTCTGGAACCACAATAAACACAAATTCTCATAACACCAGAGGTTCAATTAAAGTTGATTTCAATTAAGAGACTAATGGGAACATTCGTCCCAACACTTTTTCAAGGCTTTGAACTAGGCGACTAATCTCTTCCATTGTGGTGTGTCTGCCAAAACTGATTCTTATGCTGGATTTGGCTTGTTCTGTAGTACAACCAAGTGACATGAGTACATGGGAAGGTTCAACAGCTCCTGATGTGCAGGCCGATCCGTTGGAAACACAAATACCCTCAATGTCTAAATTTAAGAGTAGCATCTCACCATCAATTCCTTTGTTTTGATCATTGTAAAAACAAACATTTGTGATATGATCTACTCCTGGATTACCATTGATACGGTAACGGCAGGCGGTAAGATGGGTATCTAATTCTTTGAGTAAGTGGTTTTTCAGAGACTTGAAATGAGTGCGTTGAGCTTCCATTGTATGAATGGATAGTTCTAATGCTTTTGCGAATCCAACTACGCCGGGTACGTTGGTGGTTCCTCCACGTCTTCTTCGTTCTTGCGAACCTCCTGTAAGCCACGGCATCCAACGGCTTCCATTCCGAACATACATTAGGCCGATGCCTTTTGGGCCGTATATTTTATGCGCACTACCGCTCAAGAAATCAACGCCAAGTTCGTGAACATTTAAAGGTATTTTACCTAAACTTTGAACGGCATCAGTGTGAAAAAGAATTCCTCTTTGGTGGCATACATTGGCTAATTCTTTGACATCGTTCATACTGCCAATTTCATTATTCACATGCATGAGACTAACCAAAGCTGTACGCTCGGTTACTACTTTAGTTAGTTCTGAGGGAGTTACGCTTCCTTCGTGATTTATAGGAACTAGAATGGGAGTAAAGCCCTTCATCTTGGATAATTCTATAGGATGAAGTACCGCATGGTGTTCTGCTGGTGAACATACTAACTCCTTTTTTTCACCAGCTAAAGACATAGCCCCTTGGATTACAGCATTATCACTTTCTGTTCCACCCGAGGTGAAAATGATTTCCGATGGTTCGCAACCAATCAGTTCGGCGATCTGCTCGCGAGCATCTTCCACAACTACTTTTGCTTGTTGCCCTAAATGATGAGCGGAATTGGCATTTCCATATTGGGTGGTTAAATAGGGAAGCATAGCCTCTAGAACTTCAGGATCTAGTGGTGTGGTTGCCGCATAGTCAAAATAAAGAGTAGAATCAGTAGTCATATCAACGTTCTTTAACGTGCCTTAAATATAGGGTATTTTAGCTAATAAGCCTTAGGATTTGCCACTCTTAACAGTTTTATATGGATAAAGTCTTATGTACCTTTAGCAGTACTTAGAAATGGATTGTTCAATCATTCAAGTGCAAATTTCCATCATAATACTTTTCTTATATACCTACCATGTCGAAACTCACTCTCAAAGATATAGACGTTACCGCTAAAACTGTTTTAATGCGGGTAGATTTTAATGTTCCTATTATTAATGGTGAAATCACAGATGATAATAGAATTGTTCAGGCGCTGCCCTCGATAAATTATGTGTTAGATCAGGGGGCAAAACTAGTTCTTTGCTCTCACTTAGGTCGGCCAAAAGGTAGTTTTGCTGCTGAATGTTCACTGGAACCAGTTGCAAAACATTTGGCATCGCTAGTTTCAGCTAAGGTTCATTTTGCACCCGATTGTATTGGGGAAGAAGCTAAAAAAGTGATTGATGCCGCTTCTGAGGGAGAAATTGTGGTGTTAGAAAATGTTCGATTCCATCTCTCTGAGACCGAAAATGATGCTGATTTTGCACGCGCATTGGCCGCACATGCCGATGTGTTTGTAAATGATGCCTTTGGTAGTTCTCACCGTGCACATGCTTCTGTTTCAGGGGTCACGGAGTTTTTGAATCCATCGGTTTCTGGTTTTCTTTTGGAGAAAGAAATCACCTATTTAAATGATAGTGTTAATGAGCCTAAACGGCCCTTCGTAGCCATACTCGGTGGGGCTAAGGTGTCGGACAAAATTCCTGTTATTCAACGGTTAATAACTAAGGTAGATACCATCATTATCGGTGGTGGTATGGCCTATACTTTTTTGGCGACCAAAGGATATTCTGTTGGTAATTCACTGCTGGAAGAAGACAAAATACCCATGGCTAGAGAGTTAATGGATCTTGCTTTAGCAAATGGTGTGAATTTATTATTGCCGATTGATCTCGTAATTGCAGACGATTTTAATAATGATGCCAATCGTAAGGTGGTTGATGCTGATGCCATTTTAGATGGATGGGAGTCATTAGATATAGGACCTAAGACCATTGAATTGTTTAGTGAGGTTATTGTACAATCAAAAACGGTGTTGTGGAATGGGCCTATGGGTGTTTTTGAGATGCCTAATTTTGCAGTGGGGACTCAGGCTGTTGCTCAGGCACTTGTTACAGCTACTGAGAATGGCGCAACCACGATTATAGGTGGTGGTGATTCTGCCTCAGCTATAAAACAGGCTGGTCTGAGTGATAAAGTATCCCATGTGTCGACAGGAGGAGGGGCAAGCCTAGAATATTTGGAAGGTAAAATCTTACCAGGTGTCTCGCATTTAACAAGCCGTTAATTCAATACATAGTCGATATGGCTCAAAACAGAAAACAATTCTTACAAAAAAGTTTAGCAGGTCTTGCAGGATTAGGTAGTCTGGGTATGAGTCAGGTCACGGATGAGACTCGTAAGACTAGCCATAAACCTACTAAGGTTGCCCAAAAGCCTGTGGTACTATCTACATGGATTCACGGTATTGTAGCCAATGAGGAGGCTTGGAAAATCTTATCGGAAGGAGGGAGTGCCTTGGATGCTGTTGAAGTAGGGGTAAAAACGGCAGAAGCGGATCCTCAGAATCAATCAGTAGGGTTGGGGGGATTCCCTGATCGTGAAGGGCGTGTAACACTGGATGCTTGTATTATGAATCATGAGCAGCAATGTGGATCTGTGGCTTTTTTAGAACATATCGTGCACCCAATTTCAGTAGCTAGAAAAGTAATGGAAGAAACACCACATGTGATGTTGGTAGGGGCAGGAGCATTACAATTTGCCGAGGCTCAGGGTTTCGAAAGGCAAAATCTATTAACGGAAGCGTCTGAAAAAGCCTGGAAGAAATGGTTAGAAGATTCCAAGTATGCACCTGTCATTAATGTTGAAAATCATGATACCATTGGAATGCTTGCACTGGACGAAAAAGGCAATCTTTCAGGGGCTTGTACCACAAGTGGGGCAGCCTATAAAATGCACGGAAGAGTTGGGGATTCCCCTATTATTGGTGCAGGACTTTATTTAGACAATGAGGTGGGAGCTGCGGTTGCTACCGGTCTAGGTGAGGCAGTAATTCGTTCGGCGGGGGCCTCTGTAGCCGTCGAATTAATGCGACAGGGCTTTAGCCCACAAGAAGCATGTTCTGAAGTAATTGCCCGTATTATTCGTAAGGAAAAAGACCCCAAATCATTACAAGTAGGGGTTATCGCACTCTCCAAAGACGGACAAGTTGGTGGAAGTGCAATTCATCCTGGTTTTAATTACGCGTTACAATCTCATGTTCATGCAAACGGTATGATTGATGCCCCTCATTTATTTAAGGAATAGTTAGCCGAACACATACCTTAATCAATAAAGTACTGAGTATACGTCAGGATAAATTTTCATAAGTAATTAAAATTAATCAAATTCGTAAGGAATGATTGATAGAAGGGTCTTACCTTGTATCAAGATTAAATAAAATAGATTTACATGAGTTCATTAAATAAAGTAATGTTAATCGGACGTTTGGGACAAGATCCAGAAGTTCGATATACCCAATCCAATACCGCGGTTGCTACACTTAACTTAGCAACCAATGAACGTTATCGTGACAGTAACGGAGAGTATCAAGACAGAACAGAATGGCACAGAGTTGTGGCTTGGGGCCGCACAGCTGAAATCTGTCAACAGTATCTCAGTAAAGGTTCTTTAATATATGTTGAAGGACCATTACAGACCCGAGAGTGGGAAGATAATCAAGGTCAAAAGCGATATACTACTGAAGTCAAGGCTTTGCAAATGACCATGCTCGATAGCCGGGGAGGAAATGGAGGTGGAATGGGTAGCGCTCCTTCAGCGCCTGCGAACCATGCGCCTTCGACCAGTTCAACACCAGATACAGGTGTGAATAAAACAGTTAATTTAGATGATATAGATGACGATTTACCTTTCTAATTGGTGGATGGTTTTTGGATGGGTTCAAGGCGGTGAGTTTACCATCACTTCTTTGACCATCCAACTTTTCATCATGTTGGTGGGTCTCATTTTTTCCGCCTTGTTCTCAGGTTCAGAGGTCGCTTTTTTTTCTTTAGCAAATCGACAAGAACTCCTAAACAAAGAGGATCAATTTTCGGTTCATGATAAGCGGCTTGGATTTATGTTGGATCAGCCTAGAAGGCTATTAGCTACGGTTCTTATCGGAAATACCTTTGCGAATATTGTAGCATCAGTAATGGCAGCAGTTATTACGGGTGATTTGTTAACCTACATTGACGCTCCCGAACTATTGGTATATACGCTCGAAGTTATCGTGCTAACCTTTGTAATTTTAATATTAAGCGAAATTACTCCTAAGGTTATCTCTATTAACAATCCATTACGAGTGTCTCGTAAATTGGGCGGTTTTGTATATGCCTTCTTCATCTTACTTAAGCCCTTAGCTAAACTTATAGCTCAAAGTACAAATACCCTTGAGAGGGTAATTCCAAAATCCGCTCAGACCTTTAGTTCGGACGACATAAAAATGATGGCAGAAGTGAGTGAACAAGAGGGCTCTATTAAAGAAGATGAGCGAGAGATTATTGAAAATGTGATAGAGTTCGGATCGATTACCGTGAGAGAAATTATGACCTCTCGGGTGAATATAATAGGGGTATCAATGGAAGATTCTCTGGCGAATGTGCTCGAACGTATTAGAAAGCATAGTCTATCTAGAATGCCACTGTATGAAAATGATTTGGATACGATTCATGGAGTGATTTATGCCAAGGATATTCTTCCTTTTATCCAAGCAGAAGGCGAGGAGACCATCATAAACTGGAAAACGATCTCAAGAAAAGCCTTATTCATACCTATAACCAAGAAATTGGATGACTTGTTACGAGATTTTCAGCAAGAAAAAACTCATATGGCAGTGGTGGTAGACGAATATGGGGGAACCGAAGGCGTGGTTACCATGGATGATATTTTAGAAGAGTTGGTTGGGGAGATGGTCGATGAAAGTGATGAGGAGGAAAACATGTATAAGCGTTTCAAAAACGGAACTTATGTCTTTGACGCACAAATTGACTTGGATGATATGGAAGAGATTCTGGAATGTTCACTCACCAGTGAAGAAGATGATTTTGAAACCCTAGGGGGATTAATCTATCATTTAACTGAGAGTTTGCCCACCGTGGGTGAGCGTATGATATTTAACGAGCTTGAATTAACGGTTCATTCGGTCCAAAAAAATCGAATCAAAAAAGTAAGAGTGAAAGTACTCTCTGATAAATCATCGTAACTATGTCGTTATTCGTACAGAATAAGGTGGATTTAACGCCCTATACGACAATGGGTGTTCGCTCTGTGGCGGAGCATTTTGTTGAAATATCCACCACTGAAGAACTTATAGAAGCTGT
>JAYPDB010000022.1:10963-13167 GCA_038125045.1 Bacteroidota bacterium
TGCTCCCATACAAAATATTGGAGCGTATGGGGTTGAAGTTAAAGATGTCATCCATCGGGTTCAGTATCTAGATAAACAAAGCCTAAAGCTAGCATGGTTATCCAACGAAGAATGCCTTTTCGGCTATCGTGATAGCGTCTTTAAAAAGCATCTAAAAGATAAGGTCATTATTGTTGCAGTAGAATTTGTACTAAGTAAAGTCTCTCAGTTGCAAACAGACTATGAGTCATTAAAGAGCTATCTGGATCAGAATCAGATAGAACATCCTAGCCAAAAAGAACTCTTTGATGCGGTTGTGGCGGTTAGAAGTTCTCGATTACCTGACCCTAACGTACTAAGCAATAGTGGTAGTTTTTTTAAAAATCCGGTTGTGGGACACGAAGATTATGAACGATTAATCAATCAATATCCCGAACTTAAAGCATACCCTACACCCGACGGCTACTATAAAATAGCGGCAGGGTGGTTAATTGACCAAACAGTGGGTAAAGGGTACCGAAAAGGGGTTATGGGCACTTATGAACAACAGGCACTGGTTGTGGTTCATCATGGAGGAGGAAGTTCGAAAGATGTCAAAAATTTTGTTGAGGAAATCCAATCTAAGGTTGCACAGAAATTTCAAATACAATTAGAATGCGAGGTTCAACTAATATAGTTTTCTATGCTCGCGAGCCCCAAATAAAAAAGGTAAGGAGTACTCAAACCCCTTACCATTGATTTAGTCAGTCGATATAACATAGTATGTGTTCTAACTACATAGCCTAGTCTAGATTATTGGAGTATTCATTTTCTTATAGAGAAATACCAGCTAGGATGTATAGTTGTTCTGAATCTGGGTTGAAGATCACCGCACCGCTAACGGGTAAACTGAAATGTTCCGTAATTTTGATTTCTTTCGATTTAGTAACCCCAATGTTTACTAAACCAAAATCACCAGTACTGGAATGCCAGCCGTCTCCTGCGCCTATGAATACATCTGCAGCGGCACCAGAATAACCAAGTTCAAAATACATATCTCCACCGGCTGAGCCTGCGTCAGCTGCTTCATTTACTATATAATTAGCAGCAATTGAGATGCTACCCAATGCATAGCCAGCATTAATTTCAAAGGCATGACTGTCTCCAGATAAATAATCGGAACCTGGATAGTAGTAGTCGGTGAATCCAATACTTAGATCTCCTAGACTGAATGATGCATATAAATCCATTTCTTGGAATCCATCGTAACCTTGTGACCCCCATGCTCCTATACTGAATGAGCCAGCACTTGCTTCTACATAGGGTTGCCAGGAGGGTCCAGAATAGGCAACACCTCTCCAAACATAGGTGCTCACTAGATCAACTCCAGTGCCTACTTCGATTTGAGCTAAAGCTGCTTTATTTGCTGAAAAGGTCAGTCCTAAAGTTAACGCTAGAATAGAGAGCGTTTGTGATATTTTAGTGGTAAATGATTTCATAATATTTTGATCGTAATTGGTTGATTAATTTTTTGTTGAGAGGCTGAATAAAACCCAGAGTTATTTGTTATCTCTGGGTTTTTACTAGCTTGTGACTTAGCCAATGCCAGCAGATGCTTGAAATTCTGGATACGCTTCTGCGTCATGTTCATGTAAGTCAAGTCCCTCTGCTTCAAGCTTTTCGTCTACACGAAGTGGTAAGAAAGCATTGATAAGCTTGAACAGTAAATAGGATATAGGGAAGGTCCATAGAAATGCTGCTGCAACTCCAATGAGTTGAACACCTACTACAGATAGAGAGAAACCACCCATATCAAAAAGACCTGCCGCAAGGGTGCCCCAAGCACCACATACCCCATGCACCGAAACAGCTCCAACCGCATCGTCTACTTTTTTCTCTAACAACTTCATGGAGAAGTGAACTAGAACACCGGCAATTGCCCCCGTGAGAAGTGCAAATCCAGGACTTAAGTTGGCACAACCTGCTGTAATACCCACAAGACCTGCTAAAACACCATTCAGGGTAACAGCTCCATCAGGTTTACCATTGGTTAACCAAGTAATCAACATGGCTGCAGTAGCCCCAGCACCTGCGGCTAAGAAGGTATTTAAAGCAATGAGAGCAATAGAGGTATCGCCAGTAGTGGTAGATCCGGCGTTAAAGCCAAACCATCCTAGCCATAAAATGAACACCCCTAGGGCGGCTAATGGCATGCTATGACCTTTGATTAATTGGGGTTTACCGTC
>JAYPDB010000022.1:13267-15557 GCA_038125045.1 Bacteroidota bacterium
CGCTCCAGATACGATGGTAGCCGCAGTTGCCGCGAACACCGCTTGGAAGAAGAAAAAAGTATACGACCATTCCACTGAATAATCTCCTATTTCACCCAGTAGGAAGCCATCGGTTCCAATCCAGCCGCCAGCTGAAGTACCAAACATAAGGCCAAATCCTACTAAGAAAAATGCAAGACTACCTGCGGATACATCCATTACGTTCTTCATTATAATATTAATGGCATTTTTTGCTCTGGTGAATCCTGTTTCAACCAGTGCAAAACCAGCCTGCATAAAAAAGACTAAACATGCGGCTATAATAGTCCAAACGTAGTTTAAGTTATCCTGTACCACATCCGCTGTTAATTCTTGGGCGAATAGTGGTGTCATGCTTGAAAGCATGAGTAGAGCTAATGTTAGCTTTGTTTTCATGAATAAATGAGTTAGTGACTGTTTACATGCTAAATTTAATTAGCTAAAAAGTAAAAACAAATAAAAAATTTAGTCTATAAAATATATTTATCTACATATTTTATATGTAAGCGCTTTTCTGCCTTAAATATTACAATGTTATACTTAAATTTTTTTTGGTGCTCCATTGCAATAGATTATGCCTTATCTTTTGTGGTAATAACTCAACTCACTAGATGAACAATTATGATTGAACGGTACTCCAGAGACGAAATGATTGCGATTTGGACAGAGCAATCTCAGTTTGAAGCATGGTTAGAGGTGGAGCTAGCCGCTTGTTGGGCTTGGTCAAAAATGGGCGTGATACCTTCTGAAGATGTTGATACCCTTTATAAAAATGCGACCTTTTCTCTTGAGCGTATCAAAGAGATTGAAGAGCAAACCCGTCACGATGTGGTTGCCTTTACTCGAGCGGTTTCTGAGTCCCTCGGCGAAGAGAAAAAATGGATACACTATGGTTTAACCTCAACTGATGTGGTCGATACTGCTTGGGGTGTTCGATTAAAAAAGGCCAACGAACTCATCTTGGTTGGGTTGAATGAGTTTGTACGCGTTCTTTCAGAAAAAGCCAAAGAACATAAGTATACCGTAATGATGGGGCGTACACACGGTATTCACGCCGAGCCAACCACTTTCGGGCTAAAATGTGCTTTGTGGTATGCTGAAATGAATCGTAATCTTGAACGATTTAAAGAAGCCGCTAAAGTAGTAGAATTTGGAAAGCTTTCCGGTTCTGTTGGAACCTTTGCAAATATTCCCCCAGAAGTTGAGTCTTATACTTGTGAAAAATTAGGACTTGAACCCGCCCCTATTTCTACTCAAACCTTGCAAAGAGATCGCCATGCCTATTATCTCTCTACTCTTGCATTAATCGGATCTAGCATGGAAAAGATGGCCATTGAGATTAGGCATTTACAAAGAAGCGAGGTTAGAGAGGTTGAAGAAGCGTTTCGTAAAGGTCAAAAGGGTTCTTCTTCTATGCCTCACAAGAGGAATCCCATCAGTTCGGAAAACATCACAGGTTGTGCCAGAGTGTTGAGAGGGTATATGCTAACAGCCTTTGAAAATATACCTCTATGGCATGAGCGAGATAT
Organism: Bacteroidota bacterium; assembly: GCA_038125045.1. Classification (GTDB taxonomy): domain Bacteria; phylum Bacteroidota; class Rhodothermia; order Balneolales; family Balneolaceae; genus UBA1275. The sequence continues at coordinate 14,815 of JAYPDB010000022.1, forward strand.
ATCACATTCGTCCGCCGAGCGAATAATACTACCCGACGCCACCATGTTATTGGACTACATGTTGCACCGTTTTACACGTGTTGTTGATCAACTTGTTGTGTTTAAAGATAATATGGAAGCCAACATTTGGAAAACTCATGGCTTGGTATTCTCTCAACGAGTTCTAAACAAACTCATAGATAAGGGGATTGTACGTGAGGAAGCTTATGATTCTGTTCAGCCTCTCGCAATGCAATCTTGGGAACAACAAATCCCTTTTAAACCCCTGATTGAACAAGATGATTTTATTCGAACTCATCTGAGTATAGAAGAAATCGATGAGCTCTTCGATCTAAATCATCATACGAATCAAGTAGACACTATTTTTGAACGCGTCGGTTTGGCTTAACGGCTATCCAAGATTTTTTGGAGTTCAACCCATTTGATTTTACCTAAAGTTGTTCTGGGTATAGAAGATACAAAGTGTATGTTTTTAGGGACATGAGAGGGTGGGAGCTCGTTTTTACAATAATCAATGAATACGCTATGTAAGTGATTTGGATCGGCACTTACGACGTCTTGTTGCTCGTCACTCAATTGAAGGATGGCCACAACTTTTTGCCCCCAATTTTGATCTGGGATACCCACAATATGAGCGTCAAAGATGAAAGGATGTTTCAAGAGTGTTTGCTGAACGCGTATTGGGGACACATTTTCACCTCCGCTAACAATTCGATCACTGCGCCTTGCGTGGATTATTAGCC
>JAYPDB010000022.1:15657-19093 GCA_038125045.1 Bacteroidota bacterium
AAGCTTGTTCGTGTAAAAAAAGTGCGGCAATGGTAAGACTGAGCTCTAATGGGTGTCCACTTTGTAGAACGATCACCTCATCTGTTGCCAAATCGAATTCTTTCAGCCGCTGGGATAGGTAGGCTTTAAACGTCCAAAGATCCGTATAGGAATAGGTTTTATAGCTAACAGAATCCTCTGAAAATACCCCATTATTGGTGGTTTGAACCTTGATTACAACGTTGCTCATAATGCATCCGTAGGTATAGGTTCAAGCTGCTGAATACTTACTAGGCGCTCAAGAGATAAACGTTGGGCGTTATTCCTGTGACTGCTCGTTCCATCTTCTATGGGCTCATTAAACAGGGTATCTTCAAGATTGAAGCGGCCATTTTGTATTTCAGGCATCAACAGAAATTCCGGACTACCATAGGTTTCGATAAGCCACTTACCCGTATCTAAACCATGTGCGATGTCAATCTCCCTGATATAATTACTAAAATTTGCCAGACTGGCTATGACTTTTCTAGAGATAATACCGTCGAATGAACTACTTAAAACACAAGTAGAATGATGTTTTTTAGCCTCTATAATGACCTTCAATATGTCACTTAAACCACCCATTAGAGTGGGTTTTATGATATAATAAGGTAGTTGTGTTGCATGTAGTAACTCATAAAAATCGGTCACACCTGCACAGCTCTCATCTGCTGCGAATGGGGGAAGAGCTACCTTAGCTCGGGTACATTTTTTCAACTCAACCATAAAATCACTTTTGGAAAAGGGTTGTTCAATGTACTCCAGATTTAATTCGGAGTATTTTTTTGCCCAAGGTAAAAAGTTTTCTGCCGACCATTGGGCATTAGCATCCAATCGTAATCTTAGGTTTGGAGCACGATCTTTAATCTGACTCAGTAGACGTATATTGCCTTCATGATTGCCAGACACTTTGATTTTAACAACTTCATATCCCTGTTTAATAATCTCATCGATAGTGACCAGGCTTTCTTGCGTATCTAGGATTGGAAGAAGAGCATTAACAGGTACCGAGGCATAGCTTGCGTCATTATGAACCTCTTGCTTGACATCATCATATAATCTCATAATAAAGGAGTGCATAGGTAGGTTGTAACGTTGGCTAAGCCAATCATACATGAGCATGCTTATACCAAATCGTAAAGAAGGATATTTCGGGTTGAACCATTGGGTTAGTTCCTGTTCCCAACGCCCTAGCACGCTCAGTGAGGGGAAAGGGCAGTTTGTGAAGTCTTCTTCAAAACGTGTTAATACGTTCTCTACTTCGGATTCAAATCTCCTGAACTCATCAAGACATTCGAGGATGCTTTCCGCAGAAAAACCATTTAGGGGTGCGCATTCACCAAGAGCTCGATAGTATTGGCTTTTCCATACCAGAACACATCCCGAGCGAACTTTTCCCATGGTGCCTTTGGCTTGAATAAACTGAGAACGATATGGGCTGTGGTAGCGATATAATTTCATGACCTAAAGATAGTTGCGTCGCATGAGTTCTTAGTCCACTACAGCAGTAGACCTGTCACAAACAAGATGCCAAACACAAACATAAATGCTGCTGTTCTTTCAAGCGTTCGATTTAGCACTTTTTTTTCCTTATGGTGCCAAACCGTCCTCAACAAAAGATATGCCAAAGGAGAACATAGATAGGGTAGAAAAATCCAGAGAGTTGCGTCAAAGTGTACGTAAAAGTGAGGAGGTATGGCGTATGCCAAAATCAAAAGCAGGGTGTATTCCCACTTTAAGGCTTTTTCACCCAGAAGAACGCCGAGCGTTTTCTTACCACTTATTCGGTCTTGATCGACATCTCTTAAATTGTTTACGACCAAAATGTTGGTACTCAATGCTCCTGGGATCAAAGAAGCCCAAAACGCCATTGGTTCCCAGCTTGCAGTATGTACGAATACCGTAGCTATGGTAGCGACAATACCGAAATAGATAAACACAAACACATCACCCAGCCCATTATATCCAAGAGGGTAAGGCCCTCCGGTATAAAGGATTCCAAATAGAATAGAAGAGAGCCCAATAGCCAGAACTTCCCATCCACCAACATACACCAAATAGAGTCCAAAGATAAAGGCTAATCCCATACACAGTAGGGTAGCGTTGAACATTTGTCGTTCCGAAATCTGACCTGAGGCAACCATGCGAGTGAATCCTATTCGGTCTTCACGATCACTGCCTTTCTTGTAATCATAATAGTCATTGGCAAAGTTTGTACCGATTTGAATAAGAGTCGCGCACAACAAGGCCACAAGACTTACTAGCCATTGTTGAACCCCTAAAAGGTAAGCAATGCCAATACCGATCAATACGGGGGTATAGGCGGCGGTCAACGTTTTAGGGCGAGAAGCGAGTATCCAATTATTCATACATCAAAATACACAGTTTCATCATAAGATAAGCCATAAGCTGTGCGTCTTCTCAAATCTTCTATACTTAATTAAATAATGCACAAATTCTAACCACCTAACTTTGTGAAGTTACAACCCATGAAAAACGCCTTGAATCATAAATTAATTAAATAAAAGCGCTTTCATAAGAATTAAATTACAGTAATAATAAAATTTGACTTAAATAATTTGGGTGTATTTATAAAAATACTTTATATTTATACTTATTAATTTAAAACTCAGACTCTACTACTTATGTCATACGCAAAATTAGAATATATTTGGCTAGACGGGTACAAACCCACTCAAACGCTAAGAAGTAAAACCAAGGTTGTACACAACTTCAGTGGAAAACTTGAGGATTGCCCTATGTGGTCTTTCGACGGAAGTTCGACCGAACAAGCAGAAGGTAGCAGTTCGGACTGTTTGCTGAAGCCAGTTGCCATCTATCCCGATCCAGACCGAGAAGCTTCTTTCCTGGTAATGACAGAAGTATTGAATGCCGACGGTACAGCACATGAAAGCAATGGCCGAGCTTCTATAGACGAGGATGATGAAGACTTTTGGTTTGGTTTTGAGCAAGAATATTTCTTGATGGATCCAGAAACTAATTTACCACTTGGGTTTCCGGCAGGTGGTTATCCCGCTCCTCAAGGTCCTTACTACTGCGGAGTTGGAGCTAAATCAGCTTTTGGACGTGAAATAATCGAAGAACATTTGGATTTATGTTTAAAGGCGGGTCTCAACATAGAAGGGATTAATGCTGAAGTAGCCTCTGGACAGTGGGAATTCCAAATATTTGCAAAAGGTGCTGCTAAAGCAGGAGATGAAATTTGGGTAGGGCGTTACTTGATCGAACGTACAGCAGAAAAATACGGAGTAGCCGTAGATTATCATCCCAAGCCACTAGGTGATACCGATTGGAATGGTTCTGGTATGCATGCCAACTTCTCAAATGGTAAAATGCGAGAAGAGGGTGGTAAAGAATATTTCACTGCTGTTTGTGAAGCATTTGGTAACTTTATTCC
>JAYPDB010000023.1:0-18911 GCA_038125045.1 Bacteroidota bacterium
TTTAATAGGTTGATCGAGTGGAAAGACCACCTTTTGCTTCTCAAAATCCAAAGGTGCCACCTCTGCTAAATTCTCAGCGATGGTTTGGCCGGTCACACTTTTTTCATCGCCATGTAGGAGTCCCTCATCTAACATGGTACGCATAACCGCGGGAATACCTCCTGCCAGGTGCAGATCCTCCATGACGTATTGGCCACTGGGTTTCAAATCGGCAATAAATGGAGTGGTATCACTGATATGCTGCATATCCTCGAGCGAAAAAGAAATATCGGCGGTGCGAGCTATGGCCAGAAGATGCAAGACAGCATTCGTTGATCCTCCTAATAGGGTAATGAGGCGAAAAGCATTTTCAAGTGCTTTTTTCGTGACAATGTCTCTGGGTTTTATATCTTTTTGAAGAAGTTCTAACATCTGTTTCCCAGCTGTTTCACATTCTACTACCTTGTCGGCGCTATTGGCTGGGTTAGAAGAATTGTAGGGTAAGGTCATACCCATAGCTTCAATAGCACTTGCCATGGTATTTGCCGTATACATTCCTCCGCATGCTCCAGGCCCGGGACAAGCATGTTGAACAATGTCTTTGAATGTGGCGTCATCAATCGCTCCTGAAACTTTTTGACCCCATGCCTCAAAAGCAGATACCACATCTAATTTTTGTCCATTATAATAACCGGGCGCGATGGTACCACCATAGACCAAGATACTTGGGCGGTTGACTCGTAGCATAGCCATGAGAGCTCCAGGCATATTTTTATCACATCCAACAATAGCTACCATTCCATCATAACTCATCCCCGTAACTACTGACTCCATGGAATCGGCAATCAAATCACGAGAGGGGAGGGAATATCTCATTCCCGAGGTACCCATAGAAATTCCATCCGAGATTCCTATGGTGTTAAAAATAAGTCCATTGAGCTTGGCATGTTCCACACCTCGCTTGACATGAACCGCCAGATCATTGAGATGCATGTTGCAGGGATTCCCTTCAAAACCGGTACTACCTATTCCTACAAATGCTTTTTTGAGATCTTCATCTTCTAAGCCGATGGCATGAAGCATGGCTTGAGCGGCGGGTTGAGATCCATCCTGAGTAATTTGTCGTGAAAAACGGTTGATATCTTTCATGGGTACTGACTAATCCATTATCAAAAAAAAAGCCTTCCCGTTAATGAGGAAGGCTTGTTTTGCATAAAGTGTTATGTTTGCTAAACAGCGCTTCCCCATCGTTCAATGACGATGACCTCAATAATATTCACGATGGAAAGGCGCTGATTATTCAAAGTTATTTTCTTTAGTTCATGGGAAAGAACGAGTTATCCGTTGTTAATAGCAACTATTGAGCCGAATAAAATTAATTATAAATGGAATGTCCAAGGGGGATTAATGAGGCTTACGAGCAGCAAATTTAGCGGTAATAACCTCTTGTACGCTCGTATGGTTCATTTTGGCCTCTAGCCATGATATGATATCCAAATACAGAAAAGCCCGCTTTTGGAAGGGTTTATTCTGGATTTTTTGGAGTTCGGTATGCAATTTTTTGAATTTTCTTTGCAGCTGTTCTTCGGAGGTTTGAGGCAGTGCCCGTAGAAAGGAAAGTACTTCTTCTTGTACCGAATTCAGGTCATCCATTTTTCGAAGAAATCGATAGGTGCTACGAACTTGATATTGAACAAGTTGTTCGTTGCCCAGTTCAATGTGTGCAATCAGGGTAAGTATACGTGCAAAGCAATGCAAGTCTTCTCTGAGATGGGGATCCGGATATTGTATGATGTACCCCAGGTGCTGTATGCATTTGTGTAAATCACCGGCCCCAAAATACAGACAGGCAATTTTGTAGTGAAATACGAGGATTCGATGGGAGTCTATGCGATAGTTCCATGACTCCATCTGCTGGGTAAGTTCTGGTATTAGTTGAATGCCTTCTTTAAAATTACCATTCATGAAGTAATGGTTAATCTTAGAGGTGTAATAATACTGCCAACCCAAGGTCTCTAAGTTGGTATTGCTTCGGGATGGAGGATGTTCTAAAAATGCTCTTAGATTTTTCATTTCCATGTTATGGCGATCATAGTGCCCGAGAATGAAAAGGGCCTCCAAGAGCACATGCATCCCTTTCAAATACCAAATTGGATCTGCCTGTAGCATGGCCGGATGGTTTCTAAAATGATCGACCCATTTTTGAGCATGTCGATATTGGGCCAAAAAGTCTTGAACAATGAGATTGTACCACGCGTGAGACACCTGAAGATAAAGCTGCTCATAAAAGCCCATTTTTTCGGGTTGAATGGAGGATAGAGCCTGTTCGAAAAATGCGTGAATACGTTCGTAATCGGCTTCACTACGCACATGCCCGGTCTTAATGTATAAACTGTACAGGCGCAGTGCCAGATTGGAGAGTTGATGATACTGTTCTTCCGATTTAAGGACTTCTTGAGTCTCTTCTATGAGGTTGTCGGCTCGGTGATCAAAACTCCTAGTGATGTATTGCGATTCAATGAGCTTTTCGAATCCAAGGATCTCCGAACTTAATGGTACTCGGTGATGATCATGGGCCACTAATTTGGCCTTGTCCAAAATTTTCAAGCTCTGTTTATACAGTCCTTTATCGTAGAGAATTCGAGCATAGTCGATCTGTTCTCGAAGCTGTATATCAATATTGTGATTGGTATAATTTAATCGAAGGCTGGTAAGCAACTGACGGTAAAGGTGGGCCTTAAGATTTGAGAGCTGGGTTTTTTTAACACCCTCTAATTTTTGTAGGATAAGGTCTTCATCATAGTCTTTGGCCTTGTCGATGGCATCGAACAACTGTATGAATTTGGCCTCTTCCGAACTGCTCCTAAGCGCATAGATCTTAAAGCTTCTTTTTTCAGCTTTTGTGAGTGATCGTATAAGTTGATATAAGTAGTCGTTCGGCTGGTTGGCCATTGTATGAAATAAACCGCTTTTATTTTTTCTATTTGTAAGGTAATCAATACTTTAGAACAAAACCTACAGTACCTAAATACTCTTGGGGGTTGTAATATAGTATGAATTCGGTTTCATTACTTCTTTATCCGAGCAGGATTACCCATTATATTCGACCCGTAAGAACGTAACGTAATTGCCTAACTATGGCCCATAAGCAGATTCAGATTTTTGATACTACGCTCCGAGATGGTGAGCAAGTACCTGGATGTCAGTTGAACACCGATGAAAAAATAGAAATTGCCCGTGCACTCGAACAGCTCGGAGTGGATATTATGGAAGTTGGATTCCCCATTTCAAGTCCAGGAGATTTTGAGTCTGTTTCAAAGATTGCTGCGATCATTAAAGACTCTACGGTTTGCGCCTTATCCCGAGCGGTTGAAAAAGATATTGATGCCGCAGCAGAAGCGGTAAAACATGCGCGAAAACCTAGAATTCATACCGGTATTGGCACCTCCGATAGCCATGTTTTTGACAAATTACGCACCACTCGTGAAGCGGTCATTGAGCGGGGTGTTGCGGCTGTTAAGTATGCTAAGCGATATGTTGAAGATGTTGAATTTTATGCCGAGGATGCCGGTCGAACCGACAATGAATATTTGGCTCAGGTAATCGAAGCCGTCATAGCAGCTGGAGCTACGGTTGTGAATATTCCGGATACGACGGGATATTGTTTGCCCTGGCAATATGGAGCAAAAATTAAGTACCTCAAAGAGCATGTGAAAGGCATAGACAAGGTTCATATTTCTACCCATTGTCATAACGATTTAGGGCTTGCAACGGCCAATTCCATCGCTGGTGTTGAGCATGGCGCTACCCAAGTCGAATGTACCATCAATGGTATCGGCGAACGCGCGGGTAATGCTTCTTTAGAAGAAGTGGTCATGATTTTACGACAGCACAAGGATTTGGATTTTGATACTCGTATTCAATCCAAAAAACTCAAATCCATGAGTGAGTTGGTATCTACTAGAATGCGCATGCCAGTCCAGCCCAATAAAGCCATTGTAGGTAGCAATGCTTTTGCACATTCGTCTGGAATACATCAGGACGGGGTTATTAAGAGTAGAGAAACCTATGAAATCATTGATCCACAAGAAGTGGGTGTTCATGAATCTTCCATTGTACTGACCGCCAGAAGTGGGCGAGCAGCTCTTAAGTTTCGAGCCGAAAAATTGGGCTTTGAAATTGACCGGGAAGCCTTGGAACCCTATTACGAAGCCTTCTTGAGAATGGCGGATGAGAAAAAAGTAATTCAGGATCAGGATCTGCTTACATTATTTTCATCTTAGGCCTAAAAAACCCTATTATCTAGCCAAATTTTAACCATCACCATAAAAGTTGTAGTACAGTCGTATGGGAAAAACCCTTTTTGAAAAGGTTTGGGACAAACATGTGGTCCAAGAGGTTGACGGAGGACAAGAAATACTCTTCATCGATCGACATTTTATTCATGAGGTTACCTCTCCTCAGGCCTTTGATGGGATACGAAAACGAGGTATCGATTTATATGATAAAGGACGAATAGTTGCCACTGCGGATCATAATGTTCCAACAAAAGATCAACATCTTCCCATAGCGGATACGCTTTCCAGACTACAAGTAGATATGCTCACTCAAAATTGTGCTGAATTTGGGGTAGAGCTATATGGATTGGGACATGAAAATCAGGGAATTGTGCATGTGATCGGCCCCGAACTTGGGGTCACCAAGCCGGGGATGACCATTGTGTGTGGAGATAGCCATACCTCGACGCATGGCGCATTTGGAGCCATTGCTTTTGGCATCGGAACCTCACAGGTAGAACAGGTGATGGCATCGCAGTGTTTGTTGGTGCCGCGGCCTAAAACCATGCGTATTACCATCGATGGAGCACTGGCACCGGGTATCTACTCAAAGGATGTTATTCTATACATCATCTCAAAGCTAAGTACCGCAGGTGGTACCGGTTATTTTGTGGAGTATGCGGGATCGGCCATTCGTTCACTTTCTATGGAAGCTCGTATGACCATCTGCAACATGAGTATTGAAATGGGGGCTCGTGGGGGAATGATAGCCCCTGATCAAACCACCTTTGACTACATCAAAGGACGCGCCCATGCCCCTAATGACCGCTGGGAAGAGGCCCTAGAGTACTGGAACACACTCTACTCCGATGAGGATGCGGTCTTTGATAAGGAATATGTGTTTAAAGCTGAAGAAATCGAACCCATGATTACCTATGGTACGAATCCAGGAATGGGCATGGGTATCACTCAGCACATACCTACTACGGATGAAGTAGAGCGCCCTGAAAATCTGCTCAAATCTCTAGAGTATATGGGGCTTGAAGCAGGATCTTCTCTTTTGGATATGCCCATTGATCACGTGTTTATAGGTAGCTGTACCAACTCACGTATCGAAGATTTACGCATTGTAGCCAACTACGTGAAGGGAAAGAAAAAATCGGATAGGATTCAGGCCTTTATTGTGCCAGGATCTAAGCACGTAGAAGCCCAAGCCCGAAGAGAGGGTCTTCACGACATTCTATCGGAAGCCGGTTTTGAGTTAAGAGGCCCCGGTTGTTCGGCTTGTTTGGGAATGAATGAGGACAAAATTCCTAAAATGGAGTACTGCGTATCTACTTCTAACAGAAATTATGAGGGAAGACAAGGACCAGGAGCTCGCACCTTGTTGGTGAGTCCACTTACCGCAGCCGTGATTGCAGTAGAAGGTAAAATTGTGGATCCCCGTAACTACATTAGTGAGGAGGTACTGGCCTGATGGAAAAATTCACCACCCTATTAAGTCCGGCGGTACCACTGAGACAAGAGAATGTGGATACCGATCAAATTATCCCCGCACGTTTTTTGAAAGCAACTTCCAGAGAGGGCTTCGGAGATCATCTTTTTAAAGATTGGAGATTCGATGAACAGGGGAATGAAAAGCCTAATTTTGTGCTCAATAACCCCATCTACTCAGGCTCCATTTTAGTAGCAGGAGAAAACTTTGGTTGTGGATCTTCTCGTGAACATGCCGCTTGGGCCTTGGTCGATTATGGATTTAAAGCCGTAATCTCGAGTTATTTTGCCGATATATTCAAAGGAAATGCCTTGAACAATGGTTTGTTGCCCGTTCAGGTGAGTGAGCAGGTGTTGCAACAACTCTTGGATGGGGTAGAACAAGAGGCCATGACGGTGATCGAAATAGACCTAGAGGAACAGATGTTGAAGGTGGGGGATCTGGGTATTGCCGAAGGCTTTGACATTAATCCCTACAAAAAGATGTGCTTACTTAACGGCTACGATGACATCGATTTTTTGTTGAGCAAAAAAGAGCAGATCAAGGCCTTCGAAAATAATCATGTCGAGTTTTAGTCCACAATTTTTGAATGAGTTTACCCTAGTATGAAAAAAAGAATAGCGGTATTGCCTGGAGATGGAATAGGTCCTGAAGTCATAAAACAAGCGGTTAAAGTGTTGGAGGCGGTGGCCAATCGTTACCATCATGAGTTTATTACCGATTATGCGCTAATGGGCGCCATTGCTATCGATGAAACGGGGAATCCTTTGCCTCAGGAAACCATTGATATTTGCCGGATGGCCGATGCTGTGCTTTTTGGAGCTATTGGGGATCCCAAGTATGATAATGATCCATCTGCAAAGGTTCGGCCAGAGCAAGGTTTGTTGCGGTTGCGAAAGGAATTGGGCTTGTATGCGAATATTCGGCCTGTACGGTTGTTTAGCCCGCTTATGGATCGTTCGCCCCTTAAAGAAGAGCGCATTAAAGGAACGGATTTGGTGGTGTACCGGGAGCTCACCAGTGGGATCTATTTCGGTGACAAAGGACGTTTAGAGGAGGGGAGTGCGGCCTTTGATACGTGTTATTATCATGAAGATGAAATTGAGCGCATTGCCAAGATGGCCTTTGAAGCCGCTGGTAGAAGAAGAAATAAACTTACCTTGGTCGACAAGGCCAATGTGTTAGAGAGCTCACGACTGTGGCGAGAAGTGGTGCAACGAATGGCTCCTGAATATCCCAAGGTAGCGGTCGATTATTTATTTGTGGATAATGCGGCCATGCAAGTGGTTCAAAATCCGTCGCAATTTGATGTAATACTCACTGAAAATATGTTTGGAGATATTATCTCGGACGAAACCAGTGTAATTACGGGTTCCATAGGTCTTTTACCTTCGGCTTCTCTGGGTGAAGCTACCAGTTTGTTTGAGCCTATACATGGCAGCTATCCACAAGCGGCCGGTAAAGATATTGCCAACCCTTTGGCTACCATCCTTTCATTATCGATGCTTCTAGAACATTTTGGGTTAGTTGAAGAAGCCAGACGGGTTGAAGCGGCCGTTGAGTTAGTCATTGCGAAGGGCCTTGTGACACCTGATTTAAATGCTGATGAGTTTATCTCCTGTTCGAAAGTTGGGGATGTGGTGGCCATGATGGTGGAATCTGATTTGGATGAAGACACATCTTTCGATAATATCTTCGAAGGTAATTTGCCTCTTATTTAATACCTATTTTATCTTTTTTTGACCGGTCGCTAAACCGAGTCGATTCCAGATAAGGGCTGTGAAAAGCTCATCATACTTGATGTATCTTATAAACGATAATGCCCATGGCTAATCATTCAACCCGATATGAAAAATGCCTTCATAATCTCCGTCGTATATGGGGATATGAAGATTTCAGGCCTGGTCAAGATCAGGCGGTAGAAGCCGTTTGCAAGGGAGAAAAGACCTTGTGCATTTTTCCTACTGGGGCTGGTAAGTCCTTATGTTATCAGGTGCCTGCCGTTAGCTTCGAAGGCCTGTGTCTGGTGATAAGTCCGTTGGTGGCCTTGATGGAGGATCAGGTAAAGCAACTGCAGAGCAGAGGGGTTTCCGCTACCTATATTAATTCGAGTTTATCGTATCAAGAAACCGAACAACGGTGGATCAATGCGCGAAATGGGATGTACGATTTGTTGTATTGTGCGCCTGAGCGATTGGCGAGTGATCGGGTTCAACAAGAGTTACCTCATTTGCCTATTTGGTTAATCGCCATTGATGAGGCTCACTGTATTTCGGAATGGGGGCATGAGTTTAGACCGGCCTATCGCGAAGTGGCCGACTACTTGGTAGAACACCACCCTTCCGCTCAATGGATTGCGCTAACGGCAACCGCGACTCCAGAGGTTCGAAAGGATATTTGTTCGGTGTTGAATTTCCAGGAGCATACGCCGATTGCCCTACCGTTTACTCGCGATAACTTGAAGTGGTGGGTTTTGAACACAGAACAAACGGTTGAACGAATGGTTTCCAGTATTGATAAGGTGCGAGGTACAGGAGACGGGTTGATTTATGCAGGTACCCGGTTCAATTCTGAGCGATGGGCAAAGCGCTTAGCGGAAAAGGGCATCAAGGCGGCTGCCTATCACGCAGGAATACCCAGCGATGAACGCAGTCGTATTCAGCAGGCATGGATTTCTGGCGAGATCCCTTGGGTTGCTGCCACCAATGCGTTTGGGATGGGGATTGATAAGCCGAATTGCCGGTATGTGTTCCATGAAGGTCCGCCCAGTAGTCTGGAAGCCTATTATCAAGAAGCAGGTCGTGCCGGAAGGGATGGTGAGGCCAGTTATCCCATTCTCTTTTACACCACACAGCATCTTCAAAAAGCACATGAACAGTTAGAAGAAAGTTATCCTTCTAAAGAGTCCTTGCAACGGTATTATGAATGCTTGTGTGATGCCCTTAATCTCGCCATTGGATCGGAAATGACTGAAAAGAAGCCCGTAACCTTGGATTCTTTGGTCCAACGAAGTGGTGAGTCTGCGTATCGATGGCGCACGATACTTGATCGGTTCAACCAGTGGGGAATTCTTGAGGCTAGTGAGCAGGGTGAGCGCGCCTTGGTCTTACATTTTCGATATCCAGCACAGGCCATGTCCGAAATTATTGACCAGATACAGAACTTGGATAAACAGTTATTGGTGGATCGGATCTTTCGCAGTTATGGGCTTCGTTCTTATCATGAACGAATCGTGATTCCATGGTCCGAGACGCGGGCTTGGTTTAAAGGGTTGAATGGTTACGAGGCCTCTCTACTGGAGTCTTATTTAGATATCCTCATGCAAGAAGATGGATGGATTAGCTACGAAATTGTGGAAAGTGAGTATCAGGTGTATCTTTTGGAAGCTCGACAAAAAACGGTTCCCATCGATTTTTCTTGGCTAAACACGCGTGAGAAGAACGCAAGGGCGAAACTGAAATGGATGGCACTATATGCCGAAACTAAGGGATGTCGAGAAGTATTTTTAAGGAACTATTTTGGAGAGGATGTTCACACTCGTTGCGGGCATTGCGACAATTGTGAAGCCTTGGATCGAGCACATGAATCCATAACTTCCATGTCGGATGTACAAGCCGTCATGGACCTCATAAAACGGGATAGGATTACCTACTGTGAATTGCGGGAACAGATTCCGTGGCCAAAGGTCAAAATAGATGATTCCATACGGTGGTTGTTGCACCATCACATGATTGAAGAAGTGCCTGAGGAGTTGTTGAGCTATCAAAAGAAGAACTAAGCCTTCAATTCCCTAGAAGTTTAGGCCTACAAATCGATTAATAACCCTGAATACGTCTCTTTTCAGCTTCAATCAGTAATTTAACGGAATCTAATCGAGCTCTTTGACGCGTGTAATCACTTTGGTTGTAGCGATGGGTTTGTTCAAAATCCCCTTCCTTTACCCCGTACCGATTAAATACATCTTGTTTAATAGCTTCCAGATCTAAGGTGTCTGTGGAAGTGCTCCAAACGTGTAGTAGTTGCATTTCAGCCAATAATGGAATGTACACGGAGTCCTCTAAGAGCGTATCAGGAGCTTTTAATCGAGCTCCTTGTTCGGCTTCACAGGCGGTAAGTATCAGCAGAAATAGTGGGATAAGAGAGTATAAATATCGCATCTTAGGAGTTTGACTTGGGTTGAAGGGGTCTCATCGTGATTTCATTGATCAGGAAATTGTCCGATGTTTCGAGTACATGGATTAGGGTATTGGCCACTTCATCGGGATGCATCATGCCATCATGCACCTCAATCCCTTCAATATGGTCAAAAAAACGAGTGGCAATCGAACCTGGGAAAAAACAACTCACTTTTATTCCATCGAAGCGTAATTCTTTGAAAAGCGCATCACTAAAGCCTCTGAGAGCATATTTTGTAGCATTATATACCGAAATTTTTGGGTTTCCCATTAAGGCTGCTACCGAGGCAATATTGATGATATGACAAACTTTTGGATTTGCTTTCATCAGTGGAGTGATGTGCCGCGTTAGATAAAAAACTCCCGAGACGTTCACCTGCATCATTTGTTCAAATTGTTCCAGGGGTAATTCTTCAACCTGATCAAAATAACCCACACCGGCATTGTTAATTAAAATATCTGGGTGGATGTCTGATACCTTAAATTCTTCATTCACCCAGGATTCAATGGCATCGTGATCTGAAATATCCATTTGAACAGGGTGGTAGTGTTCACCCATGGTCCCAAGGCTTTCTTTATGGGCCTGCATTCGGTCGAGATTGCGCGAAAGGCCATAAACGGTAGCTCCTATTTGTAGGAGATGCTCGGTGAATGATTGACCAATGCCACTGCTGGCACCTGTTACAATGGCCATTGAACCGGATATAATCATTATCTTGGGTTTAGTATATTAAAGGTATAACATAAGATACGATTCTTAGTATTTCGATGAACGGTTAGTCCCATGCGAACATTCCAATCTTTTGATGACTTTATAATGGCAAAGCAGCCCCTTTTGCAGCAGGGCTTTGAGGACTGTTATCTCTATTTGGATGGAGGAAATTCGGCGTTAAAATGGGCGATATGGCAAGAAAATAAAGGTCATTTTGCGTGCTATTCCCTTAATTGGGAGCAGCCAGACCCTCAGCTAGCGGAGCAGTTGGTGCAGGCAATCCACCGGCGGTATCGCTTTTTAATCATCTCCTCGGTACGCCCAGATGCCCTGGAACGGATCCAGGCCCTGTTAATGGAGACCGACGAATGCTTAGATACGGAATGGGTACTTGCACTCATACTGGGGCACTCCATCCCGAATGCTCTTCCATCAACGGCTTTCCCCATCGCTAACCTGTACAGCGATAGCCAAAGTTTGGGTATTGATCGTCTAATGGTGGCCTATGGCGTTCAAGCTCAAATACTGGAAGAAGGATTTCTACACCAGGATGAAGGCACTCGATCGGTAGCTGTACTTGATATTGGGAGTGCGGTCACCATGGATGTGTTACGTATGCATAGGACGTCAGAACGGATCACTTCGTATCACGGAGGTGTGATTGCACCTGGAATTGACGCCATTCGATGGGGAATGCGCCATAAAACACCTCGCTTACCCGAGGCCGATCAGGTCTCAATGCTTGAATTGGATCGGGCGCCTACTTCCACCAAACAAGCCTTATTATGGGGGCAGGATTTTTTCTGGTTGAAGGGAATGCTGGGCATACTCAAGCACTATGTCGAGCTCTATGCGATAGATACGGTCTATCTTACCGGAGGCGGAGCCCAGACCTTTATTCATGAAGCTATAGCAGAAGCTGGTTATAGCTGCCGGGTTAAACCAAACCTTCAATTCGAGGGTATGAGGAGCCTTCTCAGTCGTTTGATTGGCGAGCTCTGAGTTCCTTGTCGATGAGTGAAATGAGCATCTCCTGTGCTACCGTGTTTTTACCGCCGTGCGGAATAATGATATCAGCGTAGCGTTTGCTAGGTTCCACAAATTTTAGATGCATGGGGCGTACAAAGGTTTCGTATTGAAACAATACGCTGTCTATGCTTCGATCACGTTCCGAAATATCTCGTTGAATTCTTCGCAGCAAACGAACATCGTCATCCGTGTCCACAAATATTTTGACATCCATCAAGGCTCGAAGTTCAGGTTCACTAAATATGAGGATACCATCAATTAAAATGACGGGAGTGGGATGCACGGTTTTATGTTCTTCTTTGCGAACATGATGAGCGAAATCATACTGAGGTACTTGAACCGGGTACCCTTCAACCAGAGCCTCTAAATGACGGATGAGTAAGTCGGTTTCCAATGAAGATGGATGGTCAAAATTCTGTTTTAGGCGATCTTCAAAAACCAGATGCTTGAGATCCCGATAGTATGAGTCATGCTCTAAGCGGAGGATAGTATCGTTACCAAAATGATGGCAAATGAGATTAACTACGGTGGTTTTACCGGATCCACTTCCGCCGGCCACCCCAATAATTAAGGGGGAATTACTGCGTTTTTTCATATTCTACCTTGTAGTCTCTGATGGCTCTAAAAATGGCTGATGCAATAATGGATTGCCCATAATCGCTGGATAAAAAGCGTTGTTCAGCCGGATTGGTTAGAAATCCCGTTTCAATGAGTAAGGCGGGCATCGAGGCTTGATACAACACCACAAAACCCGCTTGTTTTACCCCTCTGGATTTTCGATTGGCACGTGTTCTAAATTGCTCTTCAACCATATAGGCTATTCGTTCACTTGTGGCAATATAGCCAGAGTGGGCCAATTCGTAGATCAGTAAATCCTCTTCATTCAAATTGAATAATTCATCCTGATGGGTATTGAATACCGAATTTTCTCTTTTCATCACCTCAAAGGATTCGCGACTGCGGTGTAATCCCAGAAAAAAGACCGAACTACCGTATACCGATGAAGAGGTCCAGCCATCGGCATGGATAGAAACAAACAAATCACCTTCTACGCGATTAGCAATAGAACCCCGTTCCTCTAAATCGACGTAACGGTCGTCTTCTCGCGTGTACATGACCTTAACATCGGGTAAATATTCTTCAATGTAGGCGCCCAGTTTTTTGGATATGGCCAGTACCACATCTTTTTCCTTTACTTTTCTGTAGCCAATATTCCCAGGGTCATGCCCACCATGTCCTGGATCTATAATGATGGTATCAAATTTGAGTTTGTCTTTTACTTCACTGTATCCTTCTTCTAAATCAGCGCTTGAGAGGGAGGCCGAAAGGTCCAAGGCATCTTCAGGATTTACGCTCAGGTACCAGTTACGCGCTAAAAATTGTTGGGTAAACAATTCGACTTCATGCGGTGATGCATAGCTCAATGCAACCAATAAATCTTGAGTCTGCATATCAGGATAGGCTCGACTCGTAACTTGCAGTTCCTGCCCCAGATAAATGTCCACTCCATAACTTTGTTCGAGTTTATAGAGCCTTATCTCCTGTATATCCTCATCGAAGGTCGGAAATACGATGCCTAGGGTATCTATTTCGGGATGAAACAACTCTAGCTGAATCAAATCGGCTGCAGGTTGAATAATGTTGAACGAATCGAGCCGTGTAGTATGATGGAATCGAATAACATAGCCTAAACCATCGCTCCTAGGACTAAAGGAGATGCGTTCGATCTGAAGGGTATCCGTGGTTGAGGTGTAGGAGGCAGAAGTATGAGCCTGTAGTAGGGGGCTACTCCAGCCAAAGAGGGTTACGAGCAAACACACCATGGCCAATGGGCTCAAACGTTGCAGTAGAGTTGCATAGGCTAACATAGGGTGCCGTATATCGGAAAATATCATAGTGTCTATAGGGTCTATTTTCGACCTAGTGTATCCGAAGTCTGTAGATGTGATAAGATAGTATTTTTGCTACTTTTGAAAAAACTCTTCCTATTTAGCGTAGAGTAGAAAAATACAGGGTCTTTTATGCCAATGATCCAGGTCTAGTTTATTTGCTTGAAGGTCGTGTGACCATTCGCCGGCACTCTTGGAAATGATTTCTTCGGAAGATAAACTCAAATCACAGGCGAGACACACTCGGGTGGTATCCTGAACATTGGCCAGAATTCGTTTAAGCATGGTCCCATTTCGGTAAGGCGTTTCCATGAAGATTTGAGTGACATCATGTCTACGGGACTGCCCTTCCAGTTCTTGCAATTTTTGAAAACAAGCCTTCTCATCCATAGGTAAGTATCCGTGAAAATGAAATTCCTGTCCATTGAAACCAGATCCCATCAAGGCTAAAAAAATAGAGGAAGGCCCCACCAAGGGTTTTATGGGAATGTGAAATTTATGCGCTAATTCCACCATTTTTGCACCTGGATCGGCAATGGCAGGTAAACCCGCCTCTGAGAGTATTCCCGCATTTTTGCCTGCCTTAAGAGGTTTTATGTATTCCAAGAGATCTAAATCGGTGGTTTTCTTGTTGAGAGGGTAAAACTCAATGGCATAACCGGGAACGGTGTCACCTACCCATTGCAAAAAACGTGTGGCATTCTGAATGTTCTCCACAAATAGCACGTCAAGGGTTCTAATGATAGCAAGCACGTCTTCGGGATGACTGGGATTCCCCTCGGTTTTTCCTAGCGTATTGGGAAGTAGATATAAGGTGCCTAAACTCATAAATTAGGATTCGACGCGTTCAATTTGGAACTGATTCGATGGTTCCGTCGATTGTTTTCTAGCATAGCGAATCGCAAAAAATGCGGCCGTTAATGTGATGACAAAACCTATAAAGGCAATAATTGCATTTAGAAGAGAAGTACTTCGCTGTAATTCATAGGTGGGTATCATCACAATGGGCTGCCAGCTTTCTTCTAGATAACGAATGGGTATGACTTGTGTATCTATAATTTCTTGCGCCATTTGGATGGATAAGGAGAGTTTTTTTCCGGTCATGGTTCCATCGGGCAGAGGGAAGGTAATGACCACATAGCCGTTGCTTTGAGCAGCAATCTGTTTGATATCGAAATCAGTAACATCGGCTGCAATGCTAACCCCTTCTGTATAGGTTTGAATGGTCCCTATGTGTACGGTTAACTGCTGTAGTGTGATAAATCCCATGTATGCCGGGAGTATCCAAAAGAAATAGAGGAGACGTCTCATTAAAGCTTTGATTTAGTCGTTTGATAAAGGGCAGGGTCCCAAATGAGTCGCTGCTGGAAATCTTCTTGCATGTGATTTGCCGACATATGATGCCAAAATGCAATGGGTAGTTGGTCGAAGATGATGACTTGAATACGCTCTTCACCCGTATAGAGTGAACTTCCGTAATCGATGCCACTGAGTAATCCCATTCGGCTATCGTATTGCGCGAAATAAAAATTAAAACTTCGTTCTATGGTACTGGATCCATTAGGCCAGCCAAGTTTGTCCAATATGAGCTCTTTTACAGGAGTACTGATGGTGGTGTCTTGGAGTATAAACTGGAGGATGGAGGCCAATTCTCTCGCCGTTGTTTGTGGGTACCAAACAAGTGCATCTCGTTCTTGCATGAAGGTAATATTGAGTCTATTCCCGTCGAAGAAGTTTTGAAATGTAACAATGTTATCTGGATTGCTTGGTAAGTCTCGGGCATTCCTTAGCAATACGTCCTGCCAGTGTGCTCGTAACTGTGATTGGCTGCGAACACTATTTAGTTCGGGAGTTCCCAGCATAAAATTGAGCGAATCCCGGTCCAATGGGGTGGCTGCGTCTTCCAACTCAGGATTAAAAGCCCATGCCATGGCCGAGTAAAAGGCTATGTTAGGAATGGGGAGTTCGGTCACTTGTAGGTCGAGATGATCAACCAACTGAGCATATGCACGCTGTACGTGTTCTTCTCCAAGCGTGTACCAAAGAAAATCGGCAAGCACAAAATCATTGAATTCTACCATTACACTCACAACCTCATCCAAGGTGAAGGTAGGCGTTTCAAGGGTTAATGCTTCAATGGCCCCGTCATGAGCATTCTGGCTAATCATAGGGAGTTCGAAGCGGGATATTTCCTCCAAACTGAGCGGGGTATTGGGGTCGATACGTTCTTCAGCAACCGCTTGAGCATACCCATATAAGAGGATGAGATTGCCCAATGAACCTTGGGTTCGCGGGGTATCGGCTTCATAAAAAAGACTGGAGTCGGCTTCATCCAGAGAGAGAGAAACTAAGCTTACATGCTCTGGTTTGTTCCCAATGAAGGTGGTTAAATCGGCTAATGAGTAGGTATTCGCGACATATTCGCTGCCTTCGGCCATACCCTCGGCATTGGTGAAGAGGGTCTTAAATGCCGAATAATTAGGGACAATTGCCATGGCGTAAATGATTACGGCAACGCCTACAAAACTAAGTAAAAATAAGACTGCTCTTTTCAATGAATAGGACTAAGATGAGTAAAAAAGAAAGTTAATAAATTAATCGCATAATTTCGGCCGTTGCATAAGCTCCGTAGGTTCCCAGTGCGTACCCTAAAACGGCTAGAAGAACTCCCACAGGGGCAAGGGCAGGGTGAAAGGCAGAAGCTACTATAGGCGCAGATGCCGCTCCTCCCACATTGGCTTGACTCCCCACTGCTACAAAGAAGAGTGGCGCTTTGATGAATTTAGCCACTACAAGAAGTAGGATGACATGGATGAGAATCCAGATAATTCCAATAAGAAAGTAAGAGGGTTCTTCTACAAAGGCGGTGAGATCCATTTTGAGCCCGATGGTCATGACCAATATATACAGAAATAGACTTCCCAACTTTGAGGCTCCGGCACCCTCCAGTTCCCTGAGTTTTGTGAAGGAGACCAATAGACCGCCCGTAGTGGCCGTAACAACAATCCAAAAGAAGGCCGAATCGAGACTAAATTCTCGGAGTCTTGGAGCATTCTCAGTAATCCACGGCGCCAGACTCTCCCCAATGACATGACCTATCGCCGTGATTCCAAAGGCTACGGCAAGTATTTTCATAAGATCGAAAAGACTGGGAATGCGTTTAATTTTTTCTTGATAGTCTTGAACCTGCTTTCTGAGGCTGGTGATGGCTGAAGTATCGGAGCCAAGCCACCGGTCTATTTTTTCGGATATTCCAGCACCGTAAATCAGAAATGCCAACCATAAATTAGCTATGATAATGTCCACGGTTACCATGGCAGAAAACAGGGATGAACTGGGCTGATACACTTCCAGCATCGCTGTTTGATTGGCGCCTCCACCAATCCAACTTCCGGCCACTGTAGCAAGTCCTTTCCAAATCTCGTTATCAGGGGAGCTTGCTTGTAAAATACTTGGGTCAATCATGGCAACCAATAGCATGGCGATGGGACCACCCAGAACAATTCCCAAGGTACCGGTAACAAACATCGCAATGGCTTTCCAACCCAAGTTCAAAACCGCTTTTAGGTCGATGCTCAGTGTTAAGAGGACCAAGGATGCGGGGAGTAAGTAGCGCGAAGCTACATAATATAACTGTGATTCTGACGGATCAATCCAGCCCAGCGTTGCATAAATAGATGGAATGAAATAGCAGAGGAGAAGAGAGGGTACAAAGGTGTAAAACTTCTTCCAAAAAGGGTGGGGGCTTTGCGCAGTTGCAAATATACCCGCTAAGGTGAGCATCAGTAAACCAAAGGCAATGGCATCATTTGTGATTAATGGCATAGGTTGTTCTGAAAGATTCGTTAGTTGATGATATAAAATTTGATAATGTATTTAATATATAAATAAAGGATGTCTATTAACATTTTGCTCCGTATTTTACAATTCAATTTCATTCACTCTAGTTACATTATGATCGTTTCCAAATTCGGGGGAACCAGTGTGGGTTCCTACGAAGCGATGAGTCGCAGTGCGGGCATTATTGCAGATAACCCCCAACGCCGATGGGTTGTTATCAGTGCAACGGCGGGTACTACCAACGATTTGGTAGCCCTTTCTAAACAGACGAGTCAAGGATCTGATGTTGAACGATTGCTTCAACTCATTGAGGAACGTCATCAGGATATAGCCTCTCAATGCACGAATGTCAGTGCCGCATTACAGCAAGTGAATGATCTTATGATCAGCTTGCGTGATCATATGCAAGTAGACACAAAAGATGCCCAGTGGGTAGATAGCTTGTTGGCCTTTGGTGAAGATTTCTCTACGAGATTATTTAAATATGTACTTGAAGAATATGGGATTTTGGTTCGGCTTGAATGGGCGGGTCAGTGGATCAAAACGGATAGTCGATTTGGGAATGCCGAAGTTCAGCTGGAGCGTATTCAACCCGAAATACATTCCTATGTAACCGCTCATGATTTAGAATCCTCAGAGGAGGTCGTATTAACGCAAGGATTTATTGGTGCCGATGAGCAGGGCAGAATCACCACCTTGGGAAGAGGGGGGAGCGATTACTCGGCGGCCTTATTTGCCGAGGCTTTGGGTGCGGAGTGTCTTGAAATTTGGACCGATGTCGCGGGGGTGTATACCACCGATCCTCGTATGGTGGCCAACGCCCATCCACTCTCTGAAATTGGCTTTGACGAAGCAGCCGAGCTCTCGGTATTTGGAGGTAAGGTCTTACATCCAGCCACTACAAAACCCGTGCGACGAGCAAACATCCCCTTGAAGGTGCTATCAAGCATACATCCTAGCCTTCCTGGTACCCAAATTTTAACGAATCCGATGGAACGACCAATCGTCCGAGCAATTTCAGTGCGCAAGGAACAGACGCTGATGACACTACACAGTCTGGATATGTTGCATCAGCCGGGGTTTCTAGCGAAGATTTTTTCCATTCTGGCCGAGCATCGTATTTCGGTAGATTTGGTGACCACCAGTGAAGTGAGCGTATCACTTACTCTGGATACTGCGCATAAAGCTTCTAATCGAGTAGAGGTTTCGGAAGGAGTACTCAGGGCGCTGAATGATTTTTGCGATGTGGAGATTGAATACGACTTAGCGCTTGTGGCACTTATTGGAAATGCTATGAATCAAACCTCCGGAATAAGTGGCAAACTTTTTAGTACCTTGAAGGATTACAACATCCGAATGGTGTGTCATGGGGCCTCCGCGAACAATGTGTGTTTCTTAGTCAAAGAATCCGAGGCGGAAGCGGTGGCGAAAACCATTCACGATCAATTTATACTCTAATATGCAGAATGTAGCGGTCATCGGTAGAGGAAAAACGGGTAGCCAGGTCATTGAATC
>JAYPDB010000024.1:0-10054 GCA_038125045.1 Bacteroidota bacterium
TTTCACTAAGATAATCAGTTGCACTCTCAGCTTCAACCAAAAGTTATGATTTTTTTGCTTGTGCTTGGGCAAAAAGGGCTCTTGTCATGGTGGCTATTCCACTCATTACACCACCAATAACGCCTGTGATTACAATGAGTATCCACGCTTGTTCTACTCCAAATGTTTGGGCTATGCGAGCGCTGAGGACTCCCTCGTTTAGATGGTTAATCACGCTGGCATGAACACTCCAAGAAACAAAAACCGCAAGGAAACCGACGATAAACGCCGTTAATGGGGTTTCACGGAACCTATGACCAAAGAATATGCCCGGTAATATCATAGACCACCATGGCAAGACTAAGTTCAGGAAAAAAGCGTTCAATGCTATGAGGATAAACAGTAAAATCATGGGTGTATACTCCATTTAATATCATCGTTAGAAGGGGCATTTCGGTAGAAGTTCAACTCATAAAGTTGACCCATTCTCCAGGCTTCAACCATCGAATCATAATTAGGGGAACCCGGGTTACCTGACGCTCCGCCCGGGTACACGCCCCAAGCTTTGAGTTCTGGTCCCAGTTCAACGATCATTCTCCAAGAAGGGCCCGAGGTACCTCGAGTGGCATTTACCGATTCTGCTCCTCCACCGCTGTATAGTGCCTCAGTTCCCAGCCCATTGGTCTGAGTAAGATGAGGTACATGATTGTTCATGACCCATCCCCAGTCCCAATCATCACTCCAAGTCCCATATTCTTGACGTAGATATTCAACGGCTCGAACAAAAGCTTGGGTGGTAAGCTCTTCAATGGATTCAACCCGGTCGGTGGCCCTGTCGTCTATCATCCAGAAGTTGGGATTCTCCTTTAATTGCTGCATCAACCGATCCCTAGAAGGATACCTAAGGGGTATTGGCGCGTCATATTCATCGCTCAAAATCCCTCTGGTTAATTCAGACCACCAACGTTTAAATACACTAGGGGAACGGTATTCTGCTTCGTTGTAATAATTCCACGTCCCAAGACTATCGGCAATTTCTAATGCTACTCCTTCCAAGGAATCCCGTTCTAACCAAGCTAACATATTGGGTAAGATTTCAGACGCGTGGTACGAATAATTATCCATCAGCAATTCCTGCATATCCTCTTTCGTACTATTCTCTAGCTCAGACAGGCGATCATTAATTCGTCTGCCTCGCTCAAAAGGGGCATACACATCATCCATATAATAAGGATAGTCCGGTGCCGCCGATTCTTGGTTAGCGGAACTTACGAATCCTCTGGGTGGATTTTTTATGTGGGGGTGATGATCTCGTGGAATCCAAGACTGCCAATCGTAACGTGGATCGGTTCCATCACTTATGGTTCTGCCTTGACCATCCCATTTGTTTGGAAAGCGGCCATTTACCCAAAGCGCAATATCCCCCTCTTGACTGGCAAAGACGAAGTTTTGTGCAGGAGCTTGATAATGGGTTAAGGCCTCAACATAGTCGTCATAATTTTGAGCCCGATTTAGCTGATAGAAGGCTCGTATTTCATTGGAGGGCTCATGGGCAATCCATCGCATGGCATGATAAACCGGCGGTTGTTCTTCGGCTCCTGACTGAACCTGAGTGACCGGTCCATGATGGGTATAGACTACCGTATCTCTTACTATACCCTGGCCTCGAACCAAATATTCTTCTACCCGCTTGGTCGTATTTTTCCATTGCTTGTCGTGCCAGTAAGCATCTAATTGATCGTTCTGAAAACGGATCTCATACCAATCTAAAACATCTGTACCCACATTGGTCACCCCCCAAGCTACTTGTTCATTAAATCCAATGACCACCCCTGGCGCCCCTAGTAGCGTAACCCCATAGGTATTCACACCTGGTGCTTGCAACTGCATTTCATACCAAATCGATGGAAGGGTCAGCCGCAAGTGTGGATCATTAGAGAGTATGGGATAGCCTGAGGCCGTCTTTTCACCACTCACGGCCCAGTTGTTACTGCCAATCCCCTCTGGAACCGGAAATGGATTCACCGACTTCGCCTGCCGCGGAACAAACAGGGTGTCAGGCGCTTCTACTGGCACCCGATCAAAGTCCCATCTCCGAGAAGGCGGTATAATTGGATCTAAGAGGTCGTAGTCACGATCGAAAAATTGCTCAATGAACTCCGGACCAAAATAGGCCAGAGTGTTACTATGCGCCACATCACTATTACCCGCCGCTAAAGTGCGGGTCATGTTTTTTAACAATAAGGCCGTTTTTAAAGGGGTCCATGCTTCAGGAGCTATGTCTAAGAGCTTATATTCGAGTGGATACTCTCGCGGTTCTAGAGTGGAAATATATGCGTTAACTCCTGCCGAATAGGCTTGAAAAATAGTCCAAGAGGGTTCATGTTTCTGCACTTCAGCGACCGCCTGCTCTGCCCCATACACCATCCCCCAGCGCCGAGTCTGTTTATCTCGCTCTAGTAAATTTGGGCCTATGAGTTCACTTAATCTTCCAGCCGCATCATAGGTCTGCATCTCCATTTGAAACAAACGGTCTCTTGCCTGAAGATAACCTTGCATGTAATAGAGGTCGTAGTCGTTCTTAGCGAACACATGTGGAACCCTGCGATCATCAAAATATACCTGCACGGAATCCTTCAACCCGTCTATAGAAAATTCATTATCCATAGGGCCCTTACGCTCGGCATTTGCCCAAAAGCCTTCATCAGGATCCATAAATGGCCCCATCGGTGGAATGTTTCCCCAACGCGTTTGAAGCACCCAAAAAAGAACGACTCCTAAAGTAAGTGAGAGGGCAAATTTTATGTATTTCATGATGGAAAAATCAGGATGAAAAATAGATTCGGAACGCTATCTATAAAAAGTAGCGCAATAAAGTGACAAAATATCAACTAAAGTCAAAGCTGTTTTTAATGGCTCATCCCCTTGAACCCGTACCTACCTACCAACGTTCACAACTGCCTATTTGGACCAAAAAAGTAGTTTCATGCAGTATACACTTCCGCCACTTTTAAGAAATTCACCAGTAGAAACCTCGGCGACCTCAAAACCCATGCCTTCCAAGGCAGCTTTGGTTTTTGGGGCTCGTTCTGGCAACAGCACCCTATTCCCCGAAACGGCCGTAGCATTGCACGCAAAGGACTCCAAACATTCTCGTTCATCCACTTCTATAATGTGCTCAAAATAATGTTCTATCAACCGCATACCCTCCCTGCTGAATGCTGGCGGATAGCACATAACGGTATGTTCATTAAGCATACAAAAACAGGTGTCTAAATGGTATAGGCGCTCGTCCTGAAGCGCTAAGCCAATGGTGGGCACCCCTAAAAACGTGGCTAGTTTTTGAATGGCCTGCTCAGAGGTTCGAAAGCCATGACCTGCCCACAATAGAGATCGCTCGGGATGCCACTGCACATCTCCCATACCCTCGAAATATTCGGCAGAATCCACATTCATAATCCGGTGTATGGGTAGTCCCTTATGGGCAAAAACCTGTTCGATGTAAGACACTTCCTCCCTGCGCTGCTCGTTGCGCATGACCCCCATCACCACCGATGCCCCTAATTCGGCATCCCAGCATGGCAAGCTTTGATTGGCACAAAAAACCAAATCAGGTAAGCCCTCCTTAGCCTTCACCGGATGCACATAGTACCCCCAGGCTTCAAATTGGGACTTAATCTTCGCCCACTCTTGCCAGGCTTTTTCGGGTTGAACCGACCCTACCATCGCCTCCATATGGGGATTGATCACATAGAGCACATCGAAGAACTCGGGCTCTACCATAAGTACATGATTGGGCCACGGCATCCTAGGACGTTCTTCTAAGCGAAAGAGGCTGTCCGAGTATTGCTTAACATAAAGCGAGGTAGTAACACTCATTGATTAAAAACTTAGCTACAATCTATCTTCAATAGTAACAATTGACCCCAACATCTCCTATTTTCAGAAAAAATTAATTAGTCCATATTAGCCCAATGTCCGATCAAGCTCCTAACCTCGTGGTAGCCTTTGGTGGTGTTTCACCAGAGCATGAAGTATCGGTACTTACCGCCATACAGGTGATGAGTGCCCTCAGTGATTCCATGTATCAGATTCGGCCTCTGTACATCAGCAAATCAGGTCAATGGTTTACAGGCGATCAGCTTAAAGAACTCGAAAACTACCGAGATCTTCAGGCGCTAACCTCACACGTTGATCCCTGTTATTTCAATCGGGACGAGCTGGGTAGAAGTGTACTTGAAGTGCCTAAAAAAGGACTTTTTGGAAAAGTGACTCAACATCCCATCTATGCCGTGGTCGTAGCCTTTCATGGAGGCAGTGGGGAAAATGGGGCCTTCCAAGGGGTCTGTGAACAATATAATGTACCTTACACAGGAAGCGGCGTACTCGCCTCTTCCTTGGGCATGGATAAAGTAAAAGCAAAACAGCTCTGCGAAGCTAATCAGATCCCCGTTACCGCGTCCCTAAGCTTCTATGAAGAAGATTGGGAACAGCATCATCAAACCATTATGGATGAAGTGGAGCAGTTGGGATATCCGGTGATTGTAAAACCCTCTTCTTTAGGTAGCAGCATCGGCGTAAAAAAAGTAGAGCACTCCAACGCATTAATAAAAGCAGTCGAAACAGCTTTTCGTTATGATGCACAAGTACTCATTGAAGAAGCCATCCATCCCCTCATTGAAATAAATTGCGCGGTGATGGGGACCCCCGAATCCTGCACTTCAAGCGTATGCGAACAACCTATAGGAAGTGAGGATGCCCTATCCTTTGCCGATAAATATCAGCGTGGAGGTTCTGGGGAAAAAGGTATGGCTTCGGCTGATCGGGTGATACCTGCCCCAATAAGTGACGAATTAACCCGCGAAATACGTTCCCTTTCGGAGCATATTTTTAGAGTGTTTCAAGCTTCTGGTGTCGCTCGAATCGACTTTTTGGTTCATGAGGAAACAGGTAAAGTGTACTTCAATGAAATAAACACCATTCCCGGTTCCTTCTCCTTTTATTTATGGGAGCATTCCAAACTCAACTTCTCGGAGTTATTGGATCAACTCATTGAAACAGCGCTAACGAACCATCAACAAAAAAATGGTCGGATTCTAAGTTACGATACCAATTTATTAAGTGAGAAAGCGGCCTCTGGCATAAAAGGACTTAAAGGAATTAAGTAGCTATGAACTGCGCGCTCATCACACATCCTACGAAGTACGAAGTTCAAGAAGTGCTACAGGCTACCCTGAAGTGGGCCGTTGCAAAGAAAGTGAATTGTTCTATAGCTGAAACTACCGCTAAAGCATTAGGGATTGAGCGCTCAGAATACCTCCATTTTACCACAAGCGATAAAGAGGCAATTGACCAATCCGATGTCCTCATAGTCATCGGTGGGGATGGTACCATGCTGTATGCTGCTAGATTGGCCAGAGGACTAGAAAAACCCATTTTAGGTATCAATAGTGGTCGGTTGGGATTTATGAATGATGTATCCATTGAAGAGATGCATTCGGCACTAGACGCCTTAATTGATGGCGATTACGAGTTAGATTATCGGCATTTTCTGGAAGCTATAGATGAGCAAGGTCATATTTATTATGCGTTAAACGAGTGTCTATTTACCCGACGTGACTCCAGTTCCATGGTGAATATTGAAGCCTTCTATGATGGACAACGAATTAATACCTATTGGTCCGATGGACTTATCGTAGCATCCCCAACAGGATCTACGGCTTATAATTTATCGGCAGGTGGACCTATCGTGATGCCTGGATCCGGGGTTTTGGTGGTGACCCCAGTGAATCCCCATACCTTAACTACTCGTCCCTTGGTGTTATCTTCAAATAAGGAGTTGAGCATATCCATACCCGATGCCGAACCCTCAGTCATTTTTTCCTGCGATGGAGTGGTGGAACCCGTGAAAGAGTACCCCTTCGTTATTCGAATAAAAAAATCCACCTCTCGTATTCCACTCGTTCGGCTATCTCATCACAGCTATTTTAATACCCTTCGGAAAAAACTGATGTGGGGACAAGACTCACGCCGACTGTAATTCTTTACGGAGTTGACCCGTGTTTTTACGCTTTCTAGACGTGGATACTAGCTTCTTCAAACCGTACAATTTTTAAGCTTAGGGTGACAAAAATTTGTATTTTTCATCTCGGAAATTCAAAGACAATCACAATATTAAAAACCCACTAGTGAGATGAAAGTTACCGTTGTAGGAGCCGGAGGAAATGTAGGATCTACTGTAGCACTTAGTGTTGCTCAAAGAGATTTTGCCAAAGAAGTTGTAGCGCTTGATTTAGAGCGTACTCAAGACGATAAAACCTTTTATCCATCCAAAGGTCGTGCTTTGGACCAATGGGAAGCGTCGCCCATTCACCTATTCGATACCCGAGTAAAAGGCACCACAGATTATGCCGATACCGCAGGCTCCGATGTATGTGTCATTACCGCTGGGGTTCCACGACGACCTGGCATGAGTCGTGACGACTTATTGGGAATTAATGCTAACATCGTGCGCAGTGTAACTCAGGAATTGGTGAAATATTCTCCAGATACCATACTTATTATCGTTTCCAATCCATTGGATGTGATGGTTCAGGTAGCCAAAGATGCTTCTGGGTTGCCTTATGAAAAAGTAATGGGAATGGCGGGCATTCTAGATACCGCTCGCTATCGGGCATTCATTGCGGAAGAACTAGACGTGTCGCCTAAAGACATTCAAGCCTTACTCATGGGTGGTCATGGAGATACTATGGTACCCTTACCACGATTTACCACCTTATCCGGAATGCCCATTACACACTTTATCTCTGAAGAACGACTCGACGAAATTGTAGACCGAGCCAAAAAGGGTGGAGGTGAAATCGTAGGCTTGATGGGGACATCGGCCTGGTATGCTCCAGGAGCGGCAGCCGCTCAAATGGTAGAAGCTATATTGCTTGATCAAAACAGAATTTTCCCAGTTTGTGCCCATATCGATGGACAATACGGGGTAGAAGACCTCTACATTGGGGTGCCCGTGAAATTAGGTAAAGGCGGTATAAAAGAGGTTATTGAGGTTGAATTAACCGAAAAAGAAACCGAACTTCTACACAATTCAGCCAAAGCCGTTCGTGGTACTTTGGATGAATTTAAAGCACTTATGAACAAAAAATAACGAGGACTAAGGTTCTCACTACTTGCTTTAATCCCACTCCGTTTAGGTAGTGGGATTTTTTTTGTCCAAATACCCAAAAATTCCGGTTTGAATCATGACTACTGCGGTCATACTCACCAAAAAGACCCCTAGGATTACCCAAAGATTAGGCGCATCTGTAAATAGCATGCCACTATTCAAGAGTTGAACCAAGCCAAGTGACAGTATCATGGTGAGCATGTTTCTCACCATATTGTAAGGCACATGCATTGCTTTTTGAGAATATCGATATAACAGAAAAGCCATCACTGAGTAACTTCCCAATGTGGCCAAAGCGGCACCTTCCATACCCATAGTTCGTATGAGCAATACATTTAAGAGAATGGTTACAGCAGCCCCTATACCGGTTATCTGAGCCAAATGCTTGGTTTTTTCACGAATAAAAACACCCGCTGAAAAATTCACATACCACCCTTGAAACCAGTAAGCCATGAGCAACCATGGTACGATTCCAAGTCCCGACCAGTAGGCCTGATCGATCAAGGTAGTCCCTAAAAATGGAATAGGGATGG
Source organism: Bacteroidota bacterium (assembly GCA_038125045.1). Taxonomy (GTDB): domain Bacteria; phylum Bacteroidota; class Rhodothermia; order Balneolales; family Balneolaceae; genus UBA1275. The sequence goes on from JAYPDB010000024.1 coordinate 7,684, forward strand.
CGACAATCCATTCTAAAAATAAGGCAACAAATAAAAAGACCGCAGCAGCTCCGATATTAAAATAATTAAAGGCTTTGGCAAATAATTCAGTCGCTTGTTCACCCTCACTTTCTCTCATAAAAAATGGCTGCCATGCCATTCGATACATCTGCACCAAAAGAAGCATAAATACCGCTAATTTATAACACGCATTGTACACACCCACCAAGTAATCTGCCGACCAATCGATGCCATATATGCTCATGATTTGTTGAGAGTTCAGACTTTTTAAAAAGAATCGATCAAGGGTTTCATTGACCACATGCGCAAGACCAGAGGGTATAAATGGCCATGCGAACAGAAACAGCATTCCAACGGATTTGACCGACCAAGCACCCATCCATAAGCGTCGTGTAAGGATAAAAACCAAGACCAAACTTAGGAGGGATGCCGCTAAATTTGCCACAAATATGGCTTCTATGCCCCATGTAAGAACCAGTATAAGCAGCACATTGAGGCCAAGGTTCACCAGCACATTAACCAATTTAATTCCGGCAAACATGAGTGCTTTATTGCGAAGTCTTAGCTCTGCAAACGGAACAATAGCCAAGGCATCCATGATTAAAATTGCCAGCATGCAGGCAAAAATAGAAGCTCCATCCAGACCTGAAATCGGATGTGGGGGCAACGATGCTAATGACAACCACGCTGAAATAGGGGTATAGGCAAGCCATAATAGCAAGGTTGCGACTATTGAAATAAGTAGCAACAATCGCTGAATGGTGCTGAAGAGATCGGCAATTTTGGTATCCTCTTTTCCATATCGCAAATATGCGGATTCCATACCAAAGGTGAATACTACTTGAAGTAAACCAATGGCCGCATACACCAAACCCACAATTCCGTAAGCTTCTGGATCAAATAAGCCTGTATGCAGTGGCACCAATAGATAATTGATAAACCTAGCCAGAACACTACTGATACCATAAATCAGGGTATCTGAAAATAAGTGCTTTATAGCCTTCACTTTATCGAGCTTTCAATGGCTTTAATTCCCAAGACATAACTCTGCGCGCCAAATCCGGTAATAATGCCATCCATTACCTGACCGGTTATCGAGTGTTCACGAAATTCTTCTCGAGCATGTATATTGGACATATGAACTTCAACTTTTGGGCATTTAAGAGGTTCCAATGCGTCTCTCAGTGCTACAGAGGTATGGGTGTATCCTCCTAAATTAACGACCAGCGCTTCTGTACCATCACCAAGTGCCTGATGTATCCTATTAATCAGCTCTCCTTCCACATTACTCTGAAAAAACGTGATCTGATGCTGAGGAAACTCGGATCTTATGTAGGCATTAAGATCGTCCAAATTCATCGAACCATAGGTTTCTGGATCTCGGGTTCCCAACAGGTTCAAATTTGGACCGTGTATGACTAATAGATTCATAGGTCTACCTCCCTACTTATGTTATCGGCAATTTGCTTCATCTCCTCTGAGGAACATTCTATGGAATGACCCAAACGAAACGGTCCTCCTGTTTCATACATGGGGATAAGGTGCACATGCGCATGCGGCACTTCTAAACCCTCCACCGTTAACGCTACACGTATAGGCTTTAACGCTTTTTCTAAGGCGTGGGCTATCTGTCTAGCAAACGTCATGAGGCCTAAATAATCCTGTTCTTCTAAATCAAATATTAGGTCGATCTCCTTTTTTGGCACGACCAAGGTATGTCCTTTCGATACGGGTCGAATGTCTAAAAACGCAAAATACTCCTTCGTTTCTGCAATTTTGTAGCAGGGAATTTCTCCATCTATGATTCGAGTAAATACAGTAGGCATACCAATCGGTTTAAAAACATCTTACAATGAATACGGATTTGTAATGTACTAATAGTACGGTATTCCTTGCACTTAGAAAAAACTAATCCATTATAAATCAACGAACTACCCCTTTATGCCGCTTCCATTGTTTTTGAGCGGATTGTATTTTTTCTTTTTTAATTGAAAAGAAAGTGGAAAAGGTCGTATATTTGGTGTCTGTGAATGAACCGGTAGCTCAGTCGGTAGAGCAACTGCCTTTTAAGCCGTGGGTCGTGGGTTCGAGTCCCACCCGGTTCACTTTCATATATTCTCCCATAAAAATAACTGAAAAGTTGCCTTTCCCTTTATGGGCAACGCCTTTTTTCAGATAGTTTATGGTCAGAGGATATGTTGAATCTCTCTTGACCAACCCCGTTCGTTTGAAACCGGACGGGGTTTTTTTATGTGTTTAATATCTAAAATGATGTATTTTGTGGCTTAAATTACCCATCATTTCATGCTATGAATGCTGAAATTCTGAATCCTCTTCGTTGGAATAAAAAAATCCTCTTAGGCTTACTTGC
>JAYPDB010000024.1:10154-11472 GCA_038125045.1 Bacteroidota bacterium
AAGATTAAGAAAAAAGATTAACCGTTCTCATCACCATATCGTATGAAAGCAATTGCTATTGATTTAGGAGGCACCAATATTAAAGCCGCAGTCGTAGACCAAGAACTTGGTATTATTGAGCAAAGCTCCACTCCAACACATGCCGAATTAGGTAAAGATCACCTCTTGGATCGAATTGCTGGGGTCATTATGGAGCTCACCAAAAAAGATGGTGTAGTGGGTATTGGTATGGGGCTGCCTGGAATGGTGAGTATCGATCAAACAACGGTCTACTACCCCCCAAATTTACCCAGTTTAGATGGGGTAAATGCCGCCGAGGAAATCACTCTTCGCACAAAACTACCTTGCCGGATTGAAAATGATGCCAATATAGCCGCGCTCGGTTCTTTACATTTTGGCGTTGGGAAAAAATACAGTCATTTCATCATGCTTACGCTTGGAACTGGTGTGGGCGGCGGAATCATCATAAATAATGAATTATTCAAAGGTTCACGTGGCATTGCCGGAGAATTAGGGCACATCATCTTGGATTACCACGGACCACTTTCAAACAGTGTAACTCGAGGAACCATTGAAGCATACTTAGGTCAACGATTCCTTAGCCGATTCGCCATGGACATGATTACCCAACATCCTAATAATCCGCTCTATCAAAAGTTCAGCAAAGACTTCGACAAACTAGAGCCCGTAGATCTTACGCAGGCTGCGAATACTGGAAATGAATTGGCCATCGAGATTCTAGAAAAAACAGGACAACGTTTGGGGTATGCCATCATCAATTATACTCATATGATGGATATTCGCACCTATGTATTGAGCGGTGGGGTAGCAAAAGCCGGGGAGTGGTTGTTTGGCCCCGCTCGTGAGATCGTTAAAAAGCATATGATGCCCCCATTTCAAGAGGGTTTTGAAATTGTTTACGAAGACTTAGGAAATGACAGTTCACTTCTAGGTGCCGCTGGTTTGGCATTCGGCTCCTTTAGCTAATCCTGCAGAGTGTGCGATTCCAGCCAACATACCTTCTCATAGCTTATTTCGTCACCATAGGTACTTTCCCATGGTCGCAAGAAGTATTTGGACAGGTTATGGCACCACCCGATGAGGGGATGAGTAGTGTTGGTCGGGTTGAAACTGACCTGGGCACCACTACAACCGATGGCACCACCTTAAATTCCGTTCGATTTCAAGCCAATGACTCACTAATTGTGCGACTACGAAACGGTAGAAAAGCTTTTTTATATGGAACCGCAAAAATAACCCATGCTAGCGGCACATTATTAGCTGGCAAAATTAACATGAATCTTGATTCTACTACGGT
>JAYPDB010000024.1:11572-18739 GCA_038125045.1 Bacteroidota bacterium
CAAGCCTCCAAAGGTATTGGTCTGCATAATCTCGGTTGGTTTCAGTACATCAACGATTATGTAACCACAACTCTTAGCGCCGATGTGTTTACATCAGGAACCTATTATGCCAATAACTCTACTCAGTACCGCTTAGCGGATCGTTTTAGTGGTGCAATTACCCTTGGGTATTCTCGAGATCAAGGGTTAGAACCGACCGACCCTGATTTTTCTACCCAAATCAACAAATCCATTGGTATACGGCACCAACAGACGATCTCACCCTATGCCAGTATTTCAGCCAATGTAAATCTAAGAACCGCCGACTTCTTTAGTCAAAACTCGTTCAACATAGAAGATCGAGCACAAACCAGTTCTACCTCACGCCTAGCCTATAACTATAGAGATCCCGAGGGTTTATTTAGTTTTAGCACCAATGCCAGTATGGTTCAAAATTTCTATACGAACTCCACATCTCTGGATGGTCCTGGCTTTACCTTTTCCACCAAAACACTAAGTCCGTTTAAACCTTCGGGTTCGGGAAGTAATGCAAAATGGTACGAAAGCATTACTCTGCGTTACAATAATAATTTCGATAGTAACTTTGATTATCGACCACTCGATGCCGACACGGCTAGTGTAGGATTTATCGACGCTTTGCTTTCTCCCAGTCAATACCGTGAGGCCACAGGTAATAATGAATACATACAGCTTGGATTGAAACAAAGCGCAAACCTAACCGTCGGAAAAATTATAGACTCACCCTACATCAATTCTTCCCTTGGATTTCAACTTAATGAATATTGGTATCCAAGCTCTATTAATAAGCGCTTCGACCCAGAAACCAATCAGGTGGTTACCGACAAAATCACTGGTTTTGTAGCGGGTAGAGATTTTTCATCTTCCCTTAGCTTATCCACCACGCTCTATGGTACCTCCACCAAAAAAATAGGTAGCTTCGAAGGACTTCGTCACACGCTTAGGCCTTCAATAAGCTTCGGATACCGCCCCGATTTTAGTGACCCTAAATGGGGATATTTTAGAGAGGTCATCAGTGATACCTTGGGCAATATGCAACGCTATAGCATATTCGACAATGAAATCTATCGAGGTCCATCGGCCGGTGAACAACGGGCTATGAGTCTTAGTATCCAAAACATACTGGAAACCAAACGTGTGCGCCGAGACACCACAGGTGAGGTGAGTGAGAAAAAAATCAAAATCATCGACAACTTGTCTCTGAATACCTCTTATAATTTCGCGGCGGACAGCCTCCAATTGAGCCCCCTTAGTGCTTCCTTAAGCTCGAGCAGTTTGAAAGGAATTCGAATTAATATGCGGGCTAATTTTTCATTCTATGAACGAGATTCTTTGGGAAGATACTTTGATCGTTTCTTGTTGAATAGGTCCAATAAATTAGCCCAAATGGAGAGCTTTCGTTTTACCGCTAGTACGAGTTTTAGAGGGGGTGGACGGGGGATCGAACCCATCACACCAAAATACAGACGAGCCTATGATCCTTTTCAACAAGGCTATTTTAATCCGGTTGATGCCGCTTTTGGAGAGGAACCCGTGGTCCCCTTCAATTCTCCTTGGAGCTTCAACCTGAATTTTAGCTACTCATGGCGTTATCGGTATAATGACGATCCCTTGAAAAGCGCAACCCTAAATGCTCAGAGCATCAGCTTTAACTTAACCCCAAAATGGCGTTTTGGTACTACTCTAGGATACGACTTCATTCAAAAAGAATTAACACCTTCTCAATTTTCACTAAATCGAAACTTAGAATGTTGGGATCTGTCGTTTCAAATTAGTCCCTTTGGAGACTATCAATACTATTTCTTCCGACTTAGTGTGAATAATGCCCAGATACAATCCTTGTTCCAAAAATTACCGGTTCTAAAAAATCTAGAGAGGAGTTCCTCACCCAATGGTCGATCGGGTAGGGGTAGCAGTGTTGGATTCCCCGGTGGAACAAGTTTTTAATAACTCCTTGCTCAGGCAGTAAAAATACGCACTCTTAGTTTAGCTAAGACTCAGCATCTAAGAGGAGTGAGGGCCATTTATTTTCGCCAAATACTTAACTACATATTTTCCAATCACGTCAAACTCAAGATTTACACCATCGCCTTCGGCTTTATTCGATAAATTGGTATGCTCCCAAGTGTAGGGTATGATGGCTACCCGAAAAGCATCTCCCAAATCCTGTGCAACGGTTAAACTAATACCGTCAACGGTAATGCTTCCTCTTCCCACAATCATATCTCGAAATTCTTCGGCTAGAGCGATATCAATCAACCAACCTGTTGCTTCCGCTTGAATGCTTCGAATGGTTGCTACCGTATCTACATGTCCCTGAACCAAATGCCCCTCTATTCCTTTTTGTAAGGTCATAGACCGTTCCAAGTTGACCTTATCGCCTACCTTTACACTCCCAATGGTCGTTTTACGAAGGGTTTCTTCGATACTTTGCACCGTAAAACCGGTGGAATCAAATGCCACTACGGTATGGCAGGCTCCATTAATGGAAATACTCTCGTCGATATGGCAATCATCGCTAAATGAGCATGCGATCTTGGTCTCTTGACCTCCATTATGTAAACTCTTAGCAGAGATGATTTCGCCCAATTCTTCTATAATTCCTGTAAACATCGTAAATAATTTTAAATGTAGGCGCTAAGCAGCAAGTCATCCCCAACCTGGCTCCAGCTTACCTCTTTTAGTGTACAAATGTCTCGCATTCCATGAATTCCAAGATCCATGATCGAACGAGTACCACTACCCAACAACTTAGGAGCAATAAAGCATTCCAGCTTATCTACAAGTCCTTCCCTCAACAGAGCAGAAGCCAACTGCTGACCCGCTTCAACCAGAATAGATTGTATCCCCAAAGAGCCTAATCCCTGTATGGTTTCACGAAGATCCACATGGCCGTCTTTTTTGGACACTCGAAGAATCTGCCCTCTAAAATAATTGTGCTTCATCAATTTTAGCATTGGGTCGGCATCATCGGAAGAGGCCTCTTTGTTCCATGTTACCACGATGGTTTTTTCTTCAAATTTATCGGAAAAAACATGCAGCTCCTTGGGTAAGCTGTAAGGACCATCTAAGACGACACGAAAAGGTTGACGCCCTCGTACATGACGAACACTCAACTGAGGATTATCGACCATTGCTGTGTTTCGGCCCACCAAGACCGCATCATATTGCGCCCTCCATTCATGGACTTTTTTACGAGCGGGTTTGCCCGTAATCCACTGGGAATCTCCATCGGCAGCAGCTACATAACCATCCACTGTTTGAGCCAGCTTAAGGGTTACGAATGGTCGCCCATACTGCTTGACATGAGTGAAAAATTCGTTCAGTTTTTCAGCTTCATTCTCAAGTACTCCGAGTTGAACTTTTTTTTCAGCCGCTTTTAATTTCTCAATTCCCCGTCCATTTACTTTCGGATTCGGGTCTTTTTGGGCAATAACCACCCGGTCGATGGGCAATGATGCCAATAGATCGGCACAGGGAGGGGTGTTCCCATAATGTGCGCAGGGTTCAAGTGTTACATATACTGTGGCACCCTTAAGGTCCTCTGTATTCTCCACAGAAGCCACTGCATTCACCTCGGCATGCGCTGCCCCAAATTTTTTATGGTAACCCGCACCAATACGATTTCCTTTAGAATCTACAATGACACAACCTACCATAGGATTTGGTGATACCGAACCCTTTCCTTTCGTTGCAAGATCCAAAGCTTGCTGCATAAAGAAGGTATCTCGCTCTTCTTGGGTATAAGCTGCAGCCATATAAGGTTGACTATGTATTAGTAAAAAAAAGGGATGAAAACCACGTTCTCACCCCTTTAAAAGAATGTCTCTAGAGAAGTTATTGTAAAAGAACCGCTCGGTTATCTACAATATCTGCTTCCCCTTTCAACTGTGAAATCCATACACTCAGGTACTCATTATTTAGTGCTTGTTCGAGCTCCTGACGGATGGTATCATAACTTTCAACGGATGCGGTACCTAGGGTCGGAGCATTCACAGAGCTTAGATACACCACGTACATACCACTTTCACCAGCAATAGTCTCTGAGCGTATACCTTCTTCTAGTCCAAAAATGGCACCTATAACCTTTGGTTCACGTCCTGCTCCACGCAGTACGGTGCTATTAGAAGAAAGGTTTTCTACGGTTTGAACCGTCTTGCCAGTTGCTTCTGCTAAAGAAGCTAAATCACTATGCGCTGCTAACCACTCATTTAACTGAGCAGACAATACTTCTTTTCTCTTTTCGGTCCGAACAGCGGTCTCTACCTGTGTGCGGACTTCTTCAAGAGGGCGATAGCCTTCTTCTATAATCTCATCAAGCTGAATGACCACCAATTCTCTACTTAATTCGATAGGCGCCGAAATATCACCTTCATCGGCACGAGATAGAAAATCAAGCACTTGCTGTGAATTTCCTAGGCCCGAGATAAAGGTATTCCCATCCGTTGCAAAAATACTTCCCACACTTAATTCGGCTCTGGCGGCCTCATCAACGAAGTTATTCTCTTCTGCAAAATACTGGAATTCGTCGGCTTGCTCTCCAACATCGTTTAAGGTTGCGGGTAAAGCTTCATACATACGTGAAAGAACGGCAAATTGAATGGCGGAACGAGATTCACTGCTATTTTTTATGATAGCAGCAGAGGTTCCTAAATCCAATACTTCCGTAACGGCTCCTTCGTCTACCGATAGCACTGCTTCGTATTCCTCTCGCACGTCATCCTTGTCGACCATAACCCCATTAAACGGTGTGGTAGACTGCTGCAACACCAAGAAAACTGAATCGTTTTCTGCGGCAGCGAAATCGGCACGTAAATTCTTTAACTCTTGTCGAATGACAGCAGAATCCTCTGACGTAGGCAAGGTGCTGAATCGAACAAATTGTGCTCTGTATGCTTTCTCTTGCTTGTAAAGCTCTTTGTTGGCGTTATAATACGCTCGTACATCCGCATCCGTTACGTCGATACTAGCTTCATCCACTTCACTATATGGAAAGCGTAGATATTCTAATTCAGCAAAAGTATTACGGCGGGTAAATTCACGTTCAACTTCAGCTTGAGTTACTTGAAGCCCAGAAGTAATATAATTGGTCAATTTTTCTTGGCGACGCTTTTGGCGTAATTGTAATTCGATAGCAATAGCTTCTTGGCTATACTGCTCATCGGAGAGTACATTTTGAACCATGAAACGGTCAATAGTACCATCTTCGCGCTGGAAATATTGACGAATAAGTGGATCGGGATTTTCACCATAGACCATGGATAATAATTCGTCATCGGTTACCGTAATTCCGAGCTCATCCATTTTCTGTTCCAATAATTTGGAGCTTACAATTTCATCCCAAACCTGAGACTCATAGGCCGCTCGTAATTCTGGGCTCATGCTTTGCCCAGTTTGTTGACTGTAGGCATTGGAGTAGTACTGTACCCGACTGTTGTATTCTTCATAACTAATGGGTTCGCCATTCACAGAACCCAAGGATCTAGGCCCCATCATTAAAGCATTAGGGTCAAATACATCCATGACCACCCACAAAAGACCAAAAGATCCTATTAATATCCACAAGATAACGCCCGTGTTATCTCTAAATTTTCCCATTACACCCATGACAGGTTTCCTCTAAATCGTACGGTTTAATTATTAGTTTTACCGGTTTCATACCGGCATTTTGCTTCTCATTTCATCATTCGCAGAAAACGTGATGGGTTTTTTTACACACCATCAGTTTTTATCGACTGAAATAAAAGATAGCAAGGTGGCAAATATACGCCAATAAGGTGGCAATTAAAAGTAAAAGCCATGGTCTTTAGGTCTAAGCAGACCTAAAATAATTCAAACAAACGTAAATGCTTGAGATAGCGCTTTGGATCCTCGTTTATTCCCTTGATTAATTGGTTCAAATTGAAGGCAAGAGAATCTGCATTTTGATAGAATGAGGGGTCATTTAATAGCAATCCGAGACTGCCTTCTCCAGCATCAATTTTTTGAAGTACCGATTGAAGACTTTGTGATGTGAGGGTTAATTCTTTAGTGAGCACATTCATATCAGCACTTAATCGCTCAAGATTTTCAATACTCTGTTCAATTGAAGAACGAGAAGAATCACTGATTTCACTTAGATCATCCAGAATTTGTTTGCCGGATTCAATCATTTCCTCTAATTCATCAGAGCTGTTTTTTATGACACCTAACACATGATCACTGGTCTGCTTAACATTGGAAAGCGTGTTCCCAATGTCCTCAGAAGACTGCTGGTTTACAAAGTCTAATGCTCTAAGTTTCTCATTTAACAGGGTCACCGTCACCGCAACGGAATCACTAATGGCAGTTCCTCTATCGGTAAAGGCGTTCAGCAGTCCTTCTTTCTGGATTCCTTTGAGCTGTGATCCCCACTCCATCGTTTCAGAGGAGTTAGATTTGATAATTCGAATAGTGGAAGAACCCAAGAAATCAGGGGCCGCAAGTTGAGCCATGGACCCTTTGGGCAAACGGATATCTTCGGTAATATTGAGTGTTATTAATGCACTGTCTTCTTCTGGTATATACTGCATTTCACGAACAGTCCCAATTTTAAACCCATTTAAATAGACATTACTGCCTCGAATTAGACCTTCTACACTTTCAAATTTGGTATACAATAAATTGACTTGTGAAAAAATTGGCTCATCCTTCATCACACGAAAACCCATATACCCAATGATAATAGCCGCTAATACGACCAATCCTATTTTTAATTCGTTACTTATACTTTTTACTTGACTCATCTTTGTGTATTCGTTCTAAATCTAACCATTAATATACCACTTAGATTTGGTATTCACTTGCCTTAATAAAATCCAAAAGAGGTGGATGAGTACTGGCCTTCATCTCTTCTATGGTTCCCGACCAGCTTAATTTTTGATCATCCAAAAAGGCTACTTGTTCCGCGATTTGCAATACACTGTGCATATCGTGCGTGATTACTATCGAGGTGATGGACAACTGTTTTGCAAGAGCAACAATAAGCTCATTTATTTCTTCTGATGTCTTAGGATCTAGGCCGGAGGTTGGCTCATCATACAGAACATATTCCGGCTCCAAAATAATTGCCCGTGCTAAACCAACACGCTTTCTCATCCCTCCCGATAGTGCCGAGGTTGGTTTTTCGCC
>JAYPDB010000025.1:0-8847 GCA_038125045.1 Bacteroidota bacterium
CTTTTTTTATACTTATTCGAACAAAGACATTCGCGACGAATCTACGAGCGACTGTACCTGAAGGTATTTCGAACTTATCTATTATTTATGCGACTCCATCTATTCTACCTCATCCCTTTACTGTTAATTAGCTGCTCGCAGCCCCCTAGCTTTCAAACCCCACTTATTTATGAGCGTGCCGATCCTTGGGTGTATTTGCATACCGATGGGATGTATTATTTCACGGCAACAGTGCCCGAATATGACCGGTTGATTATCAGAGGTTCTGATACCATTGAGGGTTTATCCACTGCCGATGAAAAGGTGATTTGGGAGAAATATGAAACAGGTATTATGGGATCTCACATTTGGGCTCCAGAACTACACTATTTAGATGGAAAGTGGTACATCTATTTTGCTGCAGGTGGGGCCGAAGATGTGTGGGCCATTCGAATGTATGTACTAGAAAATGCTTCCGAAAATCCTTTGGAGGGTGAATGGGTGGAAAAAGGTCAAATAAAAACCCGTTGGGAAACATTTTCATTGGATGCGACCGTCTTTGAGCATCTAGGTAAAGACTATTTGGTTTGGGCCCAACATCCTCCTGAAATGGAAGGTAATACAGCTCTTTATATTGCGGAATTAGAGAATCCATGGACCATCAAAGAGCCAATGGTTGAAATTTCTAGACCAGAGTATGATTGGGAAAAACAATTGTATCGTGTAAACGAAGGAGCTGCTGTTTTGAAGCGAAACGGTAAGATCTTTTTAAGCTATTCGGCATCCGGAACCGATCATAATTATGCCATGGGTTTGTTGGTTGCCGATGATACCTCTGATGTATTGGAAGCTGCTTCATGGAAAAAATCGGCCGTTCCAGTATTCAAGAGCTCGGATGAACAGGGGATATATGGCCCAGGGCATAACTGTTTTACCACAACCAAAGACGGTAAATATGATCTTTTGGTGTATCATGCCAGAAGCTATAAAGAAATTGATGGAAACCCGTTACGAGACCCCAATCGTCATATGCGGGTACAACTCCTAAGCTGGGATGAAGATGGGTACCCCGTATTTGGAGAACCCCAAAAGGACACTCGTTTTAGGCAGGAGTGAGGAAACTTGTCGCTGAAATTACAACTGAAATTAACTTGAGTTAGACGCTGAAATTAAGCTGATGGGCTATTTCATCAGCAGTAATTTCCGGCTTATTATTTGTCCGTCGTACTCCAAACGATATAAGTACACGCCACTAGCAAAGCTGGCGGCATTAAATACCACCTGATGTCTACCCCCACTGCGTAGTTCATTGAGTAAGACCTGTACTTCTTTGCCAAGGGTGTTAAAAACCAAAAGTTTCACCTTCCCAGCCTCGGGTAGTTCAAATTCAATTCGAGTACTCGGGTTAAAGGGATTAGGGTAGTTCTGAGCCAAGGATAGTCTGCTAGGTATATCAATTGCTTCAACATCGTTGGACACCTTGAGTACTTCGGTATCGGGAATAAGCGAAGTGGTAGGTATCACATTGGTAGGATTAGGTCCACTCCAACGTAGGAACATGCCTGCACTTCCTGAATTATGCGCATATTCAACCACAATTCGATGGGTCGAATTAGCCTGAAGTGAAATAATCCCCGTAGAGGATTGATTCTGATCTAGAATCATGTCATCGTTTAGCCACACTCTAGCCGATCCATTTATGGGATCCGAATAAAAACGGTACAAGCCAAAATTATCCACCTTAAGTTCTCCCTCCCAACGTACACTAAAACCAGAGCGTGGCAGCTCCGGATCGGGGCCACGGGTGCCCCAGTTAAAAGCAATCATAGGGTCTTTTCGAATGAGCTCGTCGCCGCTAAAGTCATTCTCTGAAAAATAAGTGGCACTCAATCCTCGCAGTGAGTCCTGATAACTTTTGGCGATCCCACGTCCATGAAAATCTATAAAGTTGATGTTTCCCAGTCCACTGCTTCCAGGCGTGTGCTTAAACACGAAGTAGACGTCACGAGTGCCCCCTGGATTTTCTAGTTTCGAACTGAAGTAGTCAAAATTTTGCCATCCCCCGGTAAGTTGGGTACCAACGGTTGCTATTAAAGGACCATCCACGGCATCTACGCGCACTTCTACATTGGCCGCAGTTTGCTGAGCGGCAAAACGAAGGCTCACAAAATCAATTCCTTCAAAATTCATAGGGCCAAATTTTAATGCCGAATTATGATTAGCAAATCCAATATTCAACGCACCCCCTAAAAAGTCGCTGGTATTTTCGTTTTGAAGATCGATCAGCTCGACGGCATGTTGCGCCTGTTTACGTTTCATATTCAGAATAACGCCATCACTACCTCGCAGTGGCGCCCCAATACCCGCTCCATCATCCTCATAAAAAGCACCTAGCACGTAAAAAACATTGTCTGGACCTTCCCCATGCGTTTCGGTCACAAAAGACCCTTCACATCCGTTTCTTGGTCCCGTTCCATGAGCATGGTCATCGTGTCCAATGGAGGGTTCCACCACCACATCTTCGCACGCTATGCCGTTGCCAATACTTCCTTGTTCGGCATCGCTCACTTCAACCCGATAATCAATGACATCGTAATCTTCATAGAAACCGCCTTGTACAGGTTCCACGATTCGAACGGTGGGCGCGCTGTTACCGACTATAATTTCAATTTGAGCAACTGAGCGCTCTCCATCGGGATCGGTTACGGTAAGAATAGCTAGGTAATCTCCATTTTCAGTATAGGTATGCGTGGCATTCATGGTATTTGCATTCTCATTTCCATCACCATCAAAGTCCCATGAATAGCTAAGAGCGTCACCATCAGGGTCGCTGGAAGCAGCACCAGAAAACTCGACGGTCAAGGGCGCTAAGCCACTCTGAATGCTTGCAGAGGCGCGAGCAGTAGGATTTCGGTTGGCCAAATTTTGTGCAAACTCAATTTTAATAATGCGATCATCGGGATTGTCTTCAAAAAAGCCCGTTCCCCACTCAATGACATACATAGCCCCATCCGGTCCAATTTGCATATCAATGGGGCGAATAAGCGGTTCACTTTCAAAGAACGGATTTATTTGAAAGAGTTTTCCCTCTTCATCAAAACGAATTTCCTTGATCCAGTTCCGAGTCCATTCTAGTATAAAAAGAGATCCATCGTAGTATTCGGGTAAACTTCCGGTTTCAACTAAACTTTCATCATAATGAAAGAAGTCTCCGGCAATAGCGGTACGTTGTCCGCTTCCTAATTCGGGCCACTTTTCTGTGAAACCATAGGTATACGCTATCCAAGCGGGCTGAGCAGGAGGTAGGGTGTCATGCCCCGTATTGTTCGGAGAGTTGTTAATGGGTTCGGTACAACTATAAAAGGAACCCGAGTTACCTGTGGCAAAATCATATTCTCGGTACGGTCTATTTTCAGCAATACAAAAAGGCCATCCGAAATTACCTGCGGTAGTTGTGCGATTGAATTCGTCGTACCCCGCGGGACCTCTTGCCGCGTTATCTCCGCCGGCATCAGGGCCAACATCCCCCCATATAAGTTCACCGGTTTGTTTATTAACCGCCATTCGAAAGGGATTGCGTGTACCCATCACATAAATTTCGGGAAGACCCTCCGATTCATCAGAAAACAGATTGCCATCTGGGATGGTATAGCTCCCGTCCTCCTCGGGGCGAATACGAAGAATTTTACCTCGTAAATCTTGGGTATTACCTGATGTGCCTTGTGCGTCGAAATAGGCGCGACCCGCACGCTCATCAATAGGGGCAAAGCCGTCGGCTTCAAAAGGGTTCACGTTGTCTCCAGTCGTGATATACAAGTCTCCATCGGGTCCAAACTCCAGATCACCTCCCGAATGACAACACTGATCCCGTTGCGTCGGGATTCTTAAGAGTATGACTTCGGAATTCATATCTATGGTTTCCCCATCAAATTCAAAGCGAGAAACCCTTTGTTCACTCACAGATAATGGCGAATAAAAGAAGTACATATAGTTATTGCTTTCGAAATTAGGGTCCAATACGATGCCCAATAAACCATCTTCACGACCACTATCCACTTCAAATTGTGCTGCTGTAGAGATAAGCCCTGTTTCCTGATTCCAAAGCTTAACCGAACCTCTTCGTTCAATGTATAACACATCATAATTGGGTAACACGGCCAAAGCCATAGGGAAGGACGGCTTTCCATCGATGACGGTTACTTGATATTGACGATCATTGGTTGCATCAAATTCACCCTTTATATCACCAGAGGCATACATGATGCCCCCCAGGAGGTGGTCTAAAAACTCAGGCTCACTGTACGAAGCTTCCGTATGTCCTCCTCCTGTGTA
Organism: Bacteroidota bacterium; assembly: GCA_038125045.1. Classification (GTDB taxonomy): domain Bacteria; phylum Bacteroidota; class Rhodothermia; order Balneolales; family Balneolaceae; genus UBA1275. The sequence continues at coordinate 4,312 of JAYPDB010000025.1, forward strand.
CCAAGATCGCCCCCCGTCAAATTCATGCATCCAAGCGATAGGATGGTCATATCCCATATTTCCTCCGCTGTACGAGCTTTCATCTAGGGTAGCCAGTACATGTACCTGCCCTCTTGGGTTTTTGTTGTAATTATACCATTCATCGGTACGTTCCCAGTATTCAGGTAAGTGTTTGGTAGAAGGATGCACGCGATCGGCCACCTCTATGGTGGCCGTTTGAATAGCCGGGTGACTATCGAAATAGGCTCCCACTAACTGCCCATACCAGGGCCAATCATACTCGGTATCCGAGGCCGCATGAATGCCCACATATCCACCTCCTTCGCGAATATATTGTTCAAAAGCAGTCTGTTGATCGTTAGTTAATACATCGCCGGTCGTACTTAAGAAAATCACGGCTTCATATTGCTGTAAATTCTCTAGGGTAAACGCGGAAGCATCCTCGGTAGACTCCACAATAAAGTTATGCTCTGAACCGAGTTGCTCAATAGCGGCAATCCCCGTAGGAATAGAGCTATGCCGATAGCCGGCAGTTTTGGAAAACACCAACACTTTGAAGGTGTGAGCCATCAGCGTACCGCTTATGGACAGCATTATCAGAAGTAAGAGTGTTGTTTTAAGTTGTTTATTCATTGCTACATTAATTAATACTGATCATACTAAAATTGAATCCACCTTCTAAGAATTCGACCCGCACTAAGGCTTCTCCCGCATCAAAATCATCCTGCCCAAAAGTGACCTGAGACCAACTTTGATATCCACCGGTATTCGGAATTTCGATATCCGATCCAATGGGTTTTCCATTCACCTTTATGCGCATTTTTCCACTTCCGGTTGAAGCTATCCGAGCGCGAACTGTGTAGGTACCCGCCTGTGTAACATTCACCGTGTATTCCAGCCATTCTCCGCTTTCAATCCAACCTATGTTATAGTCTACTGAGGGGTCGGAGCAGATTTCAATATCTACGCCATCATTTCGGAACGACCATCCTCGGTTTCCTACATTTTGGTTGTCATCACTACTCACCTGTTTATACTCGGTATCGGAGTAGGAGACTCCTTGGTTCCCGATATCATAATGAACAGCAAAGATATTTCCGGGAAGATTAATCTCGGTATAGGGAACATTTGCCACATTGAAATCAGGCGAAAACCAGGAGGCTAACACATCGGGTCGAAGGGTGGTTTGGTCGATTGCTAAATCTCTAGCCATTTGAAATAAACCCTGTTCAGCTTCTGCTGCGCTTGGGCGAGGACCATTTCCCTTCCAGTAATTAACCACTTTTTCGTAGTTGGGATTGGAAGGAGAGGAAAGCGGTGAGGTAATGGTTTCAAGCTTTTTATGCGTCCACTTATTCCAGCCGATGTTTAGGCTTTCAACCAGTTCTTTGGTTTCATTGAACCAAACATTGGAATTTTCACCGGTTTCACCGAGCCACAGGGGGGTATTGAACTGATCTCGGATATTGAGTAGGTACTGGATGGTTCCCTGATCGGTTTCATTCCAATATTTATGAAAGGCATACACCATATTATCATCGAAAGGAGGATACAAATGATCAAAAGTAGTGGCGTAATAATTTCCTTCAATAAACAGAGTGTGATTTTGATCTATTTTTCTGATGGCCGTCACGATTTGGCCGTAAAATCTCGCTAAATCTATGCCATCATACCCGTCTGGTGTCACCGGTTCATTGAGTAAATCATAACCAATAATGATCGTTTCATCTTTGTATCGACGGGCAATTTCTTCCCATACTTTTATGGTGATTGGCCAGTAGGTTTCGCTTTCGGTAAAAAACCGCGCCACTCCATCACTGTCCGAGATCTCACTTGCACTTTGAGCCCCCGGAGCTGCATGCATATCTAAGATGACATCGATTCGATGTCGTTTACACCACACCAGTAGGTCATCAATGCGCTTGAAACCCGATTCTTTGAAGGCTTCGGTCTCTATGTTGTAGAAAATATCGTAGTGAAAAGGTACTCTAATATGATCTATACCCCATTCCTTCATGGCGATGATATCGGCTTCCGTAACGTAGTTGTCTCGATAGACCTGATACCATTCTTCGGCTTTAGCAGGGCTTAACAAATCCGAAATTTCATTGCGTATATCGGTTGCCCCAAAGCCTCCGGGCATTTTTAGCATATAGCCTTCGGGTAATAGCCACCCGCCAATCCCAAAGCCTTTAATTACAACCGCTTCTCCTTGTCGATTGAGAATTTCTTTGCCTTCGGCTTTGAAAAAGGTCTGGTCGTTGTACCCATTGAGATCTTCGTTATCAACCGAAGGAGCCGTTGGATTTTTACAAGCATTCGTTGATAGAAAAAGCGCAGTAAGCCAAATAATCATCAGGAGCATAGTATATCGCATAGTTGTTCTCTCTTTTTTGCTGATAAACAGCGTATCTGGTTAGATGTTATTTGATTAACGTCATTTTTCTAGATGCTACCGGAGTACCGTCTACCCATAAACTGTAGATGTAAATGCCACTGGATAAGTGACTCGCATCAAAGCTTATATGATAGCTACCAGCGGGTTGTTTCGGCTGGTTGAATAAGGCAACGGTTCGCCCTAATACGTCTACAACGCGTATACTCACCTCTGCCGCTTGATCAATCTCATAGGAGATTTGAGTACTCGGGTTGAAGGGGTTTGGGTAGTTCTGCAATAAGGCATGCCCTTTGGGCCGCTCTTCCCTGACTAGCTCCTGCTCTGATGCCGTCGGTAGCGCGTTCAACGAGACTTCACCGGAACCGTTATAACGGTAGAGTCTTACATAATCCACATACATGTGAGCAGGGAAATCGGCAACTAATTGACTTGCGGTGCTCACATCGGTAAAACTACCGCCTACCGCCAAATTGATTATCAGGTTGAAGGGATGGTTGAAGGCCGAACGTAGCTCCGAGCTTGTGGTAGGAAATGGAGCCGTGTAGAGATCTCTTTCCACTCCTTTATCTTCCACGGTTAATCTTATTTGGTTGGCCGTCCAATACATCCGATAGGTCTGAAAACGATTAAAAAGTTCATCACTAGTTACATAGGGTTGATTGTAGTTTACATCTCCTGCAATAGCCGCTGCACAGGTTGGATTGGCATCATTGCATGCCGCGTTCGCATACCAGATAATATTGGCGGAAGTAAACTGATTCACGGTACTGCTAGGGAACCCTTGCTGAGATCGAAAAGCTGCTTTATGACCCATTTCCATCAAGTCAATCTCACCCGATTGGGGCCAACCCACGGTTTCGTGATTACTTCCCAAAAACCATATGGCAGGCCACAATCCATTACCTAAATCCGGAACTTTCATGCGTATTTCGAACATGCCATACTTTAAATCCACTTTATTTTGAGTATGAATTCGACCCGATTCAAAGTTGCCACTAGATGGGGAATCCGCGGTAATAACAAGGGCTTGATTACCACTTTCGCCAGGAATGCTATCTAATCGGACTTGTTCTTGTGTGTAAATTTGAAGCTCGTTATTTCCCCAGCCACAAAGGTTTTGTCCGTCCTCACAGCCATTACCTAAATCATAACTCCAGAAATAAGGATTCAATAGCTCCCCATTGAATTCGTCCCACCAGATCAAATCTTCGGTCTTAAAAAATACCGAATAGACTCGCTTTTGACTACCATCGGCAGAGCTTACCTGTATCGTAGTTGACCCAGGTAGTTCACTCGCATTACGTATTTGGTAATTTGCCGATTCGTTTGTTGTGGTTACGCTTAACTCTGGAACCCCTGAAGCTTCTTCCTCTATTGAAAAGACATAATGCAGAATGTGAGGACTAAATCCTGGTATTTCTTCGCCAGCCACTATAAGAGTCCTCAAACTGGCATCAGATGATGCTTCTGTTGTAAAAAACTCAATACTATAATCTTGGGTAGTAGAACCATCTTCAGCTGTAACCGTAATGGTAGTCGTTCCAGGCAAGGTATTGGCTGAATCTAGGGTATAACTCGCGTTTGTATCGCTTAATTCGGCATGAACTTTGGGCACTTCTGTTTCATTTGAAGCCAACTCGAAACGATACTCTGTTTTGGTCGGGTTGAAATTGCTCAGTGGTACTTCATCTACCCGGATCTGTTTCAAGCTAGCATCATTGGACAGATTTTGAGATCCTCTGTAAAAGTAGAGATTGTCAATATAGATGGTAGGGCGATCGCTTCTGCCAGCGTTATCGAATTTAAATTGGAATATTTCTTTTAGGTTCACCACTCGTGAGTAGTCTGAAAGTGGTAGGTCATAGCTACGCCATGTGCTTTTTACCACAGGTAGTGAAACCGGCGTTTCAAGGGGTCCTGGACTTATAATAGACAGGTTGATAAACTGTGCATCAGGGGTCCAAATATCTACGTGCAGGTAATCCATGGTACTTACATCGATCGATCCACTTAATTGCGTGCCTTGGTAATTAAAATTGTCATATACCAAAAGGTTGTCATCTGCAAGGGTATAGGTGCGAACTTGAGTTTGTTGTCCCCAATTTGGATTGAAGTTTGTTCCTGATCGGCTTGTATAA
>JAYPDB010000025.1:8947-18392 GCA_038125045.1 Bacteroidota bacterium
TTGCCGCTACCACCATCGTTGAATGCCAACTGAAAAATTTCACTGAGATTTGTTGCGTCCCCAAATTCACGTAGTGAAATATCATAGGAAGCCCAAGTATTTGGGGTAACGGTCAGAGATTTTGACGCAATTTTAGGACCCGGAGAGATTAATTCAATAGAAAGTGCGGTTGCATTTGAGGTCCATATATCGACGTGAATGAATTCCATATTCCTTACATCAATATTCTGGCCTAATTCAATTCCTTGATAATTCAATTGATCATATTTGAGAACTACATTTTGGTCAATGCTTAGTTCGGAAACTTTAGTGGCTTGATTCCAATTTGGATAAAAATTGATGTTGGGTATACTCGAGTATTGGTCACTGAACAGAGACCGTACATCTATGTATTTAGATGTAGGATTTGGGGCATTTGAAGTAGGTTGTTGGGCCCATAATTGATTGGTAAGTAAAATAGTGAGGATGAAAACGATTCTCATAAAATAAAATTGATTGGTTGGGAACCTATGAAAGCCCTTTTTTGTATGGTTTTTTTATAGATAGTACAGTTTTAGCCTGTTTAAGTGAATGTGCACGGTTGCAAAAACATGAATTCTTAATCAATACATTATTTTGAAGTATTGAGATGGTTATGACGGTTGCAACTTTACTATTATTTAGAGCTAAAATATAAGCTTTTTTGCTAAATAAATACCGATTTATGCAAATTTATGCAAATATATTTCAAAATTTGCAACATTTAAGTCAAAAACATAATTTATGTAAGCGTTTTTATTACAACCAAACTTAGGGTTGGGTAAAAAGTTCTAGATTTGGCTTAGGTCAACCTATTGGATAAAACATTAATTAACACATTATATATATGATGAAAGCTACAGTAAAACACTTTATGGTAGGAATATGTACCTTACTACTTACAGTAGGTTTTGTATTTGATGCTTCTGCTCAATACAAAAGCTACGGCGATGAAGTTGTTGTTGGTGGAGATTTCGCTGGAGACTCTGTTTCTTCAGCCTTTTCTACTTACATCGCTGGTGATCAAGGTGCTGCCGCTACCTTGGATGCTTCGACTGGTGAACTCGTTGTTTCTGGTATCACATCTTCAGGGGCAGAAACCTGGCACATTCAGTTCAACCAAGTGCTCTCCGCAGACCAACTAGCAGGTTTGATGGAAGGAAGCTTGTATGAACTTAGTTTTGATGCTAAATCAGCGGGTGCTGAAGACGTTCTTACTATTTTCTTTGGTGAAAATGGAGGAAGTTGGACCAACTACGCCACTTCTCAGGCATTGACTTCAGAGATGGCCACCTACTCTCAAACCTTTCAGTTAGTTTCTGCATTTACCGACATGAAGCTAGGCTTTGAGATGGGTAAAATGGCGGGTGATGTTACCTTAGACAATATTTCCTTACGTCCTGTAACCGACAACATTGTATTCAATGGAGATTTCTCTTACGGAGATTCTACCTGGGTAATTTCTCCTGGCTCGGCTACTATCGAAGTGGTGGATGGTGAGCTTTCATTTACCAATATACCGGGTACAGGTAATACTTATGATGTGCAAGCTATGCACAGATTCAGTGCCGAGAGTTTAGATTCTATCTATGCGGGACCGTATCAAGTAACCTTCGATGCGCGTACCTCTGAAGGCACTCAAGAAGTTCATTTATTTTTCGGTGAAGTAGGAGGCGGTTGGGCTCGATATTTCCCAGAATCAGGCTCTGGTCGGATTACTGTAGACACCGAAATGAAAACCTACACCTTGGAAGCTGCCGTTGAAACCACCTATGATGTGATGCAATTAGGCTTTGAGGTGAACTACGCGGCTGGTGACTTCATTGTAGATAACATTGCGTTAACGCGTATTACTGATGTGATCCCCGATGCGCCAGAAGTAAGTTTAACGACTGAAAATGGTGTGGTTACCATTTCAGTAACCGACAATGGTGCTGCTAGTTACGATGTTTTCTTTGCAGATTCTAGCTTCTCTACGGTAAATGGTGGATCATTTGTAGCGAATCTAAACGCTGAAAACAATTTCAGCACTACTCACACCACCATGGCACCGCATCCAGATTTAGTAACAAGCTTAGACGCTTATTACGGAGTTGTTGGTCGTTCTGAGAAAGGTTCTGCGAGTGAGATGACCACTGAGATGATTAACACTGAAATGTCGGTTCGTGAGAACTACATCGTTGAATTGAGCGAAGAGGCTGTGAATGCAGTTGCTGGTGCACTTGAATCTGGAGTAGTGCCTGATGCTTCGGTATTAGCCGCGTTCTTCCCAACTGATTATAAGCCATTTGAGATTAACTCCACCAATTTGCGGGTTGAAGGTTCTGGTGGCGGAACCGATGAAGATATCTCTGCTAAATTTTGGGTAGGTTTTGAAACCTTTACCGGTGGTGACCTTATGGTATTCTATGCTGAAATCATGGATGATATCATTGTGCCTACTCCCGAAGCCTCAGGTGCTGGTGGTGGATGGAACTTTGACTCTTGGGAAGCCGGCATTGGTACGTATGAGCCTGCATCATTGATCACAGGTTCAGATCACCAAAGCTTTGAGTCTGGTGATGAGCCTGATTACCAATTACGAGCTGGTTTTATGACAGGTCGTGCTCCTTACATTCTAGCATGGGATGGTGACTCAGGAACTCCTGGCTACAACCAAGAAGTGGGTAACTCCGCTACTATTGGCGACAGTTCTCAGGCTGGAATGTATCGTTTGCTAACAGTTCTAAGTACCATTGAATTCAGTGGTGTGAACACCGGGGCTAAAGACTTCGATCTGCCTACAGGTACAGCTGTAACCACTATACCTTTCCAGTTAGCGATTAATGATAATGACGCAACGGGACGTGATGCTCAGTATGCTTGGTCTTCCAAGAGTACTTCCCAATGGTGGAATACACCAGCAAACTGGGAAGTTGTAGCTCTGGTTGGTGCAGACGCTACCTATTCCGTTTCTAATGAAACAGACGCTGTTGATCAGCCTAACAGATACGCTTTAGAGCAAAATTATCCTAATCCATTCAACCCGAGCACAACTATTCAATTTAGTTTAGCTACTGCTGAAAATGTAACTTTGGAAGTGTTTAATATGTTAGGTCAGAAAGTAGCGACTCTTCTACAAGGGGAGCGAATGACTGCTGGAAATCACATGCAGAGATTTGATGCTTCATGATTAGCATCAGGTATGTATGTGTACAGAATTAGCACTCCTATTTTTGTACAGTCCAGAACAATGATGCTTATTAAGTAATCAAAATTAGTTTATTTCAAACTATCAGGGTGCAGTTATTGTAACTGCACCCTATTTTTAATTCCAAAATCTATGTGCAAAAAAGTAATTAGTTGGTTCGGAACACTTGCGTTGGTTATGATTTTAAGCACTCTAAGTGCATACGCAGGTACAAAGGGTAAAATTGCTGGGACGGTGGTAGACGCCTCCGGTGAAACACTCGTAGGTGTACAGGTATTTATAGAAGGGACCACACGAGGTACGGTAACCGATATAGATGGTAAGTATACCATCATCAACTTAGATCCTGGAACCTATACCGTTGTGTTTTCTTACATAGGTTTTGCTACGGTTAAAGTCGAAGAAGTGGAAGTTATTGTAGACAAGACGACCACGATTGATGCCACCATGGTGGAAGAGGCTATTGAAGGCCAAGAAATTATTGTTACAGCCGAACGTCCAATTGTGGAAAAAGATCGAACCACCACAACGTCGTATGTTACGGCAAAAGAATTAGAAGACTTACCATTAGTAAGTTTATCCGAAGCAATCAATCAACAAGCAGGTATCGTTGATGGTCACTTTAGAGGGGGACGACAAGGAGAGGTTTCGTACTTAGTTAACGGAGTTCCCATAAATAATGCCTTTAACAACGGAGCGTCTTTTGATGTAGAGCAAAACATGGTTTCGAGTCTCGAAGTTATTAGCGGGGTGTTTAACGCGGAATACGGACAGGCGATGAGTGGGGTAGTTAATATCGTGACCAAAGGAGTTACCCCAAGCTGGTCAGGAAGTTTTCTGGGATATGCTGGCCGTATAGTGAGTGATCGTGAACTAGAATTTGTAACTAGAAATACCGATCAGAATATATTTTTGAGTGCCTATGATTTTTCCAATGATACCTATACATATTCAGAGGCCGCTCCTGCCATAGGCGATCAGGATTATCAGGTATCTATTGGTGGTCCAATCATTAAAGACAAATTTAGTATTCAAAGTACACTTAGGTTTGTTAAGTACGATGGACACTTGATAGGTCGAGATCTCTTTCGGCCAAGTGATAGACAAAGCACCAATATAAGTGGTGGTGCGAATCCAGCAGCATGGCTCATCCAATCTTCAGGTACGGGTGACTTTGTATCTCTAAACCGACAAGAGCGTTTATCCTTAAACAGTTCTTTTGTATATGAAATAAATAGTCGTCTTAAACTCGATTATAATTTGTTTTACCAGTTTGGTGATGGTAGAAACTATAATCATGGCTTTAAGTACAATCCCGAGGGAATTAATCCCTACTATTTTTCTAACCAGACGCATATTCTAGGTCTTCGGTATACGATGGGGGATAATGCTTTTGCTAATCTTTCCTACAGTTATCTTGATGATCAAAGTGAGTCTTATTTATATAATGATGTTAGTGCAAGCGGTGATTTGGATGAGCGATATGTGGCTTCTTCTCAAAGTTCACAGCAAGGAGCCTATGCCTTTGCAATGGGAGGGAATGATTTATATTCTAGCCAAGAAATCACCAGAAGTCAAACAATTGTAGCAGACTATACCAATCAGCTTAACAACACAGTGCTTTGGAAATCCGGATTAAGTGCTCGTTTTCATAGTTTAGATAACGAAAGTTTTGGGGTTAGCGTGAACCAGGCTACTCAGCGCGCGTTTCGTTCTACGGATCCTTCTGCTAACAATAATTTAGAGGTGAATCCATGGGAAGTGGCAGGCTATTCTCAGGTTAAGTTTGAGTTCGACAATCTTATTGTAAACGCAGGTCTGCGTTTCGATTATTTTGAGCCAGATTTTGTGGTTCCTATCGACCTTACTCAATTCAACGAAGAAGAAATCCTAGATCCTGAAAAGGGAGAAATGGTTTCAAACCGAAAAGCTGCAGATCCTACTTATCAATTCAGTCCTCGTTTAGGGGTTGCTTTCCCTATATCGGAAACAGGAGTTATGAGATTTTCAGCGGGATTGTTTTTCCAAACTCCTCAACTTTATTTACTCTATACCAATAATGAGTTTGATCGACCACAAAATGCGGGAAGCTACACCATTGGAAATGCCAATTTAGAGCCAGAACGCACGCTACAATTTGAGGTGGGTCTTCAACAAGGACTCTCGGAATCTATGGGTATAGATTTAACCGTGTTTTCTAAGGATATTCGAGAATTATCAGGTCAAACCGCTGTTCGTGGAAGCATTGGGGTTCCTGTTGGGCGCTTAGAAAATATAGATTATGGGACGGTTAAAGGATTTACCCTATCCCTTTTTGAGCGAGGTAAAGGTCAATTGGCTTGGACCATTGATTATACTCTTCAGTTTGCTAGTGGATCGGCATCTAATCCTGCCGAACGATTCAATCGCTTTGTGACCAATGCCGAAGAGATCATCAGTATCAATCGACTAAATTGGGATAGACGAAATGTTTTGAATAACTCCTTTACTTGGAATAGTGATTTCGGACTAACCCTTTCGGCGATTAATAGTCTCCAATCTGGTAATCCATATACCTCAGAGCGAAATAACATCACTTCTTTGACACCTAATAATGAAGATACCCCAACGTGGTTTAATTCGGATCTACGAGCCTATTACAAACCACCTGCGTTGGTACATGATGTAGAATTTTTTGTACAGGTAGACAATGTTTTTGATACCGCACCACATTTTGGAATTTACGTAGATACAGGTCTAGCGGATGAATCTACTGAGTTGCAACGTTTGCTAAACTCTGGGACTACTCCAGGAGGTCTAAACACCTTAAGTGAATATTACATCGATCAGTCGAGAAGAGGAGCACCTCGATCAATTAAGGTTGGTTTAAGTTATAAATTTTAAAAATGGCTACTCGAATGATTAAGAAATTGAAAACAGTCGTCTTAGTTCTACTCATTTTTGCACCAGTAGTAGGCTTGCAGGCCCAACAAACCATACCCGACTCTCTAAACGGCGTCGTATACCGAGGGGCATTTGATAACATTGCTCGAGGAGTGATTGACGGAAATTTAATAGAAACAAATTTTCGGAATCATGGAGAACTTTCACGGTGGAACGATTTGCCTTGGGGCGTTTGGCCACGGGGTGTGGGTGGTCGTCATATCGATGGTATTGGAGTCGTGGTATCTGCTTATGTGGAAGCAGTTGCATCGGACAGGGTGGAGACCCTAGATGATTATATCACCATCATTAATGACCCTAATTTTAGGGCAGATACCTTATTGAACCCCGTAATCATTAATTATCGTGAAGCGGGAGCAAGAACTAGTCCTTATTCAGGAGATTTATGGGGTTGGTTACCACTACCCGGTTTTAACAACCCCAATCGTATTGATCCGGTTACCTTGGGTTCGGCGCCTGTACCTGCGCTCTCTAACGATATAGATAGTTGGCCTGATTTCTGGCCAGATCGTTTAGGAGAAGATGCTTCTGGATGGCCAGGCACGTGGAATGGAAGAGACGGACGATTTCCTAGTTCCGATTTGGAATCTTACTATGTGATGGATGATTTTTCTGATTACGAATATGCGGTGGGCATCGAAACCGAAGGTGCTCATTCTGGATTTGGTGTGTACTATCCAAGCCCAGAAGAAGATCCAACGATGGGTGGTCTTGGACTTCAAACACAAATACGACTTTTCCAGTGGGCTAACATCCTGGCAGAAGATGCGATGTTCATTATTTATCGTATCACAAACAAAAGTGAAAGTGATCAAACGCGATTGTTTTTCTCACAAATCGTGGATTATGGTTTAGGACAAGATGAGCAGGATGATAACGCTTCTTACGATCCGTTCTTGGATGTGGTATACGGTTGGGATTCGGATGGCTTAGCTGACCCAACCAATGCAGGGGAATCTCGTTATGAATTAGGATATGCAGGTTTTGCGTTCCTAGAATCACCTGCCAATGATGCGAATGCAATTGATGATGATCAGGATGGGATAACGGATGAGTCGAGATTTCTTGAAAACTATTTAGTACTCACCACATCTGCTGAAATAGATAATTACGTTTCAGCAAATTACGATGCTACTCAGTTTGAACTATTTTATGGCCAAAGTCCATCTGAACGACCAGCCTATAAAGCGGGTGTTTGGTATACAACCGATGAAAATATGGATTGGATTGGTTATTCCGATAACAATAAAAATGGTCTTTGGGATCTAGGTGAGCCTTTAAACAACGATGTGGGTGCAGATGGTTTAGGTCCATTTGATTTAAACTATCCTGGTCCAGACACGGGTGAAGGCGACGGTATACCAACCAATGGAGAGCCAAACTATAACGAGTTGGATGTAGATGAGTCCGATCAAATTGGTCTTACCGGTTTTGATCTTAACACCCGGCCATTTTATGAAAGTGGCGATAACCTCAGAGATGATACTTGGTTATTTACTCGAATTGCTGCCACCTTGTTTTCAAACCCAGACTACGAAGAGCCATCAACCGTAGTGGCGGATGAGCCTTTTATCTTATTTACCTCAGGTGAGGTTGAACTCTTCTCTGAAAGCAAAATAGATGCCAAATCTACCGACTTTTTCTCTACGTCTTGGTTGTTTGGTAATGACGAGGATGATTTCTTCAAAAACAGACGTACCGTTCAAAATATTTATAACTCTGATTATAACTTTGCTCAACCACCGATTATGCCAACACTTACAGCTGTGGCTGGTGACGAGCAAGTGGTTTTGTCATGGGATACGCTATCTGTGAACAGTTTTGATCGTTTTCTTCAGGATTTCGATTTTGAAGGATATAAATTATACAAAGGAACCAATAACCTTCTAAGTGATGCTCGAACGATCTCAGATGTTAACGGTACACCTACTTTTTACAAGCCCTTAGCCCAGTGGGATTTAGATAACGATATTTCTGGTGTGATACCTGTATTAGAAGGCGATGCAGTGTACAATTTAGGATCCAATTCCGGTCTGCAATACTACTATGTAGACAATGAAGTGACCAATGGTAAAATTTACTACTATGCATTGGTGGCCTATGATCGTGGTATCTCTTCTTCTGGAGGGGATGATCCCGGTATTGACCCACAAGAGAACACCTTCCGAGTGGCTCTGAATGGTGCTGGTGCGGTAGTAGGCACGTCCATAAATGCGGCGGCCGTAATTCCGACTACAAACCCCGCTGGTTTTATTGGGGGAGGGACTGATTCCGATTTATCTAAGGTTACCCAAGGGACGGGTACTGGATCAGCATCCATTAGCGTAGCGGTAGAAGAGCTAGTCGATGACACTAAATTGTATGAGGTTAGTTTTTCTGATTCGGCGTCGGATGTGGGTATCCAACGGTTAACAACTACCTATCAAATAAAAGAAGTGGGTGGAGAGGTATTAGTTAGCTCCACGCCATTTGCTACCTCTTCTCGAATAGTGGATGGTTTCATTGTGAATTTTACTAATCCTACACCTGGTAATATCATACCTACAAAAACAGGCTGGGTATCCAATGAAGGGCAGGAAAATGAACTCTTTAATTTGGATCCAAGTGAACTCGATGGATTAAGTACCAACTGGGAATTAGCAATTACCCCAGATAAAAATGGTGACTTGACCAACTTTGTTCGAACTGATCATGATTATGAGATGTATTTCGTAAATCCAGACGATAGCACGTACACTCCACCTCTTTTGTTCGGCGCTGGCTTTAGTAGGTTCCCCATACCCATATTTGCTCGCAACCTAATCACAGGTAAACAGGCCGATATCTTCATCTCAGATACGGATGAAAATAAAGAGCTCAATTCAGGTGATGTACTTTTCTTAGCTGAACGAGACGAGAGAAATCGGGTGAAGTATCGATTTATGATTAACATCCTCGATAATGGGGATGCCAAAGATGTACTTCCTTCCGTGGGTGATAAGATTCGAATTAGTACATCGCGTCAATTTGGTAGCGACGACATCTTCCAGTTTACCATGAGAAATCAAACGGTTGATACGGAATTAGCCAAAGATCAACTCGATGATATTTATGTGGCACCCAATCCTTATTTGGGAGCGGCATCGTGGGAACGAGCCAGCGGTTCCATTGGACGTGGTGAGCGCAAAATTGAATTTTTCAATCTGCCGCGAACCTGTACTATACGGATATTTAACATTCGGGGTGAATTAGTTCGAACCATCGAGCATAAGGGGGCCTTTAATGATGGATCTGCATCATGGGATCTGAGGTCCA
>JAYPDB010000026.1:0-17703 GCA_038125045.1 Bacteroidota bacterium
ACCCCCTTGGGCAGTATGATTTTGAAGTACCTGAATTAGAGCTTAATGACCTTCCATGGATGGATGTGAATTTAAGATCGCTCATTGATGAGGCACTCACAACTCGAAGTGATATATTAAGTACCGAGGCGAGTATAGCTGCTTTGAAGTATCAATTGCAGATCAATAAAAACTCATTATTACCTTCCATAAATGCTTCGGCAAGCGTTTCCTCTAGGTATTCTGATCAGTATTCTATTGCGGGTCAAGATGTGAATTTCTCAGATCAGTTTTTTGATCAACAGGTTAACCGATCTCTTGGATTGTCCTTTAACCTACCTATTTTTAACAATTGGAATAGACTCTATTCTATACAATCGACTCAAATTCAAGTAAAAAATGCGGAGTTAAATTTAGACAACTCTCGCATGCAGGTGATACAAGAAGTTACCCAAGCATATAATGATTACAGCTCTTATGTGAAACAATTAGAAGCCTCAGAAAAATCTTTATTGGCTTCAGAAAAGGCCTTTGAAACCCAGCAAGAACGTTATAATGTAGGTGCTAGTACCCTAATCGAGTTAACACAGGCACAAGCTTCATTTGTGAGTGCCCGCTCCAGCTACACGCAATCACTTTACAACCTAATTTTTCAGGAAAAACTAGTGGATTTCTATCTTGGAAAATTGAAGGGTGACTCTATTTTTTAAGAAATATCCATATTCTAACCAAACCCATGTCATCACAAAAAAAGTCGGCTAATAACAAAACTCTCATTTATACATCCGTTGGACTCATTAGTGTTTTACTCATAGTGTTTGCACTAAAACAGTTTGGTGTTATTGGAGAATCAGGCACGGAAATAGAAGTAGAAGTTCAAACTGCTAAATACGCCACCATTACTCAGCAGGTTTCGGCTTCTGGAAAAATTCAACCCGAAGTAGAAGTAATTATACGTCCGGATGTATCTGGTGAAATAATTGAGTTAGCCGTTCAAGAAGGTGATTTTGTTCGTAAAGATGAATTGTTGGTTAGAATCAAACCTGATATCTATCAGGCCAGAATAGATAATTTAAATGCAGCATTACTTACCCAAAAAGCACGTATGGAACAGACTAAAGCTGCTTTGATACAGGCTGAAGCTACTTATACTCGAGATAAAGAACTGTTCTCAAAAGAATTGATTTCTGAGTTACAGTTTATACAAACCCGATCGAATTGGGAGGCTCAAAAGGCAAGTTTAAAAGCTGCTGAATATCAAATTGAAAGTGCTCAAGCCCAACTTAGACAAGCCCAAGAGGAATTAGAACAAACGGTAATAAGAGCCCCACAAGATGGAACCGTTACAGGTTTAACCGTAGAAGAAGGAGAGCGTGTCTTGGGTAATGCGCAAATGGCAGGTACCGAAATGATGCGTATATCCCTGCTTGATCGAATGGAGGTTGAAGTTGAAGTCAATGAAAATGATATCGTCAACGTAGCGTTACGCGATACTGCTAGGATTGAAGTGGATGCCTATCCCGAACGGATATTTGATGGAGTAGTAACTGAAATCGCTAATTCAGCTAGAATTTCAGGTGCAGGTACAAATGAGCAGATCACCAATTATAAAGTGAAGGTAAGAATAGTAACTCCTCATAATCTCGGGCAAGGGGGAGCAGAATTAGTTGCCAATGCAACTCAGGAGATTTCTAATGTTCTGCCGGTGCCTAACTTTAAGCCGGGTATGTCTGCTAGTGTAGATATTGAGACAGAAACGGCTTTTAATGTGGTTTCTGTTCCTATTCAAGCGGTAACGGTACGTGATTTTTCTCTTGATGAGAATAGTGAAAGTACGGGAGCAGGATCTACTGCAGAAACTGATCGAGAGGATGAGGCAAGGTTAAATGTAAAGAAGGAAGATATAAGGAAAGTAGTTTTTGTGGTTACGGATGGAGTTGCACTTAGAAAGGAAGTTGAAACAGGAATTTCAGATAATTCAAATATTCAAATTTCCAGTGGAATAGATGTAGGTGAACTTATCGTAACGGGTAGTTACAGAACCTTATCTCGTACTCTAAAAGATCATGATGCCGTTGTTATTGCAGAGCAGCAGGAGGGGGAAAATGAGTAATCCAAAAGGTGAAGCGGTTATACAGATTAGTAATCTAACCCGAGTGTATCAAATGGGGGATACGGAAGTTCGTGCTCTAGCTGGTGTTAGCTTAGAGGTGAAACGGAATGAATATATTGCGATCATGGGGCCTTCTGGATCTGGTAAATCAACACTCATGAATATGATTGGTTGCCTCGATACCCCTTCTAGTGGTGAGTACATATTGAATGGTAATCATGTGAGCCAAATGAATGATGCTGAACTTGCAGAAGTAAGAAATCGTGAGATTGGCTTCGTTTTTCAAACGTTTAATTTATTGCCAAGAACAAGTTGTTTAGCGAATGTTGAACTACCTTTGATTTATGCTGGTGTAAAAAGTCAAGAGCGTAAAGAGCGAGCGATGGAAGTATTGGATAAGGTTGGATTGGGTGATCGAATGGATCACAAACCCAATGAACTTTCAGGTGGGCAACGTCAAAGAGTCGCCATTGCTAGAGCGTTGGTCAATTCACCTTCCATCTTATTAGCAGATGAGCCTACTGGTAACCTAGACACGAAAACGGGTGATGAAATTATGCTCCTTTTTGAGGAATTATATCGGGCAGGAAATACCATTATTCTCGTAACTCATGAAAACGAGATTGCTGAGTATTCACGTAGAGTCGTTCGACTTAGAGACGGACTTGTAGAGCGTGATGAACTAGTTGAAAATCCGGTATTAGAGCGGTCAAATTAGAGCTAAAACTCTGTATTACTCTTGTTTAGTTTCTGACGCCGATTCCAATTCCACCGTTGAATGTTGTGTACTCAGCCGTGGTTACTTCACCAAAGATCCGTAAAAAACCCAGCTTGAATTGTGCACCTGCTAGAACATGAATTCCGCCTTCATAATCTTGTGTATAGGATACAGGATCGGTAAGTGTAGTTTGTGCTATTCCTGATCCTAGAACATAATCTCCTAACATATTCAATTCAAAACTACCCGATTGATATCCAACTCCAGCATAAGCCGATAGAAAAGGAATGGTTTTACCAACCAAAATATTTGCAACCATTGCTTCAGTAGTAGATTCAACTCGTTGGTCAGTGGCACCTTCATTAAAGCTAAGATTAGCATTCATATTGAATTGAGTGAAAGCCGCCATCACAGTTAGATCTATTGGAAGGAGTTTACCACCTGGGATCCATTGGTTTAAATCATGCTTTACACCAACACCCGTTAGGGCAACTGAACCATAGTCTAACAAATCGACTTCTGGAACATATCTTACCGTAACATCAGTACCTAAAAACAACCCTAGATTGGCTTGAACCATGGGGGTTGGGATGTAGGGAAAATTGGTGCCTTGGGGTAGAGTAATGGTCGAATTATCCGGAAGCGTAAGCGTCTGTCCTGAAGTATTGGGTCCTGCAATAGTACTTGAAGCCCCTTGACTCACTTGTATGCCTTGGAGCCCAATGGTAGAAGCATCAAATTCTTTTTGAAGATTAGGAACCGTGGCAACAGCGCCACGAATCTGAAGGCTAAAGCCTAGTGATTTGGTTGGTTTGGCCTTTGTGGTCCATCCTGAATTGAGGCCCGATATGATTCCATTGGGTAGAGGACTTAGATATGCTTGAGTTAAGGCATCAACGTTATCTCCTCCTGCATCTAAAAATTGTTCAATTTCTTTTAGTTGGGCGTGCGATTCTTTGAGGGGTGAAATTACTCCCAAAACAACAATTAAACCGATGATGTATTTTTTCATACCTAAGATAAATTTTGTGATAAAAAGAGAAGCTATGACTTCCTACTTTATACCAGTTTTATGATCAAGTAAAATATAGCGAAACTCTTGCTAGAATCTAAACCTTTGATGATCAACTCAAGGCTCGACTAACGATTCAATAATATTCATATAGGACAGATAGCGGAATGCTTCAATCTTGCCGCTATCCACTAGTTCTAAAACACCGCAAGAGGGTTCATGAATATGGGTACAAGTACTAAATTTGCATCTTGTACGTGCCTCAAGCATCTCAGGAAAGTAAAGTGATAATTCCCAGTCTTGAATATTATATAAACCAAATTCTCGTATGCCAGGCGTATCTGCTAAGTACCCTCCAAAGGGAAGTGGGACCAATTTTGCAAATGTGGTGGTATGCTTACCTTTATTCGAATAGTCTGAAATTTCAGATGTTTTTTCCTCCAAAGATGGATCGATCAGATTGAGTAAGCTAGTTTTTCCAACACCGGAAGGTCCGATGAATACACTCAACTTATCTTTGATTAGTAATCTCAGTGGTTCTAAGGTTTCTGGTGTTTGAATGCTGGTGTGAAAGACCTTATATCCTAGCTTCTCATACTGATTACTATGAAAATAAATCTCATCTGTTGGGATTTGAAGAGATAAATCCCATTTATTCATAATGATTATGGGCTCAATTCCATAGGCCTCACAACTCACTAGAAATCGATCGATAAATCCTGTTTTGTATTGAGGTTGTGATATTGAAACTACTACAATAGCATAATCAATATTGGCTATTAGGATTTGGTGCCCTCGTCGGTCATGAGTGGCTTTTCGAGGAAGGAAATTTTTGCGTTCTAGTATTTCGGTTATTTGGGCGGTTCCGTCTTCATTCTGTTCAAACAGTACCTCATCTCCAACAGCGATTGGATTAGTAACCTCTTTCGTGTCTTGCCTAAACTTTCCTCTAAGTCTTGCGGAATACGTATTGGCCTTGGAATCTATAATTTCATACCAAGAACCCGTTGATTTTACAACGCGAGCAGAAAGTATATCAGAGCGGTTAATTGGGCACATTTATTTCTTGGAATCTGTAGCGCGGAAAAAGAAGGTTTCTGGGTCTTGAATACTATTCTTTTCCAGTAACTTAGGCAATACTTCATCCATTCTTTCGACATAAGAGATGACTAAATCTCCAATGACCTCTGGTTCAATATCAGCGACATCTTTTTCATTCTTTTTCGGAAGTACCACCTCTTGTATCCCTGCACGTTTAGCCGCCAATACTTTTTCTTTAATTCCACCAACGGGCAGAACAAGACCTCTCAGCGTTATTTCACCTGTAAGGGCGATGGTTCCCTTCACTTTTCTCTGAGTGAAAATAGAAGCTAAGGCACTCATGATTGAAACGCCAGCTGAAGGTCCGTCTTTTGGTGTTGCACCTGCAGGTACATGTAAATGGATATCCCAATGGGTGAAAACCTGTTCTGGGATGCTAAGCTCTGTACTATGGGCTTTAAGATAGGAGAGGGCTAATTGAGCAGATTCTTTCATGACATCCCCAAGCTGTCCGGTGATGTTTAATTTACCACTACCAGGGCTTACACTGGCCTCTATAAACAGAATATCACCTCCGAAGGGCGTCCAAGCTAAACCAGTGGCAACACCAGGCACTTGGGTACGTTCTGCTAAATCTTTTTGAAACTTTGGTTTCCCCAGATATTCTTCTACTTCACTAGGGCTAATGTTTGTTTTATCGAGTTCACCATAGGCAACCTTAGCTGCAACACCCCTACAAATTGAACCTATTTCTCTATCCAGGTTTCTAACCCCTGATTCGCGGGTATACTCATCAATTATTTTAGCGATGCTATTAGAATCTATACTTAGTTGATCTTGAGTTAAACCATTTTCATTGATTTGATTAGGTAATAGATAGGTCTTAGCGATTTCGGATTTCTCTTCCTGCGTATATCCACTAATACTTATGATTTCCATACGATCTCTGAGAGGAGCAGGAATAGTTTCTAGACTGTTGGCAGTTGCAATAAAAAGAACTCGAGACAAGTCATATTCTAATTCCAAGTAATTATCACTAAACGTGTCATTTTGCTCGGGATCTAATACCTCTAAAAGAGCTGAGGTAGGATCTCCTCGATAATCAGCACCTACTTTATCGATCTCATCGAGCATGATTACAGGATTTCCTTTACCTGCTTTCTTCATGGCCCTAAGTATTCGACCGGGAAGTGCTCCAATATAGGTTCTACGATGGCCTCGGATTTCAGCTTCATCTCGAATACCCCCAAGACTAAAACGTTCAAATTCTCTATTTAAGGCTTTTGCAATTGATTTCCCAAGAGATGTTTTTCCAACTCCTGGAGGGCCGTAAAAACAGAGAATAGGGGCCTTCATATCGTCTTTTAATTTTAAAACGGCTAAATATTCAAGGATTCTCTTCTTTACCTTCTGTAAACCATAGTGATCCTCATCCAATACCTTTTTTGCATGCACGAGATCCAGTTTATCCTCAGAAAAATCATTCCAAGGTAAATCTAGAATCCATTCTACATAGGAGTGAATTATCCCATAGTTAGGTGAGGCACTTGGGGTCATTTCTAAGCGTTGTAATTCTTTTTCAGCAACCTCACGTGCATATTCCGGCAGTTCTTTGTCCGCTAATTTGTCCCGTAAGATTTGAATATCCTGTTGTTCGGCATCCTCGCCTAATTCCTCTTGAATTGCTTTCATTTGCTGTCTGAGGAAAAACTCTCTTTGTTGATCGTCTATATCCGACTTAACCTTTGACCTTATCCGTTCACTCACATCTAGAACTTGTAACTCTTGTTCGAGTAAGCTCATGACATCGCTTAGATTTTCTGAGAATTTCTGGGATTCTAAAAGACGTTGTTTTTCCGATAATTCAACATTCAAATTAGAGGCGATGAAGTTAAGTAGAAAAACAGGGCTATTTATATTATTGACAGCGACAGCAGCTTCTGATGGAATATTTGGAGATTTGTTAATTATATTCGCCGCCGTTTCTTTAATATTTCGAACAGAAGCATCTAATTCAACTCCTTCAATGTCCATTTCCTTTGGATAGGAAATAGTTTTTGCTTTGAAATAAGGTTGCTCTTGGGTGAATTCCTCAATTTGGAATAATGACTTTCCCTGAATTACTATACTTCTACTGCCATCGGGCATTTTGATGAGTTTTAGAATCTGAGCTACGGTACCTACCTTATGCAAATCCTCATAATCAGGCTCTTCCACATTCATATCTTTTTGAGTTACGACGCCAATGATTTTGTCGTTCTCGTACGCCTCTTTGACCAATCTAAGGGAACGATCTCTACCTACGGTAATGGGAACCACGACTCCAGGAAATAATACCGTATTTTTTAAGGGTAATATGGGGAGCTGCTCAGGTACTTCGGATTCTGTGAGTGCTCGTTCCTCTTCTTCTGACATCAGAGGTATGGCTTGTTCGAAGTCTTCTAAATGGTCTTCAGGTGAATCAAAAAAATTGTTCAAATCGAATAATACTTTAGTGATAGTTATACGCTTAGTAATCATGCAATAAATGCGCCAAAGTTTCTAGCGGTTACAAAAGGTCATAATTCAACCGTAGTGTCAGGAGGGGAATCTATTTCCTTGGCGAAATGTCAGTACAGGTATCCAAACTACTAGTACTTGGTTTGGATAACCAAATAATTATCTCAGGATACTAATACCACTAAAACTGTAGTGTTGAGGTAGCAAATCTCCAGCGCCATGAGAAGGGCTTAAGTGACTTTTTACGGCTATTTGAGTGTTCTTTATGCTAATACCAATGCCTAAATGTACTTCATCTGCCCATACCGTAGAACTTTTATATCCACTGGAAATGATAACGTGATCAATGGGCTCAATACTAAGTTGCCCTTGATAACTCCATGAGGGTATACTTCCAATAGTATCAAAAAATGAGTATTCAATGGATGTTTGAATACGCCACTTATTCCAAAGTAGCATCATGCCTAAGGCTGCCTTGGTCGGTAAGATAACATCTAAGGATTGGCGAGTTTCGTCATTTTGAAGGAGTTGATTTAGATCATCGATGACGTCTAAATATCTAAAAAAATCAAGGGTCTTACCCTCATAAGGATTGAGTAGATCATTTGGAATGTGAGGAATGAGTCCGTCTTTTGGGCCATCAATTTGTTCGAATGGAATGGATAAAGTAGATACATCCTTATAATGAATGTACCCTATATCGGTTATGTTTAATACTAGGCCTAATACCTTTTCTAAGGGGGTGCTAAGATCTGTAGCCAAGGAAGTTTCATTACCTATATTTAATAGATAGCTCACGCCAATATCGATTCCATATCCTAAACCCTGCTTAAAGGCATCGGTAGTTGTAGGTAATAAAGGATTACGGTTAATCTCTATTTCATCCAACGTTTTACCACTGATTAATTGGACAATTGCATCTTGAGAAGAACCGGAAACTTGTACAGAACTCTCTGAGTGTAGCTTTTGATTACTACTCATATTATTTCGAGTCAACTTATATAACTGCAGGTCACCTGCAAATAACAACCTTGGACTAAAACCGATACTTAACACATCAGACCTTGATGAATTATTCGTTAAAACGTCCCATTTTTCAGAGTAATTAAGACCAATACTAAAAAAATTTGCTCCTTTTTGGCTTAGGTTTTGATTCTGTAAGAGGTCATTATTGTTGGCTACCCATGTTGATTCAAACCACGCTCTTCCTAATGTAAATTGATTGAGGCTCCTGTATTCGGCTATAACACCAAGGGATACCTGATTATTTTGAAACATGAGATCGAGTACATCATATTCTATGTTTTTTTGGAACGAAGATTCACTATGGTTAGTCTCAAATAATCTTTCTACCCAATCCCTGATATCAATTGGCGTAATCTGGGAACTAGATTTATCATCTGCAAAAGTGTTCAGCCAGTTGGATAGAGAGGGATAGGCTTGGTTATTAGGGGATATACTAGGGCTTGTTAGATGAATCCCCCCAAATTGCACCTTCCATTTCGGTTTTGAATAGTAAAAAAACTGACTAGGCTGTCGTGAAAATGCCGGGATACTAAGATTTTTGGACGAAAGGCTGGTGGTTAACATGCTTTGAGGTGCATGGTGCCTATCCGTCAATGTTGAATTATTCACTTGTGCGTTCGCCCATCCCCAGGTCCCAATATTCACACCTATTATGATAAAGAATACTAGTAGAATGTAAACGCTTTGTTTAGCTAAATGAATTAAATCTCGTAGCATATAAGGGGATTAATGCTCGGTTTCAACCCGAAAAATCAATCTATAATTGACAGGGGAGCGGCTTGAAGCATGAGCTTTTTTTGACCTCGGTCTTTAAAAAATACAATAACTTTTGTCTGGGTTCCACTTCCAGTTCGACTCATTATTTTACCTAAGCCAAATTTCTGATGTACCACTTGAGCACCTACTACAAAGGGATCCGTTCCCTCGTTCAAATCATAATCAATATTACCCAACGAGGAATAGCTTTTATAGGAAGGTCCGGTATTTGGTATATCATATTCTATGGTGCCCGATGTTGAGGACATACTTGAGTAGTGGGTGGAGCGTTCTTGATCACGATAAGTAGAAGTAGGAACAAATCGATCACTGCGTTGTCTAATGGTGGCTCCGGTTTCGGTTCTTACGACGGAGGCATCCACTTCATCAATAAAACGGGAACGCATTTGCCGCTGTTCTTCCCCGTATTTGAATCGACTACTACAATGGCTGAAATACAAACGTTCTTGTGCGCGGGTGATGGCTACATAAAATAGACGGCGTTCTTCTTCAATATCTACATCAAATCCCTCTTTAGCGCCCACAGGAAAGAGATTTTCCTCTAAGCCAACCACAAATACAACGGGGAATTCCAAACCCTTAGAACCATGAACGGTCATTAATGTAACGGCCGGTTTGTTTTCATCGAATTTATCTGAGTCGGTTATCAAGCTAATTTCTTGTAGAAAAGCACTTAGGGATGGATTTTTTTGCTGCTTTTCGTAATAGCTGATCGCATTTATAAATTCCAAGATGTTTTCCCTTCTCATCAAAGATTCATGTGTTTGCTCATCTATTAGCATCTTCATATATCCCGATTTGTCTAGTAGCTCACGAGTGAGCTGATGAAGAGGAGCCTGCGCATCTAAAGAATCTCTAAAGGAATTCATCATGTCTACAAATTCACGAATGCGTTGCTTTGCTGGTCGATAGATGGTGGTTTCTTCCACCTGTTCTAAAAGGTCCCATACTTTAATGCCATCTTTCCTTGCACTTGCTCTAATATCGTTGATGGATTTTTGTCCAATCCCTCTGGATGGCTCATTAATGATTCTGATGAGGTTGGTTTCGTCGTAGGGGTTTACTAAGAGTTTAAGGTAAGCTAGAACATCCTTAATTTCTTTGCGCTGATAAAACGAAAGACCACCTATAAGTTGGTAGTCTATTTTATGCCGTCGGAAAGCCTCCTCTAATACTCTGGACTGATAGTTGGTTCGATACAGTACCGCAAAATCATTGAAGTTGAGCCCTTCTTGGCCTTTTACTTTTTGAATGTACTGTGCGACTCTGTTGGCTTCATCCCGTTCGTCATAGTTTTCTAACAGAACAATAGGTTCTCCGTACTCTTTTTCAGTCCAAAGATTTTTTTCTAGCTGCTTTTCATTTTTTTTGATAATGGAATCTGCGCATTTAAGAATGGATTTGGTGGAACGGTAATTTTGCTCCAGAGGTACCTGATGAGCATCGGAATAATCACTTTGGAAGTTGAGGATATTACTGATATCGGCTCCACGGAACGAATAAATACTCTGAGCATCATCTCCAACGACACACAAATTCCGATGTTTCTGAGATAGGAGTTGAGTCACCTTGTATTGGGCATGGTTGGTGTCTTGGTACTCATCGATGAGTACATATCGAAAGCGATTCTGGTACTTTTCTAAAATAGTTGGATCTTTTTCGAAGAGTTCAATAGGAAGCACTAATAAATCATCAAAATCCATAGCATTGCTTTCTTTTAATCGCTGTCGATAGATTTTATACACCTTCGCCGTAATATCATCTAGAGTAGATCCGATAAATTTTTTGGCATAGAGTTCGGGGGATACCAACTGATTTTTAGCATCACTTATTTTGTACTGTATCGTCCTAGGCTTGATTTGCTTTGGATCGTAATTTAACTCTTGAAGTATTTGCTTGATGAGTGTTTCGGCATCTGAGGTGTCATAGATGGTAAAATCTTTACCGAAGCCGAGGGCTTGTGCTTCAACCCGAAGAATTCTGGAAAAAACGGAATGAAAGGTTCCCATCCACAACTGATGGGCCGAGTCTCCAATCAAGCTCACAATTCGCTCTTTCATTTCGCGAGCTGCTTTGTTGGTAAAGGTTAGGGCAAGGATTTCCTGTGGGGCAGCTTTAAATTGTTGCAGTAAGTAGGCGATTCGAAAGGTTAAGACCCGCGTTTTGCCCGAACCGGCACCAGCCACAATGAGTAGAGGGCCATTGGTGTGAGTTACGGCCTCTTTTTGCTGTGGGTTCAACCCGTCTAAAAAGGATGGCTTAGGAGCTTGTTCAGAGGATAGGGTAAAGCTCTTCATCCGCTAGCGCTCTAGTTGCTGTAGTTGCTCCTCTAAGCTAGATAGCTTTTGTAAGGTATCTGATTCCTTATTTCGTTCGTTTTGTACGACGTGATCAGGTGCGTTTTCTACAAATTTTTGGTTATTTAATTTAGCTTGAATGCCACGTAAAAAACCCTTTAAACGTTCAAGTTCTTGGTGTAATTTTTCTTTTTCTTTGTCTAAATCAATCATACCCTCGAGCGAAATAAATAGCTCTGAGGTATTAATAAGTACACTGGTCGACTGATTCAGGGGAGTAGCATCGATAGAAACCGCCTCTACTTTTACCGCTTCTATTTTTTGAATAACCCAAAGATTTGAAGCTAATGCCTTGGCCAAATCCTCATTCTCTGCTTTTATGCTAATACTCAACTCTTTTTTTGGTGAGATATTCATTTCTGCTCGAACGTTTCGAATCGCTGAAATAAATTGTTGTAAAGTTTCGAATAGAGAAGGATTAAGCTCGGTGTGTGGAATCTCAAAAGTCGTGGGCCAAGAACTGATGCATAGAGCTTCCTCAGCACTTCTTTGTTGTATGTACTGCCATATTTCTTCACTGATAAAAGGCATGAAAGGATGAAGTAATTTCATCATTTGTTCAAAAAAGCCTAGGGCAAGATTTACACGCTCAACAGGAGGAAATTCACCGTAGTTTGCCTTATTTAGTTCGATATACCAATCACAAAAATCGTCCCATATTAGGGCATAAACCTTTTTTAAAGCGTCATTGATTCGATACTGTTTAAAATCCTTTTCTACCCCGAGAATGGTCTCATTGAGTCGATTCATGAACCATACATCAACTACATTTTGGGTGTCAATAGTTACATGAGGGGTATACTCCTGCTGGGGGTCCATTTGCATGGTCAAAAATCGGAAGGCATTCCAGATCTTGTTCGAAAACTTTCTTCCTTGGCCGCACAGTGATTCGTCGAATGGTAAGTCATTACCTGCAGGAGTGGCAAAAAGCATCCCCATCCGAACACCATCGGCGCCATATTGGTCAATAAGATCAAGAGGATCTGGAGAGTTTCCTAAACTCTTGCTCATTTTTCTGCCTTGCTTATCCCGTACAATTCCTGTGAAGTATACGTTTTGAAAGGGGGGTGCTTGACGATATTCGTAGCCTGCAATTATCATCCGTGCCACCCAGAAAAACATGATTTCTGGGGCAGTTACCAAATCTTGCGTAGGGTAGTAATAGTCTACTTCTTCTTCGCTGTAAAAACCTTCAAAAACAGAAATAGGCCATAACCAAGATGAAAACCAGGTGTCTAGTACGTCTTCATCTTGGCGTAACTCTTGGGTTGTTAGCTGATTTCGACCAGATTTTTCAATAGCCAATTTCAAAGCCTCTTCGGTATTCTTGGCAACTACATAGTCCTCTGGCCCATCTCCATAATAGTAGGCGGGTATTTGATGTCCCCACCAAAGTTGTCTAGAGATGCACCAATCTTTGATGTTCTCCATCCAATGGCGATAGGTATTTTTGAATTTCTCGGGATGAAAGCGAATGGTGTCATCCATTACATGGGTAAGCGCCGGTGAAGATAATTCCTTCATACTTACCCACCATTGTAGGGATAACCTTGGTTCAATAACCGCATCTGTTCGCTCAGAAAATCCCACCTTGTTTACATAATCCTCTACCTTGATAAGGGCTTGAATCTGTTCTAAATCGTGAGCGATTTGTTTTCGAAGTTCAAATCGATCCATGCCCTCATATGATCCACCGTGTTCATTGAGAGTACCATTTGGGTTGAAAATATCGATAATCTCTAAGTCGTATTTTTTTCCCAGTTCGTAGTCGTTGATGTCGTGAGCAGGGGTAACCTTTAAACACCCTGTGCCAAATTCTGGGTCTACATAGTCATCCGTAATCACGGGTACAATTCTGTTGACAATAGGAACCCTTACCTTACGATTGTGGAAAGATTGGAAACGCGGGTCATCGGGATGAACACATACGGCCGTATCGCCAAGCAAAGTCTCTGGACGAGTAGTAGCTATGGTGAAGTACTCACCTGTGGGTTGTTCTTGATCATCTACTAAATCGTAGCGTATGTAAAAGAGTTTTGATTGAACCTCCTTATAGATAACCTCCTCGTCACTTAATGCCGTAAGTGCGGAGGGATCCCAATGAATCATTCGTACATCACGGTATATGTTACCTTTTTTGTACAAGTCAATGAACACATCGATGACGCTTTCGGAATATCGCTCATCCATTGTGAAGTGGGTTCTTTGCCAATCACAGCTGGCCCCCAATTTTTTTAGCTGATCAAGGATAATACCTCCATGTGTGCGGGTCCAATCCCAGGCGTGTTCCAGGAATTCAGTTCGGTCTAAATCACTCTTTTTTATTCCTTGCTCGCGAAGTTTACGTACGACTTTTGCTTCTGTGGCAATAGAAGCATGATCGGTTCCCGGTACCCAACATGCGTTGTAACCATCCATACGGGCTTTGCGCACTAACACATCCTGAATCGTATTGTTCAGCATGTGCCCCATGTGTAAAACTCCCGTCACGTTAGGAGGAGGGATGACCACCGTAAAAGGTTTTCGAGAATGATCAACTTCGGAATGAAAATAACCTTGTTGGTCCCAGTAATCATACCATTTATTCTCTACTTCGTTATGTTGGTACTGAGCGGGTATTTCCTGTTTAGCCACGTTAAATCCTATTGTTTCCTAATTAGTAGCACTCCAAAATGTCCATCGGAATCATGCTTGTGAGGTAGGGTTTGATAGGCAAGACCATCGTGGCTGAGTACCTCTTCTGGTAAAAAATCTTCTAGGGGTTGAAGTTCAAAACTGGGGTATTTTTCTAAGAATTTTTCAATTTGCTGCATATTCTCCTCGGGCTCAATGCTACAGGTTGAATACACCAAACGTCCACCTCTTTTGACCATGTTAGCAGCCTCTTCAAGCAGTTGTTCCTGCAATTCTACTGCATTGTTGAGTCCTTGCTCATCTCGTTTCCAGCGCAGATCGGCTCGTTTACTCAATACACCAGTTCCTGTACAAGGAGCATCTAATAGCACAGCATCTGCCAAGGGTAGGGATAACTCGAGAATGTCCCCTCTACGAATCTTGATGTTTTCGGCCCCATAATTGAGCGCATTTTCAGCTAATTTCTCAAGTCGTTCTCCAGATATATCCACGGCTAGTATATCGCTTTTTCCTTCTGTAAGATCTGATATCATGATGGATTTGGTTCCGGGTGCGGCACAGAGGTCATAAATTTTTTCTTCAGGTTGCGGGTCAAGAATAAATGGCGCAAAGCCAGCAGCAATATCTTGTACCTGACAAATCCCTTTTTTTAAGAGTCCTTTTTCTATAAAGGGTTGAACGGAGTCTACCTTGTAGAAATTGGGTAGCCAGTCACTGGCTTCGAATTCAACTCCAAGTTTGTTCATTCGCAATTCGAAATTCTCCAAACTGGTTCTCATCGTATTGACACGGATGTAATAGCTGGGTCGAGCATTATTCGCTTGCATCAATTGAAATGCTTCACGCTCACCAAATCGAGCACTCCATCGTTTTACCAACCATTCAGGATGAGAAAAAGTCGTTGCGACTAGTTTAGTACGGTTTTTGAATTGGGGTTTTGGGAGTTGATCTAGATCTCTTTGTAAATTTCTTAAAATAGCATTGATAAGATCTCCCGTTTTTGAACCCATTTTGGCTTTGCCCAATTCTACTGCCTCATTAATTGCGGCGTAATCGGGGGTGCTATCCATAAACAGCATGTCATAGATACCTAAACGAAGCATGTTCTTTAATTCTACTTTCATTTCATCAACATCGATGGTGGCATAATGATCGATAATGAAATCTAAATAGCTTCTTTTTCTCAGAATACTCTGCACGTATTCACGAACTTGAGCGCGCTCTCTAGCTTCTAGTTCGTTAGAGATTGAATAGTCTAGTTTCTTATGTTGGTCGAAATGAATTAGAATATCGACACTGGCACTGCGCTCGTTTAGATACGTTTCCAATGGAGTAGGGGTTAGGTTCTGGGACAATAAAAAAAGGCGAAATCAATTCACCTTTAATGATTTAGCGGTCTAGAGAGAATAATTTAATTCTCAATATAACCGAATTCACAAGATAGGATATTCAAGAGGTATTTGCTAATCTAAAAAGCTAAAATGTCCCCATTTCACCTTTAAAAACGGTTGCTCAAAAATGAGATTCGTAGCTTTTCTGTAGGATGCATTTCTTAGCCTTTTTCGTTGCCCTTTAAATCAGTTCTGTCTATCTTTATAAGTCTATAAAACATTTATTGATATTACGACATAAATGCTCATACCTATTAAATAAATACTATTTGCTCATGAATAAAGGAACAGTGGCTCAGGTAATCGGCCCAGTAGTAGACGTAGACTTTTCAAACGGCACAACGCCAGCAATTCTCAATGCATTGACCATCAAGAACTCAGACGGCTCTACACTATTTCTAGAGGTAGCACAGCATCTTGGTGAAGACCGTGTTCGAACGATTGCTATGGACTCTACGGAAGGCTTAGTGCGTGGGACTGAGGTTGTTGATACGGGTAAAGCCATTGCCATGCCGGTTGGTGAGGATATTAGAGGCCGTCTGTTCAATGTTGTGGGCGAGTCCATTGATGGAATTAAACAACCCGAGGGAAAGAACGCCTATCCAATTCACCGCGCAGCACCTGAGTTTGATGAGCTAGCCACATCAACTGAAATGCTTGAGACGGGAATTAAGGTAGTAGATTTGCTCTGTCCTTATGCAAAAGGGGGTAAAATTGGTCTTTTTGGAGGTGCTGGGGTAGGTAAAACCGTACTTATTCAAGAATTAATCAACAACATTGCCAAGCAGCATGGTGGCCTCTCGGTATTTGCGGGTGTAGGTGAGCGAACTCGTGAAGGAAATGACCTTCTTCGTGAATTTATTGAATCTGGTGTTATCAATTATGGCGATGAGTTCAAAGAATCCATGGAAAAAGGAGAATGGGACTTGTCGAAAGTAGATGAAGACAAGCTTAAGGAATCACAAGCTACTTTGGTATTTGGTCAGATGAATGAGCCTCCTGGAGCTCGTGCACGTGTAGCGCTTTCTGGATTAACGGTCGCTGAATATTTTAGAGATGAGGTTTCTAGAGACATTCTGTTGTTTATTGATAATATTTTTCGATTTACTCAAGCTGGATCAGAAGTATCCGCACTACTTGGACGTATGCCCTCTGCCGTGGGTTACCAACCAACATTGGCTACTGAGATGGGGGCGATGCAAGAGCGTATCACTTCTACCAAGAAAGGCTCTATTACATCTGTTCAAGCGGTATATGTACCTGCCGATGACTTAACCGATCCCGCGCCTGCAACCACATTTACTCACTTGGATGCCACTACAGTACTTTCTAGAGCACTTACTCAGATTGGTATTTATCCTGCGGTAGATCCGCTTGATTCAACCTCTCGAATCATTGATCCTAAAGTTGTGGGTGAAGAGCACTACTCTACCGCTCGTCGTACCACTACCTTACTCCAAAACTACAAAGATTTGCAAGACATCATTGCAATCTTGGGGATGGACGAACTTTCTGATGAAGATAAACTTGTGGTGAGTCGCGCTCGCCGTGTGCAACGATTCTTATCGCAACCATTTTTCGTTGCCGAACAGTTTACGGGCGCTCCTGGTAAATACGTTAAAATCGATGAGACGGTTAAAGGGGTGAAAATGATTATTGACGGTGAACTTGATCACTTGCCTGAGGGTGCCTTCTATATGGTTGGTAATATTGAAGAAGCCATTGAAAAAGGCGAAAAAATGTTATCGGAATCTGCTGAGGCCTAATGATGTCTACATTTAAGGCAAAAATACTCACACCTGAAGGCTCTATTTTTGAAGGAGAGGTATCAGGTGTTCAAATGCCCGGTACTCAAGGTAGTTTTGAAATTAAAACCAATCACGCCCCAATAGTATCCACTCTTCAAGCTGGTACGGTAACGGTTAGAAGTACCGACGGAGAACAGGTGTTTCATATTACTGGGGGAATGGTTGAAGCAGCGGCTAATGAACTTACCTTGCTGGCCGAATCGGTAGAAGCACAAGCTTAGTTCTTCGGTTTAGCATTCGTTATTGTTAGTCCCAGGGTTATCCATCTCTTAGGTAAAACGGCACCTAATATTTGTTGGTACTCTTTGTTCAACAAATTTCGGACTTCAAGGGTCCATTCTAGGCTTA
>JAYPDB010000027.1:0-16470 GCA_038125045.1 Bacteroidota bacterium
CTATAACCCAAGTTGGCTAATCGTATTTTTTGAGTAGTCGACGGCACATGGTTCAGTACGACCAGAGATGAAACGATACTAGAATCCTTAGGTGAAGCCGAGTTATTAGTAGCCATTCCAAAAGAATTCTGATTGAAATTGGCGGGGTGGAGGTAGGTAAGGGAGTCATTGACAAGAGACCCTTGTAACTCATTGATTTCTTGTCTTAGGGTATCTACCACTACTCTCATGGCCTGAATGCTCATGGTTCGGTCGCTTCTGTTAGATCCATCCGAATTGGTTCTGTTGAAGGCTAAGTCGGATAAATCAAAGGTTTTTCGATGTTTTTTAAAGCTGATCTGTTCCATATTTCGATCACCAGAAAGGGTCCGTTTAGTGGGATATCGTAGAATGTCACCATCAAAGAGGTGAAGGGTTAAGGCTTCGGTACCTTCACTGGTCAGGAATCCCTTTTCGGCTTTAATATATGCTCTGTTTTGATCTTTGGTGGGTTCTTGAAATAAGGTGATGTTATAGAGGGTATCGCTAGTGGGATCGATGTTTTCAACCAGAAAGGTGTAACCTTCTATTCCATCATAGAAGACATTGGGTTCGAGTTCAAATCCTGGTTTTTTTAATCGAATATCAATGAAAAGTGATCGCGCCTTACTGTTGGCTTCAGGTAGTATGGAATTGGAAAACCAACTTAAGCTTATGCTGAGTAGGATAGCTGCAATCACTACCGGTAGAATAATCTGGTAGGTGTGCACGCCGGATGCTCGAAGTGCTGTGAGTTCGTTGTGTTCAGAAAACTTACCAAAAGCCATTAAACTAGCCACTAGTACAGCCATTGGGGCAGCGAGTACCACCATGTAGGCAAGGTTGGTGACAATCAACTCAAAAATGACAGAGAATGGAATATCCTTACCGATCAGCTTATCGATATGCAGTACTAAAAATTGCATCAGCAAAACAAACATCACACTAAAGAAGCAAAAGAGGAAGGGCCCTAAATGCTTTTTGAGCAAATCGATTTGCAGCGGATTGAGTTTCATACGTATTAAGAAGCTTTGTTTAGACAGCTGTTTTTAGACATAATTAAGCCTTACAAACGCTTTCAACATAGCTAAATATATGGTATTATTAGAATCCATTTGCAGATAATCAGCCATCTAATTTTAGTGCCTATAATCTACCGTTACTGTTCTATTCATTAGTGCTTAATAGGTGCCTACAGTAAATATCAGAAGTTTGTTACGATTCTGGGCAATAGTGTTCTGCCTTATTGCCACCACGGGAGAAGTACATCTTCAAGCCCAGGAACGCACGCGTAATAACGATAGGACACGGAGCGATGATGTTGGGGAACAAGATAATAACCAGCTTAGTCCTGAGGAGCAATTAGATTCTCTATTGGCGGTTCAAATCCCCGATAGCTTGATAGAAGGGGTGAAACTATATCGCTATGCTCCAAGAATGGGGGCTTCACGTTTATTTCAGTCAAAAGTAGGAGCACTCTACTCGAGTCCTAGTAGTGAGTGGGACATCGATGTTCGTTGGGATAGTATTTCTACTTATACCATCGAAAACAGATGGAATGGAACCGATTTGGTACCTCCCACCATTGTTGATTTTGAAGATTTTATCGGGTTGAAGTTGCAAGAGAATGAACATGTTATACGCACGCAATTGATTCGAGAGGCCAAAGCTCAACAGGAAGAAAGTAGAGGTTTGCTGGATTTTAGAATTTCGGTTCCTGGAGGAGAGAATTCGGCTTTTACCACCATATTTGGTACTGATGAGGTAAGTTTACGCGTTAATGGTTCCGCTAATATGAATGTGGGTGCCTCCATTCAGAAGTTAGATGATGGTACCCTGCCTGAGGATTTAAGAACCCGGGTCGATCCCACCTTCAACCAGAATCTTCAACTTAATATACAGGGGAACATTGGGGATAAATTAACCATCGCCACCGACTGGGATACCGAGCGGCAATTCGACTTTCAAAATCGCCTTAGCATTGTGTATGAAGGCTATGAGGATGAGATCATTAAGAGTATTGAAATGGGTAACGTATCAATGGAGACCGGTAATTCGTTGGTTTCTGGAGGTAAGTCACTGTTTGGAATTAAAGCTATTTCAGAACTAGGGCCCTTAAAGTTGACGTCGGTGGTATCTCAGCAAAAGGGTAAATCTAATTCGCAGAAAATTTCGGGTGGTTCACAAGAGCAGGCCATAGATATAACACCGGCCGATTATGAAGATGGAAGGCATTTCTTTTTAGATTTCTACAATCGCCAGCAATTTGAGAATGCGTTAAGCGATCCTCAAAATATCTTGCAACCCTATCAAGTATCCGAACTCTATGTGTACTTACGAAGGGCCGAACAAATACCGGGTGAATCTGCTGTGCAAGCGATTGCCCTACTTGATTTAGGTGTGAACCGATTTAATGAGCAACTCTATGGTTTACCAGGTAATGATAGAGACCGGTATGATGATGCCACTTTAAATGAGCTGCGTGCGACCAATTCAAACGCCACCAATGATGATTTTGGAGCCACCGCACAAGAATATGTGGATGCCCCTTTTGAACTTCTTCAAGAGGGTATTGATTATACCTTTAATCGGGCGCTCGGTTTCATAAGTATGAAGAGTTATATAAATACAGGAGATGCGATTGCGGTTGCCTATGTATACAATGACCCAGAACAGGGAGGAGCTCCTGTGGCCGTAGGTGAGTTGAATGCGTCCGGAAATGATCGTATTTACCTGAAACTACTTCGCCCAGGAGGCATGACCACTGCCGATAAAGCCTGGGAGTTAACCATGCGAAATATTTATTCCTTAGGCGTCTCGGGAATTAACTCGGAAGGTTTTGAGCTGGAAATTGCCGATACCCGAGGGAATATACCCGAGGTTAATTTGCCGGGTCGTTCGGCAACTTTGCTCCAAGATTTGGGTCTGGACCGTTTGAACTCGGAGGGGGCTACCATTCCTGATAATCAAATTGATTTTACGGGAATCACCCTAGACGCCGGTGCTGGGCGGATCATGTTTCCCTATTTGGAGCCTTTTGGTGAGCGTATACAAAATATACTAGGAAGTTCGGTAACGGATTCGGTGCGTGAGGCCTTGAGTTTTACTGAGCTTTATGAGCTCAAACAAAGCGATGCTAGAGATGTGTCTAAAAATAGAAACTATACCATTTCAGGTAACTCGAAAGGGGGAGTTTCAGGCTCTTTTTACCTGGGATTTGGCTTGATTGAGGGATCGGTAAAAGTATTTGCCAACAACGTAGAACTTATTGAAGGCACTGATTTTGAAGTGGATTATTCTTTTGGATCCTTAACCATTATGAATGATCGGTATTTAGCACCGGGCCAAGAAATTGAGGTGGAGTATGAGAGTAATCAGTTTTCTATTATTGGGCAGAAAAATTTCACCGGATTACGAGCAGAGTATCGTGTTAATGACGATATACAAATTGGTAGCACCTTCTTTAAACTCAAGGAACAACCTCTTTCCGATAAAATCCGAATAGGTAATGAACCTATAAACAACACGGTTCTAGGATTGGATGCTTCGGCAAATTTCGATACCCCTTGGCTAACGCAAGCGATCGATAAGATTCCACTGCTTCAAACCAAAACTCCCTCCAGTATTACCTTTTCAGGTGAATTTGCACAGCTACGTCCCGGTGTGGCACAAACCAATGCGGTACAAGAAGCCATCGATAACAATGAGCTGTATCGGGATGAAGAGAACGGGCTGGTTTTTATCGATGATTTTGAGGGTGCCGAATACACCATTAGTTTGACCAATCCTACGCGTTGGAATTTAGCATCTGCTCCGGCTGCTTTACCGGGATACCCTGCCGATCAGACCTATTTTGATAATCCGGATTTTACTACTCCTCAAAGTGTATTTGATCGGAAGGCTAGGGCCGATCTTCGGTCTCAATTTTCATGGTATGCCATTCCAAGAAACATCAGTTCGATCCGTAATGCCATAGTTACTCCAGAGTCCGAGACCATCTTGTTGAAAGATGTGTTCCAGGGACGAGAAACCAATAATCGACAGGAAGACGTGATTACTTCCTTAGATATTCATTATGATCCCACCAGAAGAGGGCCATACAATTACAATATGAATCTCAAGAATGTACTTGAGAATGAATCTGCTTCAACATGGGGAGGTATGACCTACGTTATACCATCGGGACAAGAAGATTTGGTGCAAAATAATATTGAGTTTTTAGAGTTTTGGGTACAAGCCATTTTACCTGGTGGACAAGATCCTACTGGTGAGGAGCCCTTTTACGAGGGTAAAATTTATTTAGATCTTGGAATCATTTCTGAGGATGTGATTCCTAATGTGCGCCTAAACACCGAAGATGGGCTTTCTACGGTGCTAAACAACCTTCAAGAAGATGATGCAGAGTCTCAACCCCGTTCCTATATACCCCCTTCGCCACCGGTTCCTTTGGGGCAATTCTCTAATGATAAACGGGCTCTAGAAGACGTTGGATTGGATGGAGCTCCTAATCCCAATACCCCAGGAGCTGAAAATAGGGATGAAGGGGTATTGTTTTCTGATTTTGTTGAAGAAATGAGGGTTCAGTATGGAGAGGGAAGTACCGAATTTTCAATGATTCAGGAAGACCCTTCTAACGACGATTATGTATACTATGGAGAAAATAAAGTGCTCGATTATAAATTACACGAGCGCTTCTTCAGAATGCTTGGATATCATGATGGGAATACACCCGAAAGCGGAGGCAGTGATAACAAAACAGCCGTTACGCTAAAACCCGATACAGAGGGTTTGGTAAGTGCATCTTCGATTCAGCAAACCAATTCATACTATCAGTATGAAATTGATTTCAATCCTGCGGATGTCGCTCAACTTAGTATAGGGGCTCCTGGTACCTACATTGTGGATAAAATTTCTAAAAATCCTCAATACAAAACCTGGTATTTGGTACGGGTCCCTTTAAGTGACTTCAAGCGTAAATTTGGAGACATTGAGAGTTTTCAAAACATCTCGTACATCCGCATGTGGATGTCGGGATATCAAAAACCCTTTACCTTGCGTTTTGCAACCCTTGAATTTGTGGGTTCACAGTGGCGTAAGGTTAGTGGTTTGAGTGATAGTCCCGTAACTCCTGGTGATTTTAAGCTTTCGACCATTAATATTGAAGAAAATGCAAACCGAGAACCCTTTCCTTATCGTCAGCCAGATGGAGCGATTAGAGCCTTGAATAGAAGTGCTCAAATTCAGGCCTTAGAGAATGAGCAATCACTAGTATTAAGTGTGGAAGATCTTGAGGCAGGTAAGGTCCAGATGGTGAAAAGAGTGTATCCCGGGAAATTGAATCTCTTGAATTACTCAAATATGCGAATGTTTGTCCACGGAGAGGGGTATGATAAGAGAGGGGATGCTGAATTAGTGGTACGTATGGGGACGGATTTAGAAAATAATTACTACGAATATCGCCAGCCCGTAACCCCTTCAGAACCGATGCCTTTTAATTATAATCCATCGGATGCTGGGCAACTAGAAGTGGAAGCTGCAGAAATATGGCGTTATGATGAAAACAACATGAATATCATTATCTCGGCTTTTAATGTATTAAAACAGCTGCGAGACGATGCGGGCGCGGACCCTACGGAAGTATATGAACAGAGGGGTCTATTAGATCCAGAAAAGGCCGTTGAAGGGGCGGTAGTTTCGATTAAGGGTAATCCTTCGCTCGATCGGGTAACGGAAATTGGATTGGGAATTAGAAACCCATATGATCCTCAAGATGTAAACTCAAAAGGATCGCCCTTGTTAGATGCTGAAATGTGGTTAAATGAGTTGCGATTAAGTGGGTTTGATAACGAGAAAGGCTGGGCAGCCAATGCCAAATCATCCATAAAATTTGCCGATTTTGCTACGGTTAACGCGAATTTAACCCGTAGAACGAACGGGTTTGGAGGTTTAGAATCTCGTTTAGGTGATCGGAGTGTTTCCGATCAAACGGCGTATGGGATATCCTCTACCATTAACTTACATAAGTTACTACCCGATCGATTTGGATGGAACTTTCCGGTGACCATTTCCTCACGAGTCAATTCTCAAACACCAAAGTATCTGCCTTCTCAAGGGGATATTCGATTGACTGATTTCATAGATAAGGTAAATGCCGATGAAAGTGTACCATCTAACTTAAAAAACCAGGTGATTAACGATCGAATCAATGCCATTGAGACCGTTAATGAAACTTTTTCATTTAACGTTTCGAATATTTCTAAAAAGAATTCTAAACCAAAATGGGCACAACTAACCCTCGATAATACCAAGCTAAGCTATGTGTATAATGAGGGTTATTCTAAGAATCCACAATTGGTATTTCAGAATAAGTGGGACTACAAAGCTTCTATACAGTACAATCTTTCCCTACGTCGTATTAAACTTCTTCAACCCTTTAAATTCACCGAAGGGGTACCGGTATTGGGTGCTTTGTCGGAACTCAGATTAGGATATTTACCATCATCCATCACAGCGTCATCTACCTTAACACGTAGGTACGATGAATCGAGGAGAAGGAATCTAAGTAATCCGGATGAGCTACAGGCTCTTCAGCAATCGCATGCCTTCACCCAGCAGAACCGATTTTCGTTTAGCTATAATTTCATGCCCTCTATCCCAATTACCTTTACGAGCTCCTCAAATTTTGATTTTTCTAGCTTAGGTATTCAACCCGCTAATAAAAATGATGCTGATAGTCTGTCATATACCATTAAACCTAGCTTTGATGTAATTAGAGGGGCTATTCAAGACACACTAAGTCCGAGGAGATCATCGTACCAAGAAACCTATTCCGCTAGTTGGCGACCTAAATTAAATGGTATTGAGGCATTAAACTGGCTAACCTATTCTAGTTCATATGGAGGAGGGTATCAGTGGACCAATAGTCCAAGTGGGTCTAATCTGGGAGCTAATGTTTCAAACTCATTTCAACTTGATAATACGGTTAAGCTAAGTACGAGTAAGATTTTGGATAAGTTTAGTTGGTATGGCACCTTAGAGGATGCCAACAAGGCTGAAACAAAAGAGCGAAGTGATCTCAAAGCTAAACGTAAAGAAGAGATAGAAAAGGGGACACCTGATAGTTTGCGAACCCCACTTCCTGCACCTGATCTGGTGAAAGATGTGACGTATCTATCTAGAAAAATGATTCTTACGCTCTTAAGTCTTGAAGATATTTCCATGGGTTACAAACGGCAAAAAAGTGGTAGCCAGCCGGGTTATTCTGGATCTTCTGAGTTTTTTAAGTCGTTTAATGAGGCTACTGCTGGGGATTATTCACCGCCATTGGCCTATCGATTAGGGCTAAAAGATCGAATCCCAAAAGAACAGCTTATTGGGAATCTAGGTGGGAACAACAATATTCAACTACCCGCTAACAATACTCAGGGTGATAATTTCTCGGCAAGCACTCGAATTAGTCCCTTTGAAAATGTAACGGTTAATCTAGATTGGGATGCAAGTATTTCACAAAAAAGCACCGAAACCATCACCTTAACACCAAACAATGAGATTACTTCTATAGCAACGGAATCAGGTTCTTATAGTTCATCGGTTTGGGCTTTTGGCGGTGGATACGATGATTTGTTTAGAAGGCAGTTAGAAACGGCGGTACTCGATATTCGAGATGGTGAACGCAATGTCCTGGATTCGCTTGGGAATGGTGATGGAAGAAGCGTTTTGAACCGGGGTACACTGCAAGAAGATTACATGAAAGCTTATTTAGGTGAAAGTTCAAATGGATTGGGAGAGAAAGGGTTTATGGCATTTCCAAAACCGGGATGGAGGGTCA
This sequence comes from Bacteroidota bacterium, assembly GCA_038125045.1. GTDB lineage: Bacteria > Bacteroidota > Rhodothermia > Balneolales > Balneolaceae > UBA1275. Next base: position 7,847 of record JAYPDB010000027.1, read on the forward strand.
CATGGAATCGTCTCGAAAAGTACATTCCCTTTATTGGTAAATATATGACCAACGCTTCTTTGAACCATGCGTATCGGGGGACCTATAAGGTTGATTGGAGTTTAAATGCGTTGGTCGGAGAACAAGCTGGACAAAACATTGGGGATTTTTCCATCATAGATGTTCGAGGGATTTATGAGCCAACGTCTATTCGAGCGGAACGTCGATTCTCTCCTTTTGTGAAGTTAAATATGACCTGGCAATCGGGTTTAAAAACCGACCTAGGTTATGATCGGGGAACTATATCTACATTTGCTGTAAGCTCGAAAAGGGTGACCGAAACCCTAACCCAAGGTATTGATGCCTCAGTGAATTATGTGTTCAGAAATGTTAGGATTTCCTTCCTACCAAAGGTTCGCAACAATATTGATATGAGTATTAGAGGAAGTTACAAGAATGATACGGAGGTATCCTATAAGTTGGATACCGATTTGGATAATGCCTTAACCGAAGGATTTACTATGGATCAAATAGCTTCGGCAGAAACCTTAAGTGCACGTGAGACGGGTCAACGAAGAATTAATGGTAGCTTTACCTTAGGATATAAAATATCGTCTACCATCTCTTCAAACTTTGAGTATACTTATTCTAGAATAGAGTCTAATAACATCCCCACACGGACAAATCACGATATCCGTTTTAATTTTAGAATAGCTATTCGGTCCCGCTAATCCTGACTAAGCTTGCCATACCCCACGGCAAGCACAACTATGATCAAACAAAGTATTGCCAACCAATCCCCCCATTGTGCGTAAATGGTACGATCATTTCTAAGTGGAATGTTTGATGTAAATGATGTTCGGGTCCAGTAATCTGTCTTTTGCTCGATACTACCATCGGGTCGAATGATGCCGGAAGTTCCATTATTTGCACTGCGGACCACCCAGCGTCGAAATTCAATGGCTCGAAGGCGGGCATATGCAAAATGTTGTATGTGCCCGCTTGATTCCCCCCACCAACCATCGTTGGTGATTATGGTGAGAAACTGGGCACCTTTTTGAACAAATCGACGATTCCATGACGGGAATACCGAATCATAACACACCAAGCCAGGACTGGAAAAGCGGTCGGTGACTAACATATCGGGTTCGGTTCCTTTACCAAATCCTGCGTGTTTGCCCCAATCAATGAATCCACCTATATCTAGGCTACTCAAAAAATCTACAAATGGGAATCGCTCTACAAAGGGAACTAGGTTGGCTTTGTCATACCTACTAAGTTGGCCAGTTGCATCTGCGAAGAGGGTAGAGTTATAAGCATTGTAGGCAAGTCCATTACTACTAGACCGGTATAAATTGGGTTTTTGGTCTGGATATAAGGTGTAAAGTCCCGTTCCTATAATAAAATTAGTATTCCAACTTTTTGCGGAATCAGCAATCCGAAACGCATGTCTAGAATTCATTTGAATGGGCTTATCGATTGCGTTCTCCGGCCAAACAATTAGTGATATGGTAGAGTCATAGAGTTGACTGCTTAAGGTAAAAAGACTGTCTAATACTTCATCCGGTCCACTCATACCTCCATAATCTTGATAGGAATCGTGATTGGGCTGGGTTACTAAGACATGAGTTGTAGGGGAACTGGGTATTTGAAGGTTTTTGGCCGTTGAGTAATAAAAAATCATTGAACCAGCAGGAATCAGTATAAAACTTAGATACAATAAAAGATGATGTTTTAGTGATTTTTCCCTGATTACTAACCAATGGGCCAGCAGGAAACTGCAATAGGTTACCCACAGGCTAATACCTAAATGACCCGTCCAAGAAATGTATTGAATCATGGTTATTTGATTAGACCAAGCATTTCCTAAGGCCAGCCATGGCCAAGCCAAATCCCAATGATGGTGAAGATATTCATACAAAACCCAACTAGCTGCTTGCGTTAGGGCAGTTAAACCGAACCTATCATAACGATGATGCAAAAACCGAATCACCACCAAGGGTATGATCATCAAGGCACTATTGGCTACAATGGCGGCTACTCCCGCGGGGATACTTGCCATCATCAACCAATAGGTTGTTCCAAGATTCCACGCCAATAGAGCAGGATAAGAAAGTAAGGCCAGATGCCGCCAATTATGGCTGTAGACCACCAAATGATAGAGTCCTAAAAAACCAATAAAACTGAGGAATGATGCATTTATTGGAGGAAAACTGAAGCTGAGTAACATCCCCGAAACCATGGATACTAACCACGGATTTAAAGGGGTTCCATTCCAAACAAAAATGCCCTTATGCGTCATCATGGTGTCCATTTTGGGCTAAAGTCTCTTGGTAATTTTTAGGGGCAAAGACCACGCAAATTTCTCCTTTTATCGAAGTTCTCTGTTCAAATTGGCTCGTAACCTCTTTAACAGTGCCTCTCACGGTTTCTTCAAAGGTCTTGGTTAGTTCTCTGCAAACTGCAACCATTCGCCCCTCTCCTAAATAGTGCTCTGACTCTCGAAGGCACTTGAGTAAGCGATGTGGACTCTCGTATAAAATAATTGTGCAATCTAAATCAGCCAATAATTCCCATTGCTTCTGTCGACCTTTTTTATGGGGCAAAAACCCATGAAAATAATACGAATCACTAGGAAGACCACTGCTCACTAACGCCGAGCTTACGGCATCAGGACCTGGAATCACTCGTACCTGATGACCCGCTTGATGGGCGGCGCGAATCATTAAGAAACCTGGATCAGAAATCCCAGGCATACCTGCATCAGTGATGATTGCAACGTCATTACCTCTATCTAATTGCCCTATAAAGTAGGTGTATTTGTGATGTTCATTATGCTGATGTAGCGAGCTTGTGGGTGTTTGAATGCCAAAATGCTTCAACAATTTAGAGGATGTTCGAGTATCCTCACATGCGATCACTGATACTGTTGAGAGAGTTTCAATAGCCCGGCTAGAAAAATCTGAAAGATTCCCAATAGGGGTCGCTACAACGAATAAAATAGACACAATACGATGGATTAAAAATGTAAAACCAAAAGTGTATTTGCACGAAAAATACTTATTTTGACGTTCATCTTAAAAGTACACTTTCGATATGTTTAAGCCAAAAGGACTCAACCACATTACCATTCGTGTAAACCGAATTCAGGACTCAAAGTATTTCTATGAAACCCTTCTTGGTTTGGAATTAGTAAAAACCATGGGACAGAGCATGGCTGTGTATGATTTAGGTAATGGGGATACCTTAGTAATCGTAGAGGCCGAAACCAGTTATGACCCAAGTTCTCGGGACTATAGAGTCGATCATTTTGGTTTTTATGTCGATGAACCAAAAAAAGTCGATGAGCTTGCTGAATATTTACGTAAGCATGAGGTGGCTATTGTGAGTGGCCCCGCAAATAGGAAAAAGGGACGTTTTTTGTTTGTAACCGATCCAGATGGAAATATGATTGAATTCTTTTACGAAGAATAAATCAGGCAGCTCATTGATGAACAACACTCAAATGATACTACTGGTTACCGAAGACCGGTACATTCATCCCATGCCTGAAAAAGAGTATGTGGTTAATATTTTCCGAGAGGAAGAACTTACTACTTCCGCACTTCATGCCTTAGGATATCAAACCAAACGGGTAAGCTGGTCGGACCCTATGGTTGAATGGGACAAAGCAGATTGGATACTGATACGAACAACCTGGGATTATTTTGATCGTCTAAAAGAGTTTAGGCGATGGTTGGATCGGCTTCCAAAGGAAAAGTTGATTAATCCATTTAGTTTGATTGAATGGAATATGGATAAGCACTACCTGTTGAACTTGGAGCAAAAAAACATTTCGGTTGTACCCACCAAAATCATCCCAAAAGGCAGCTCTCCAAATCTACTTGACAGGGTGGCGGATTGGGGCGATTCTGAGTACATCATAAAGCCTACCATTGCGGGTGCAGCCCGACTTACCTATCGCGTGAAACATGAGCAATTATCAACATTTGAAGCTAATTTAGCTACGTATTTGGTGCATGAAGATTTTATGATTCAACCGTTTTTACCAAGCGTACTTTCCTATGGTGAGCTTTCTCTAATGGTCATGGGAGGTGTATACACTCATGGGGTCAGAAAACAAGTCAAAAAAGGTGATTTTCGAGTCCAAGATGATTTTGGTGGTAGTGTAGAACCCTATCAGGCATGCTCAGAAGAACAAGCATTTGCAGAACGAGTGGTGGCTCAGATACACCCTAATCCGGTGTATGCGAGGGTTGATCTGTTGAGAAACGATGCCGGTGATTGGATGGTTTCTGAGGTGGAATTAATCGAGCCAGAACTTTGGTTCCGATTTTCACCTGAAGCGGCTACCCATTATGCGGATGCCATCCATCAATTCATCGTTCAACGTCATGAGAAAAGCCCATAAAATATCTACGAGCGACCTTTCTGAGCATTGGGATGCTATCATTATTGGTTCGGGTATGGGAGGTTGCTCCGTTGGAACTCTCTTGAGTAGGGATAACAAGCGAGTTCTGGTTTTAGAAGCGGCTTTGCACCCGGGGGGATGTAGCTCTTCGTACACACGGAAGGGCGTGGTTTATGAGTCAGGAGCTACTACTTTGGTAGGATTTGATGAGCATCAACCACTTTGGTATTTAGAACAGTGTACGGGAATACAGATTCCTCGTGAGGAGTTGAACCCTTCAATGACGGTGTGGGAGCGGGATCATGAGGAGCCTCTAATTAGAATCAAAAATAGAGAAGAGTGGATCAAAATAGTATCTGATCGCTTTGGTGAAGCTAAGGCTCAAAAGGAATTTTGGATGGAAGTCTTTATGGTTAACGATAGAATTTGGCAAATATCTCTAAAGAACAGAGCCTTTCCACCTGCTCATTTTTTTGACTGGTTGAAACTACCTTTTGCCAATTCTCTACGGGATTTGTTTTTACTCCCTTATATGCGTCGATCAGTAGCCAATGTGGCGAGAAGTTTTGGCATTAGGAATGAGTCTTTTTATTCGTTTCTCGATGAGCAACTCATGATTACGGCTCAAGCGCCGTCGGCAGATACGCCATTTTTGTTTGGTGCGCCAGCCATCACGTACCCAAATGCTAGCAACTATTATGTTCCGGGAGGCCTAATAGAAATGATTTATTGTTGTTTGGATTATATAGAGGATAATGGCGGTAAATTCGTGAATAAACAACGAGTCACGAGTATTGTTAAAGAGTCCGGGGGATTTCAGGTTCGGACCAATGAGGGATTACAAGTTAGCGCTCCGATCGTGGTTTCCAACGCACCAATATGGAATATGCCAGAGATGACCTCGGGTTCCCTAAAAGAATATTTTGAGAATGAAGCGAAAAAATATAACGAGGCTTGGGGTGCATTTACGGCAGGAGCACTCATTAGCGATGAGCTAGAGGAGGGACTTAGCCTTCATCACCAATTACAGTTACCTAAAGACCATCCTGTTCGAGAATGGATTTCAGATTCTTTTTTTGTTTCGATTTCGAAAAGAGGGGATGTTGAACGAGCTCCAGAAGGATATCGTGCCCTCAATATAAGCACCCATACGGTAGCTGATCGATGGTTTGACTTGGATAAAGAGACCTATGATCAGGTAAAACAACAGGTGATCGATTATTTGGTCAACCATATTAAAAAGGTACTTCCGGGTGCTCATGATGCGGAATGGAAACAGGTGGATGCTGCTACCCCAAGAACATGGGAACAATGGGTCTATCGAAAGAAGGGTCGCGTAGGAGGGATTCCGCAGTCTATGAGCCGCGCGATTTGGGATTGGACATCACCCGTTACACCAGAGAAAGGACTTTATTTGGTGGGGGATACGACCTATCCAGGCCAGGGAATTCCAGGCGTAACTTTAAGCGGTATTAACGTATATTACCGTATACGTAACGACCATAAATAAAGAGATTTTAATTTGGATCAGTTTCAACCCAATACCCGTTTTTCAATATTTCCACCGGCCATTAAATACTTGTTAATTGCCAATGCAATTGTGTTCCTTGTAACCAAAAGTATTTTTACAGGTGCTTGGACCCCTATAGGCTCTGTAGTTGCGACAAACTTTGCCTTATGGTCCTTTGGTAATGGATTCATGCCTTGGCAATTACTTAGCTATATGTTTTTACATGCCGATATGGGGCATTTATTTTTCAACTTGCTTGCCCTTTGGATTTTTGGACAATCTATTGAACATCTCTGGGGTACGCGTAGATTTATAACCTACTATCTGTTGACCGGTGTCGGCGCTGCAATCATTCATATGCTCATGAGTGGCTTTTTTACCTATACTATTGGTGCCTCTGGAGCCGTATTTGGAATTTTACTGGCCTTTGGAATGATGTTTCCGAATCAATACATCATTCTTTTATTTCCGCCCATACCCATAAAAGCCAAGTATTTTGTGGGAATTTATGGAGCTGTAGAATTGTTTTCAGGATTAACACGACCCGATAGTGGGGTAGCACATTTTGCTCACTTGGGTGGATTGGTAGTTGGATTCATACTTATTAAATATTGGCGAATTAAACGCCCAGCACTTTAAATAATGGCCTACGACTCATTTGGTTCTTCCGTTAAAAGAGGTTTTTTAGCAATGCCGCCGGCTATTCGAGCAATCATTGGTATTAATACTGTTGTCTTTGTTGCTCAAATCGTCTTTTCATTGGTAGGTGTCTCATTGGTTCAATGGTTCGCGTTTATTCCCGAACCCAGCACCCTTATTACTCAGCCATGGCGATTGATTACCTATATGTTTACCCACTCGCTGTTGAACCCGTTTCATTTTATTTTCAATATGCTGTGGTTGTGGTGGATGGGGCGACCCGTTGAAGAAACTATTGGCTCGCATAGTTTTGTTACCGTGTACTTCGGTGCCGGTTTGATGGGTGCTTTACTAGATGTTTTGGTGAGTACCATTGGAGTAGCCAATCCAGTCATTGGCGCTTCAGGTGCCGTTTATGGGATTATGGTGACTTTTGCCATGCTCTATCCTAGAACACCTATTATGCTCCTTTTACTTCCGCCACTAGAAGCACGTTATGTGGTAACCGGAATTATTGCCTTGGATGTCTTGCTGTTGAATTCGGGTGGAAATGTGGCCAGATTTGTGCATTTAGGCGGAGCTTTAGGGGGGTATGTATTCATGAAGATGAGATCTAATGGAAGTGATTTGAGTTTGCTGCCACGATATATTGAATACCTGTACAATACGTATCTATCGAAATTTCTAGCTCCATTGTTCCATGTATTTAGTGGTGGGAAAAGAGGCAATAGTTCATCTTCTTCAACCATGTATTCTTGGTCGGGTGCAAAAAAAAGAAGAAGCGGTTCACCTTCGAGCTCAAGCCGTGTAAGTGATGCTGAAATTTTGGAAGAAGTGAAGCAAAGTGAATTGGATGCCATTTTGGATAAAATATCTAAGAGTGGGTATAACGCACTCACCAAAGATGAAAAGAAGACGTTATTTGAATTAAGCAAGCGAAAGGATACTTGATATGCAACGCATAAATAGAAGAGAATCCATACAAGTTATGGTAGGTGATGTTCCGGTGGGGGGCAAAGCGCCAATAGTGGTGCAATCGATGACTAATACAGATACCGCCGATATTGAGGCTACTATTGATCAGGTTGATCAGCTCCATTTGGCGGGCTCTGAACTGGTGCGACTGACGGTTAATAATGAACAGGCAGCACAAGCGGTGCCTCATATCAAAGAAGGGCTTCTGAACAGAGGGGTTACGGTTCCTTTAATTGGAGACTTTCACTACAATGGTCATGTGTTGTTAACCAAGTATCCAGAGATGGCCCAGGCGCTTTCTAAATATCGAATCAACCCTGGAAATACAGGGACAAAAACACGCGATCAAAATTTTGCCACCATCGTAGAGCAGGCTATTAAACATGATAAACCTGTTAGAATTGGTGTAAACTGGGGATCTTTAGACCAACAATTACTTGCAGAAAAAATGGATCAGAATAATCAACTATCTGCTCCAAAGTCGGCAAAAGAGGTCATGTTTCAAACCATGGTAGAAAGTGCTGTTCGCTCCTCTAAACTCGCAGAAGAGGTTGGATTGGCTTCGGATAAGATTATTATTTCATGCAAAATGTCGGGTGTTCAAGATGTGATAGAAGTGTATTCTCGCTTAGCCAAAGAAGTACCCTATCCGTTGCATGTCGGGCTTACAGAAGCAGGAATGGGAATGAAGGGAATGGTGGCCAGTTCAGCAGCCTTATCGGTTATTTTGCAGCAGGGTATAGGAGATACCATACGGGTATCATTAACCCCAGCTCCCGGTGCCGATAGGAGTTTAGAAGTTAATGTAGCGCAACAGATTCTTCAATCATTGCATATTAGGAGTTTTACTCCTCAGGTAACGGCTTGTCCTGGTTGTGGCAGAACAAAGAGTACCTATTTTCAGGAACTGGCCGAGGAAATTCAGGAGTACATTAAAGAATCAATGCCTATCTGGAAAGAGGTATATCCAGGGGTTGAAGATATGGAAGTGGCGGTAATGGGATGTGTAGTAAACGGCCCTGGTGAGTCGAAATCAGCTAATATAGGGATTTCTTTACCTGGTACATTTGAAGAGCCCAAAGCACCTGTATACATGGATGGCGAACATTA
>JAYPDB010000028.1:0-4097 GCA_038125045.1 Bacteroidota bacterium
CTCGAACTCGCGACCCCAACCTTGGCAAGGTTGTGCTCTACCAACTGAGCTATTCTCGCTTGTACCTTCAGATGAAGGGATAATAAATATAAGGCGTTATACCCATCTAGAGCAAATCCTTTTTATAAAGAAATTTCAGAAAGTGCCTCTAGGAAACGGGCCATAAATTTTCCTCTGTACACTCGTCGCATATGAGACATATCAGCGATAACCACCAAGAGTTTTTTACTACGGGTACACGCTACATTTAAAAGTCGGGGTACCGCCATTCCGTTTTTTGCTTCATCAAAGGGTCGAACACTGTAATCCCTCCTTCTGCCGTACTGAAGTTCGGCCGTCATAATGGTATCCAATATAATGGCCTCTTTCTCTCGGCCTTGGAAGGTATGAATGGTACCTACTTCAATACCCATTGCGCCTGGTAAAATACTTTCCCTCAGCGCCGTGCGATACTGATAAACCGAATGTCTAAAGGGTACAATCAAGCCTATTTGTTCAGGCTCATATTTTTTCAACAATCGTTCAACCGACTCCATCATGATGGTTTTATGAACCTCATTTTCGGGCCTAAAGCCACCTTCGGTGGTATCCTGTACCAACACCGGTCCATATTTCGTGCTATTGACTAATGCAACAGAAGCCGAAAACCACTCATCTCCCCCTTGGGCAGGGTCTAAATCATTTATTTTAGCCTCACTACTTTTGAGTCTACCCTCATAAAACACTTTGGAAATGACGCCCGCTAAATCGGATTGCAATCGATACTGTATATCAAAAAACGCAGTATTGTCGGGATATTCATCATGCCACTGAAACAGTTCTAAGCTGTCCTTTGCCTGAGCAACCCAGGTAAAAATATCCTGCTCTAAAAATTCTCTTGCGGTTGCATCTTCGGTAATGGCGATAGGGGGAAGTTGCATCGGGTCACCCGTCACCACCAAATGCGTTTTGGCTTTCGAAGCCATCACTAATAAAAAGGCCAAATTAGCCATAGAGGCCTCATCCACCACCACAGCATCAAATTTCAAACCAAAAAAGAGCTCAGATGTACAAACCTTGGCTAGGGTTGTGGCGACTAAACGTCTGCCCTTGAGTTCATGACGCTCATTTAGGGTCGAAAGCCGTTCTACTTCCGCTTCTAAGTGCAAACGCCCACCCAAGCGATCAATCTTATCTCCGATTTGTTGGCACCTTAGCTCCATATCCGCGGGTACGGCTTTATCTTCTTCAATCAAGGCATCGACCGCTTGTTGCGCCTGTTCCCCTGATTTCAGCAAACTATCCCACTCGGCCGCTTGCATCTTGCGTTCTGCTAGCGCCTCTTCCACCTGAAGATCAAAGGCATGAGTTTGCAAACGCTCATCATCCAACCAAGGCTCTCCAAAACGTGAAACCGAATCGTTTTTCACCTGCAAACCCACCTGTTGCATGGCATCCAACACGCTCAACAATCCAACATCCACTGCCCGATTGGTATTGGAAACCATCAAAACTTTTTTCCCCTGGCGCAAGTATTCGGCCACCATTCGACCCAAACTAGCGGTTTTACCGGTGCCTGGAGGCCCCCACACATACATTATCGGCTCTGTCATCGCCAGGCGAATAGCTTCTTGTTGACTAGGGTTGAACCGGCCAAGATCCGAGGTGATCGCATCAATTCCTGGCTTATCATCCAATGAAATGCTGTCCAAGTCCAACATCTTCCGTAACAAGGCATGTTCTTGATGATTTTCATCCAGAATTTCGAGTTGCTCTCGAAGTTTAATCCACAAAAAATCTTTTTCCCACTCCACTTCACCCCGATCAATTATCAATCCCTTATCACGCTCAAATTCAATCCAAACGACCCCATCTTTAAATTCAAGTATTTCAACGGCCTCCCAGTCCTTTGAGGTATCCTGCTTTGATGAGGAGCTGCCCCCTTCCTTTCGAGCTCGAACGTGTTCGGCAAATCGAAGCCCCAGCTGATTGGTTTCAAAACCGTATACGGATTGCCCGCGGTCTGTTTTTTTTTGGCCATTGTATAACCACTCACGTGACGGCAATGCCCGTACAGCAGCAAGTTCCGATTCTATGGCTTCAAGGGCTTGATGGATGACGGATGATACACTTCTACTCGTAATAGTCATCTATAATTATTGCTCCCATAACTCATTTCGTATCATCTCGGCACTCCGATCACTCAAACGATATGTTAATTTTAACCGATTTTTCTCAGGAATTTTTTGTTCAACCAAACGAGCGCTATCCGGTGTATAGAGAATGAGGTCGGTATCTCGAACAAACAATGGTAAGGATTTACCATAGATGCTTCCCGCCACAAACGAGCCATCAAAGGCTAAGGTTGGTTTTAACTCATTAATGATTTTTGGAATACTATCTTCATGCGCCGTCACTAGACCAATGGTTTGTAAAGAAGAACGCTCGGTAATGGATAAAATAAGTTCTGGATCGTAATGATAGATAATTGGGATTACCAAGGTATGATCTTGCAAAGGGCGAAACTGTTGCATGTAGCGAATTGGAATAAAAATAGCGTCAAAGGTTGCTGCTTTTTCGTAATCAGTAACGGTGAGTTGTTCACTTTTGACCCCAACCTCCGTTCGAATAGCCGTAGACAAAATGGATGCCATCTCTTTGTTCTCTCCAATACACGCACAGCTCTGAATTCGGTCCGGCCAATCCATATAATCCAGTTGCTCTTGAAAGAGTAGCTCAATTTCGGAGTCATCCAAGCCATAGCCCACCAACTCTTCGACCAGAGCCTGCACTTTGGCTCCACCAACCTCTAGACGCTTCTCTTTATCCAAAAGGGTATTCTGCCGTAGTACCACAAAGCCCTTACCTTGTTCACTTTTCAACAAACCCTCTTCAGCCAGGCCATGATAGGCCTTTCGCACCGTATGAAAACTCGCCTCCAATTGCCTTCCCAACTCTCGCGTAGACGGGAGGGCTTCACCCACCTGAAACTGCTTTGTGGCAATCATCAGTCGAATCCGATCGGCAATATATTTGGCTGAGTTTTTCATTTTTTCGGGTTGAACGAACGTCTCGATCTAATCCAGCATTTTTTTCCATTCATCAATTAACAGCAGTGCTTGCATGGGGCTCAACTGATTGGGATCAATGGCTTGGATTTTATTTTTTAATTCTTCCAATGTAGGATCGATGCCCTGCGCAAATAGACTCATTTGTTCGGTTTCTGGCATCACATCTATACTCTTAGTTAGAGTGTCGGTAGCCCCTTTCCTTACTTTGGCACTTGAAATGCCCTCAGATAATCCCTGGTCACTACTGTTATCTTCTATTTCTAGGCGCTGACTTTCGAGCTGCTGCAGAATCATCTGTGCTCGCTGTATTAGAGTGCTAGGCAGACCAGCCATATTGGCGACCTGAATACCATAACTATGATCCGCTCCACCACGAACGAGGGTGCGCAGGAATACCACCTTACCCTGATGTTCACGCACTTGCACGTTGTAATTCACAATTCGCTCATACATAGCTTCGAGCGCATTTAACTCATGGTAATGCGTTGCAAATAAAGTCTTGGCTGCAACAGGGGCGTGATTATGTAGATATTCGGCAAGAGCCCAAGCAATACTAAGCCCATCAAAAGTGCTGGTACCACGACCCACTTCATCAAGCAAAATTAAGGATTGATGAGTGGCATTATTTAATATATTAGCGGCCTCGTTCATTTCAACCAGAAAGGTACTTTCTCCCGCAGCCAGATTATCCGAGGCACCGACCCGGGTGAATATCTTATCAACTAACCCTATATGTGCGTGTTGCGCAGGCACGAAGCTACCTATTTGAGCTAGTAACACAATCAAGCCCGTTTGGCGGAGAATAATACTCTTACCTGCCATATTTGGACCCGTAATCATGAGCAACTGATCTGACTTTTGATCCAAATAAATATCGTTCGGGATGAATGGCTCACCTATGGCTAAACTCTTTTCAACCACCGGATGACGCGCTTTTTTGATGTCAATAACACTTCCGGTATCCAACTTCGGTCGAACATAATTGTTTCGAAATGCAACTTCCGCCATGGATTGATACACATCCAATTCTGCCAACATCGCAGCGAT
>JAYPDB010000028.1:4197-11181 GCA_038125045.1 Bacteroidota bacterium
ACTGGGAAGTTGTGATACCTGATCGAAGAGTTCTTTATGCTCCATCTGCCTTAGTAGATCTCTCAATTGAGGTACTACCGACAAGGAATACCCGAGTTGTCGAACATCTCTGGCATTACATCGCCCTACACAAATTCTAGACACCAATCGCTCTACATCGCCTAGACCCTTTAAAAGTTCTCTGAGTTCGGAACGATTCGACCGGTCCGAGTGCAACAGCCCCACCCGATGTAATCGATATTCTATTGGGTCAATTTGCTTAAGTGGATGGGTAAGCCAGCGTCTCAATAATCGCCCTCCCATTGGAGTAATGGTCTCGTCCAATATGGAAATCAAAGAGCCTTCCACCCCCCCTTCATGCATCGAGGTACTTAACTCTAGGTTTCGTTTGGTAGCAGGATCCAAAGTCATGTATTCGCTTTGTTCATAGCGATACATCCTTCGAATATGCCCCATCACTTTTTTCTGATTCTCATTAATGTACTTCAATAGCACGCCAGCAGCTTTCTGCGCGTACATTAACGGCTCAACACCAAATCCTTTAAGTGAATGGGTGTTGAAATGGGCTAGCAACAGGTCTCGAGCATAGTCACCTTCATACATCCAAGACGCTTGATAACTTAAATTCCACGGGTTGAAACTATTCTCTGCCCAATTCTTTTGACCCATGCTGCACACAATCTCTGAAGGTTCAAACATGGCAAGTAATGCCGGAAGTTCCGATTCAGAGGCTTCTAAAAGTCCAAATTCACCCGTCGATATATCCGTGAATGCAGCACCAATAATGGATTTCTCCTTGTAGATAGAAAAAATGTAATTGTTACGGTTGTACTCAAGTACTTTATCGGAAAGGGTTAAACCGGGCGTGGTTATTTCGGTTATTTCCCTTGTTACAATTTTGCGACCTGCTTTTTTTGCTGTTTCGGGATCCTCTGTTTGCTCACATATAGCTACTTTAAAACCTTTGTTCACTAACTTTGGCAGATAACTGTCTAGGGAATGAAAAGGAAAACCTGCAAGTGGGGTTTGGTCTCCACCATTATTTCTTTTAGTTAGGGTAATTCCCAATTCTTTTGAGATACATACCGCATCGGCATCGAAGGTCTCGTAGAAATCGCCCACCCGAAAAAGCAAAATAGCATCGGGATGTTCTTCTTTAATGCTATGATATTGCCTCATAAGAGGTGTTTGTTTTTTAGTTGTCATAGCGACGAGATCTAGACCTAACATTTAAATAATTAAGGGAAAAAATGACGTATAGCTGAACAATAAGCGAGAATATAAGGCTTATGCTCCAATTGAACATACCCAAGATTTTCTCCACTTGAACATACCAAAGACCACTATTAAAAACACAAATGGCTGAAACTATTTAGTTCCCAAGGAACTCATAGTGTAAATGTAAGGATGAAATAGTACTTTATGGTTTGTATCCAATCACAGAGTAAAGGTTTTGAGTACCATTAAAGCTTATTGGACCCAAGTATGGTTATTAATACGGAAAGTAGATGTGTTTTTTAACGCTTCTGCCATCACGTTCAATCTCTTTATATGTGCCATACCATTCTCACTCATTCTCATATCCATTATTGGATACATCCTTTCGTTTGAAACAGCCTATACCGAGTTAACTCGATACGGTACGGAGTTATTACCTGATTTGGCCTACGAAAATTCCAATCAGATATTCATTGAAAGTGAACGCATTGTTCAAGGGCTCATTCTTCCATTGGTAGAGGGCAGAAATGTGCTAGGAATCACGGGTATTATCGTCATGTTGTTCTTTACACAAGGACTTTTTCACAGCCTTAAGATGGTACTTTATGATGTGTTTGATATACAGGAACAAAATCATCCCTTGATGAACATCATTTACAACTTCCTTGGCATTGGACTTTTGGGTTCTGTATTCCTGTTTTTCAGTTTGTTAATATCAGTGGTATCTCTATTCGATTTAAGGACCATTAGCATTCCCTATACGCAGGTAGTGATTCAATTACCATGGATATACGAGCTCTTGGATGTTTTACTGCCCCTAATATTCACCTTTTTATTAGCCTTTGTGGTATTTCGATTTATGAGTGATCGACAGATTACCATCAAGTATTCCTTGCTGGGGGCCTCCTTATTTACATTTCTATTCGAATCAGCAAAACTACTTCTAAGTTTCTATCTCAACTACGCACTTTCTAGCTATGAATCGGTATATCAAAGCTATACCGTAATTATCGTTCTAGCTTTTTGGGTTTTCTATCTATCTATTTTATTTGTGTTTAGCGCCATACTTGTTAAAGCAAAAATTCTGAGCGGAAAATTAGTTTAACATTAAACTAATTCTTATCTTAGATGAACGATTTCTCAAAAAATTTTTTGAATGAATACCGGTATTCATCAAGAACGTTCAAATAACAATCTGCCGGGTAAACAAACGCTAAAACAAATATTACTATGAAGAGAAATACAATTTTCACCTTATCCCTTATTATCGTGGGTTCCTTAAGTTTTGCAGCTACTCGATTTGCAGCTACTTCTTGGAATCTCGACAAAACTCACTCTGCTGTTAGTTTTGAAGCACGTCACTTCTTTACCAGTGTTCCAGGTGCTTTTGAAGAATACGAAGCAAACATTGCTTTTAATCCACAAAATCTTGAAGAGTCAAGCTTATCGGTAACCATCGATGTAGCCTCTATAAACACCAAAAATGAGCGTAGAGATGGTCATCTAATGACCGCTGATTTCTTTGAGGCTGAGACGTACCCAAACATTAGTTTTAGCAGCGATAAAATCGTTTCGACTGGTGACAATACGTTTGAAGCTCATGGAAAACTGACCATTAAGGATGTGACCACAGATTTTGTAATGCCTTTCACCTTACTGGGTGTTATGGACAGTCCGTTTCAGGAAAATACCCTTATTGCTGGCTTTACTTCTGAGTTTAACCTATTGAGAAGTGACTACGGTGTAGGAACCGGTGACTGGGTGTCTGATGCTGTAATTGGCGATGAGATCAAAGTTAAAGTAGACGTAGAAGTAAACACTCCAAAAAACTAAGTTTTTGAATTTTATTTACACTTAGTTCAAAGAAGATGTTATTTTAAGGCACTGTTTATACAGTGCCTTTTTTTATTATTAAACGGAAAATTGTAGTTTCCCATATGAACAAAAAGTATCTGATCCTCACCATCCTTCTCGTTGTAGCGGCCATTACACGACTGATTCCTCACCCCCTTAATTTTGCACCGATTGGAGCTATGGCACTTGCTTCTGGTGCTTATTTTGGCAGATACCTTTGGGCATTTCTAGCTCCTCTTTTCATCTACTGGTTTAGTGATTTACTCGTCAATAATCTATTGTACAGCGAGTTCTATAATTCTTTTGTCTTATTTACTCCAGGCTTTGGCTGGTTATATATCAGCTTTGCCGCCATTGTATTACTGGGCAGTCTTGTTTTTTCTAAAATCACACTTCCCAGAATTTTAGGCGGAGCTCTTGGGGCATCCATCATCTTTTTTATTGTCTCGAATTTTGGCGTATGGCTTTCCGATCCCGACTATCCACTAACCGTAGAAGGTCTCATTCTATGCTATGAAATGGCGATCCCATTTTTTAGAAGTACCGTTAGTGGTGATCTCATCTATTCTGGTGTATTGTTTGGTCTTATGGAATGGTCACGCTCAAGCTCTATGGCTTGGGGCTGGGGAAGTAGCGCCGCCTAGATTCACTTTTCTTCATCTACAGTTATGTTTGAATTATTCCCTGATCAACCGGTATACGATTACCCTACACTTATCAATGTAGCCTATTCCCTTTTCTGGGCATTTGCTCTTTCTTCCATAATTGCCATCACTCATCGACTAACCTATACAGGGCCCGAGTATCCCAAGCACTTGTTCCAATCATTAGCTTTAGGATCTATCGTAGCAGCCATGGTTATGATGGCTATTGGTGATAGTCTCGCTAGAGGTTTGGGAGCATTTGGTGCTTTGGCAATGATCAGGTTTAGAACTAGAATTCAAGACCCTAAAAATATCTTATTTATATTTGCATCACTTAGTAGTGGCTTGGCTGTAGGTGTGTACGGATATACCATTGCCTTTGCTGGAACACTGCTATTCTGTGGTATGGCTCTGGTTTTACACTACACTAATTTTACCACCAGAGGAGAAATTACGGCCGATCTAACAGTACGCCTCACCGATGGTGTTGCTCGGGATCAGGTAGTCACTCATGTACAAGATCATGTCCTTCGTTTCCATGAAAAAAGCACTACGGTTCGAGAAAATAGAATAAACTGCACCTATGGAATTACGCTACCCTATCCCACCGATCATCATCCATTACTAGAGAAGATTAAGCATATTGAAGGGGTTGAACGTGTGTCTCTATCCTACCGTGAAGCCATGGAAAAAATCTAAATCGATAGTATGAAAACGACTCATTCATTTTATTGGTTTGCCGGCTTGCTCATTTCCTTACTACTGGTGATTAATACTCAATTTTTTAAAGGAAATACTTCTTTTCTAGGAGTGAGCTATTCAGACGCTTATACCATAAATTCTGATCGTTCAGCCACGGTCATAAGTACCCATGTAAAACCTGGTCAAACCATAGATCAAGGCGACACACTTATTTCACTCCACAGCCCAGCACTTGAACTCGAAATTGAAAAGCTTAAAAAAGAGCTTTTACTTATGGAGTCTGAAATTGACGAAAAAGAGGAGCTACTAGCCTCTGAATTAGCACTACTCGCGTCAGAAAAAAAGCAACAAGAACAAGAATTCACTTCAGAAATTGAACTACTAAGCCAGCGTTTAAAACTTCAACAACGATTAAGTGGTATCGCATCGGAAGGTAACCGACTGGATGGCAGTGAGAGCAATGAACTCCAGCTTCAAATCAATGCATTAAGTGATCAGTTAGAGCTTAGTTTACAGTCCATAGACATCAGAATTAAAGACATCACACAAGAACACATCTTTGATGTTTCACAAATTAACGCCCGTAGTGAACTAGCTGTTCAAGAGTTGGACTGGAAACTTAGAGCACTTGAAACCTTAACACGCGTGGCTCAAAATAGTGGCGTTGTAGAGCGAGTTTTTGTTAAACCACAGGAACAAATAGACGCATTTACACCCTTATTATCGATTAATCCAAAAAACCCTACTTCAATAGTTGGCTATTTGGTTGGTCAAAAGGATCGCAATAAACAACTAGGTGATTCGGTCATCGTGTGGTCTTCTGAACAGCGCCAACTTAGTACAACGGGTACCATTACAGGCATTGGATCGGTAGTAGCATTACCTCAAATCCTTCAAAACAACAGTTCCATTACTACATTTGGTTTAGAGGTCTTCATTGAAATTCCTGAGAATAATCCTCTTCCAGTTGGCGAAAAAGTCATCATAGAGTAAGTCATGTATGTAACCAGATTACATCTAACATCTGTGTTCCAGGCGCTATTAGTGACCCTTATCATCGTCATTCTTAGTAGCCAACTTCAAGGCCAAGCCACTACTTGGAATGAACACGAACCCCATGGTACCCTGAGTCGTATTGATTTTATTATGGAATCCACTCTTCAAGGTGAAGTGATGAACATCATGGAACAAGCTGAGCTTATACAGCCAGAAAAAAGTGCCCCAAGCCTCATAGATGAGCTTGAATTTCGCTTGTCTAATGATGAGTTGGATGCACGTGATCAACGCTACGATTTTCGATTACGACCAAACAATCCAACTCTTCGAAATCGAACCAAAGAACTTTACGATCTACGGAAAAAACAACTTCAAGCTGATGCTGAGCTGGCATTATCTGATGAAATCTTGATCCGTTATGAACTAATTTTAGATTGGCTTGAACTGCATAAAAAATCACAATTACTGGACCAAAAAATAAACATCAATAATCAGCGTTTAGATTGGCTTAAACAGTATCCAGGAGCCGATTTCTTTGATGCCGATACGTACACAGAATCTGTGATGGAAAAATTAGAGCTCTGGAGCCAACGAGCAGAGCTGGATCTTAAGCTGGCGGCACTGAACCGTGTGGTTCAACAAAAAGTTCAGTCGAATAAGACACCTATACTGTTGTGGGATAAAAATTTTGACCTAAGTGCAGAATACATTCAACACTTCATGGCATCCCTACCATCCACTTTTGATGAACATCGTAAATTATACTTAGCTGAATTGGCGATACAAGAAATTGAGTTAGAAAACAAAGTGGACAAAGCATCGGTGGACCTTGGTTTTATACAAGCCGAGTATTTTCCAAATCGAGTAAATAAAAGCCTAATAGGGCTTTCTGCTGGCATCACGCTTCCGCTCTTTCAAACCGATAGATCCGATCTGATGGATAACAGGCTTGAAAGCAAAGAGCGTGAGTTTGAACTATTTGAAACACGCCAACAAATCTCTTATGATGTGCAGCGATGGAAAGAACACCTCCATGCAACTTTGAATTACTACCTCGAACTTCGTGCTAACTACGAGAGTATTAATCTCTCAGAACTGACCAACACCTTACAATCTCTCGATGAATTCGAACCCTTAAAAGGACTAGAACTCAAGGAATTGGAATTAAAGTGGCAGGAAATAGAGCAGGAATGGTACCTTGAAATTGTTCGCAGTTACATAGGGCTACTGAGCCAACTAGATTGGCTTTCTACCTACAAAGACATCGATTGGCTATCCACTGAAAGTGTCAGTAGCTTTAGAAGCTTCCCAGCTAATTAACGGCAAATAACATGCCCGATTTTCAATCACCTACCTTTATCATTACTGGTGCAAGCTCAGGTATCGGGGAAGAATTGGCACGGCAGTTAGCCAAAAAAGGATATACACTGGGACTCATCGCCAGAAGAAAAGACCGGCTTGAAAAACTAGCCCATGAGCTCTCCATCCATCCGGGTCTGATCTACCTAAAAGCTGCCGACCTAAGTAATGAAGAAGAATCTACACGTGCCTATAAAGAACTGTCCGATAA
>JAYPDB010000028.1:11281-16328 GCA_038125045.1 Bacteroidota bacterium
ATGATGGTAAGGGGTATTGAAGCTAAAAAGAAACGCATCTATGTGACCAAACGATGGTATTTCATCGCCCGCTTTGCAGATCTTATTCCCTCATTTATTTGGGATCGATTGTCTTTTTAGTTCGTCGACATCGTTCGCTACAATAACGCACCTGATCCCAGTCCTTTTTCCATTTTTTTCTCCATGTAAATGGACGCTCACAAACAGGACAGATTTTGGTTGGTAGCTCTGATTTTTTCAAACCGAGGAGAAATTATTCGTGCTCTGACCTTTTCTTACGTTCGCTAATTTTCATCTTGGCAAGCTCTCTTTTATTAAGAGTCTTCATGCGATTATCATTCACATGTTTTGCCACCATATATACTTCATCCAAGTAGTACCTCCAAGTATCGGTAAACAAACTCCTGGTAATTTCGGACAGATTCGTCCTTACATTTTTGTAATCCAGGGGGTGTTTGGACTTTGGCTTACCTCCAGGTAATAGGTATAACTTATGCTCTCTTTCTGATTTTTTCATAACTCTTTTCTAGATCTATAATGGGTGCCACAAACATTGATTGATTGTATTGATAGGGCTTATGTCGTAACGATAAAGGCACCTTTTTTAATTCCCTATTCCACAATCTAACATATTCTCCTGAAGAATCGTAACGATCGGCCTGTAATTCAATGTTAAAAAAACGATTTCTAGGATCGTGTCCTAAAGTAGCGTTATACATCCAGTTTCCATAGTTAGATGCTGGATCATAGTCGATTAGGTGGTGCTCAAAATACTCGGCACCTATTCGCCAATCTAAGTTTAAATTCTGAGTGAAAAAACTCGATACATTTTGACGCCCACGGTTACTCATGAAACCCAGAGTAGCTAACTCTTTCATGTTGCCATCTATAAAAGAAAAACCCGTTTTGGCATGAATCCAAGCTTGCAAATTCAATGCGTTTTGCTCGTAATTCATAGATTTGGACTGAATCCCTCCTTTGGCAAACCATTTGGGGCCATATTTTAAGGCCGACAATCGAAAGAAATCCCTCCATAACAATTCAAAAATAACCCAATAGGTCGAATCATTTTTTACTCTTTCATTTTCATATTTGGTTATTTCAGCAGCTATTGAGCGAACGGATAAAGACCCATTTGCCAGCCAAACCGAAAATTTCGTTGAATATTCTAAACCTATGAGTCCATTTCTGGTTTTTTTGTAACTCGCTACTCGATTGCTATCCCATAGGTAGTCATTTAGGCGGTCCCATCCTGCCGATGCCCCCCCTTTAATGACCTTGTTCCATTGAACACAATAGGTTTGAACATCCGCCTCATCACAGGTGGGTATTTCAATCATCTTTCCCTCATCGGCACCTATGAATGCAATGGTTTGTATCGCATCCATGGGTGAAGCTAGACTCTTTTTTAGATTCAGTAAGACAGGGTCTTCACCCCAATGATCTTGGGTAAATGGTTGCGCTACTTTGGGAGTGTTTACTGGGTCTGGATAGCTGGAATATTTTTCAACCTTATTACGAAAGGAACTGAAACCATTGGGTAGCCGGTCGATGCTGAAAGGTACATTTTCAGGATCTACAAGTGTTCCGGACCAGAACCCCTCCCATTGCCTTGAAGACAATTCATAAGTGAGCTTTTGTTCGATTTGAGTTTCATCATAGGCATACTCAAATGAAAAATGAACTTTTGAATCGGGAATGGCATTCAAAATTCTTGGTAAAATTTCTTCAGGGATTCCGTTTAAGACCCAAAGCTTTAATCCGATACCTTCTAATTGATGCGCAAGATCTTTTAGACTTTCCATAAGAAAACGGCGTCGATGATGCCCCATGCGATTAAACCCAAAACTTCCTTCTTGAAAAATCCTAGGATCAATAATATACACGGGTTGAACCACTCCTTGTTCAATGGCCGCATTTAGTCCAGGATTGTCTTGAATCCGAAGATCATTTCTAAACCAATAAATAATGGATGGTGTTGTTCTCATAAGTAATCTTTCAAAGTTTAACGAGAAGTCTCTACAGGTTGTTCCCAGAGTCCTTATCTTTACAAAAAAAAATAATTCATGAAGAAAGTAGTCCTAATTCCCGGTGATGGTATCGGGATTGAAATCACAGAGTCCGTTACACAAATTTTAGACGCTGCTGGCGCACAAATCGAATGGATCACTGCAAAAGCAGGCTTAGGAGCCTATGAAGAATTAGGGACTCCACTTCCAGAGGAAACCATTCAAGCTATCGATGATCATAAGGTACTCCTCAAAGGTCCACTTACGACACCCGTGGGCACAGGCTTTCGATCTGTAAATGTAGCTTTAAGGCAACAGTTCGATTTATATTCAAACATTCGACCGGCACGTACCCTACCTAGTATTGACAGTCCCTTCAAACAAGTAGATATGGTAATTTTTAGGGAAAACACTCAAGGTTTGTATATCGGTAAAGAACACTGGGTTGATGAAGCTAAAATGAGTCATGCCGAAAGTATTGCTGTGGTAACAGAAGAGGCTAGTGAGAGAATTATTCGAGCCGCATTTGACTATGCTCAAACTCATGAGCGTTCGAAGGTGAGCTTGGTACACAAAGCTAACATACTAAAGTTTACAACGGGTCTCTTTCTACAAGTTGGCAAAAGAGTTGCCGTTGAGTATCCCAGCATTGAATTTGAGGATTTGATTGTTGATAACATGGCTATGCAAATGGTCATGAGGCCTGAACGCTTCAATGTAGTAGTAACCACCAATTTATTCGGGGATATACTCTCGGACTTGGCATCTGGTTTAGTCGGTGGCTTAGGAGTTACTGGGGCAGCCAATATGGGAGACTCCGAAGCGATGTTTGAAGCGGTTCATGGCTCAGCTCCCGATATCGCGGGCCAAGGAAAAGCGAATCCCATGGCACTTTTATTTTCTTCTTTAATGCTTTTAGAACATATCGACCAAAAACCAGTGGCCAATAACATAGCCAAAGCTATCTATAAAACACTGGTTGAAAAGAAAGTGTATTGCACCCCTGATATTGGTGGAAAGGGAACCACTCAAACATTTACTCAGGCCGTCATCGACAATTTATAGCAAAGCGTTCAGGCCTGTACTTAATACACTGATTAATACGCTAAAAATGAGGGCCCAGGAAAAACTTCTGATTCTAAGACCGTCTACAAATTTATCAATGAGTATAATAAGTGCCGCATTGATGATGAAGATGAGTAGGCCTAAGCTTAGAATGATGACCGGTAAACTAAGAATTAAAAGTATCGGTTTGATAAAGATGTTCACCAGCGATATCCCCAGTGCAACACCTAAGGCAGTGGTAAAACTTCGGATTTCAACACCGTCTAATAATTTAGCGGATACAAATACCGCGACACTAAGTACTAAAAATTCTAACATTCGTTCTCCTTTTGATTTTCTGTTTTTTACGAAGGATTAATAATTTTGTTGTACTTTAGTCCCATATTGAGCCCTGTGTACCATACAGATGGTTCCTTAATCTAAGAATTCAACCTACCGGTTTGTCGCACAAGATTTCTGATGTATATCGCTTAAAATCCTTTGATGATCTCTCTCCTGATGAACTCATGTGTATTTACCGTTTGCGTCAACAGGTTTTTATGATTGAGCAAAATTGCTTGTATGAAGATATTGACGGCATAGATCCGGTTTGCGATCATCTGATGCAATTCAACGACAGAGAATTGATTGCCTACCTCCGAATCGTACCAGCAGGTGTTCATTTAGTGAATCCTGCCATCGGTAGAATTATTGTTCGAGCTAGTCATCGAGGTGGCACGATTGGACCCAAGTTGATTCGTGAAGGTATCTCTATATGTTCAAGCAAATATTCAAGTGACGATATTTCTATCGAAGCTCAATTTCCTTTGCTTACTTACTATCAACAGTTTGGATTTGAAAGCGTAGGTGAGGTCTACATTGTTGATGATATTCCTCATATTCACATGATACTATCAAACCATAAGTTATCCACTGATGAATCCTAAGGTTGATCATTATCTAGCACAGGGTTGTGGGCGGTGCCCTCTATATCAAACGCCCGATTGTAAAGTCCACAACTGGACAGACATTTTAATGCATCTCCGAGAGATGGTGCAGCATGAAAATATAAAAGAAGAATTCAAATGGTCTCAACCATGCTATACGCTCAATGGAGCCAATCTTTTTATCGTTACAGCCTTTAAAAACTATGCTGCCATTGCCTTCTTTAAAGGCTCATTATTTGAAGACCCTGAAGGGCTTTTGGTTCAACCCGGTGAATATTCACGACATGGACGACAACTCCGTTTTACCCATTTAGATGAAGTAAAAAAACAGGAACAACATATTCGCTTTTTTCTTTCTGAAGCGATTCGGGTTGAAGAGGCTGGGCTATCGGTTCCACCGGCACCATCAGAACTCGATGTACCCGTCGAACTCCTTGAGGAATTCAATAATGACCCCACTTTTGAACAGGCGTTCTATAGTCTTACACCTGGAAGGCGACGAGGTTATATCATCTACATTAATCAAGCAAAACAATCCCAAACCCGAATCAATAGAATAGAAAAATATAAGTCACAAATTCTATCCGGTTTAGGAATGCAGGATAGCTACCGGAATAACCTGAAAAAAAATTAATTCTTTTGATGGCCCATTTTCCTATTTCGGGCATAATGCTGAAGATCAACAATGGTATCCCGTTCATCAACGATTTCTAATCCTAAAAGAGACTCTTATAGACAGCCACGCTGTCTACCTCAACATCGTCCCTTTCAGGCCCAACAAAGGAATTACCGTAACAGGATAAAAGTACACAAGTACTTAAAATGAGAGTTAATCTATTTAATACTGACCAATTTTTAGTAGGAACCAAGTGGTTCACCAAACTTAACATCCATTTTTATACCAATATCGGCTAAAAATTATCACAACAAAATACACATACACTTAAAAATATGGTGCACGTATTATAACCCAATGTTTCTTTTACTCCACTGTAACAGATTTAGCTAAATTTCGAGGTTGATCCACATCACAACCTCGATTTACGG
>JAYPDB010000029.1:0-7145 GCA_038125045.1 Bacteroidota bacterium
GAAATTCATCCCGAAAACCCAGACGTGGTATGGGTAGCCGTTATGGGGAAATTGTTTGGAGCGGTAGAATCCGATGATCGTGGGGTGTACAAAACGACCGACGGGGGCAAAACTTGGAACAAGGTCTTGTTCCGAGATGCCAAAACAGGAGCCGTCGATATTGCGGTAGACCCGAATAATCCTCGCATTTTATTTGCGGCCATGTGGGAAGCCTATCGAACGCCTTGGGAAATGAGCAGCGGTGGAGAAGGTAGCGGTCTGTTTAAAAGTACGGATGGGGGCGAAAGTTGGACCGAAATTACCCAAAACCCAGGTATGCCCAAAGGATTGGTGGGTAAGATTGGGGTATCGGTGTCACCGGTGAATTCAAATCGAGTGTTTGCCATCGTAGAGAATGCGAATGGTGGCGGTCTGTTTCGCTCCGAAGATGGTGGAGATAGCTGGAGAAGAGTAAGCGCCGACCGGAATTTACGGCAACGCGCTTGGTACTATTCTAAGGTAGTTGCAGACCCGGGCAATGAGGATGTGGTGTATGTGCTGAATGTGGGATTCTGGAAGTCTAAAGATGGAGGATCTACCTTCCAAAGTATCCGAACGCCTCACTCCGATCATCACGATTTGTGGATCGCTTCTAACAATCCACAGCGTATGATTGTTGCCGATGATGGGGGTGGGCAGGTCACCTATAATGGCGGAGAAGGTTGGTCTTCCTATTATACTTCTGCTACGGCACAAATCTATCAGGTGGTGACCGATAATCAATTTCCCTACATGATTTATGGTGCCCAGCAAGACAACAGCACCTTTGCGATTCGCTCCCGTACCAGTGGGGGAAGCATTGGGGAACGCGATTGGTGGCCTGTTGCAGGGGGAGAAAGCGGATATATTGCCCCTGACCCAGAGAACCCCAATGTAACCTTTGGGGGAAGTTATGGTGGATATCTAAACAAGTATGATTCTCATCTCGATTTAAGTGACCGGATAGATGTCTGGCCCGACAACCCCATGGGAGCGGGAGCCAAAGATACCAAGTACCGGTTTCAGTGGACCTTTCCCATTGTGATATCGCCTCATGACCCCGATGTACTGTATGCGACTTCTCAGCACGTGCACCGGTCTACCGATGAGGGTATGAGCTGGGAAACCATTAGCCCAGACTTGACCCGAAATGACTCTACCAAGCAAGACGAATCCGGTGGACCCATCACTAAGGATGATACCTCTGTTGAATATTATAATACCATCTTTACTTTTGTCGAATCACCCAAAACGCCTGGTGTTTTATGGGCGGGTGCCGATGACGGGTTAATCCATATAAGCCGAGACCATGGTGCTAGCTGGACCAATGTGACCCCAAAAGGGATGCCCGAAACGATGATCAGCATCATTGATGCTTCTCATCACGATGCAGGTACAGCTTATGTTGCAGCAACCCGTTATAAATTTGGGGATTTCAGCCCGATGCTTTACAAGACGACCAACTATGGGGCAAGCTGGACCGAGATTACCAATGGTATTCCTGATATGGACTTTACTCGTGCTATACGTGAAGATCCCAACCGCAAAGGGCTATTGTATGCGGGTACGGAAACCGGAGTGTATGTTTCTTTTAATGCGGGAGATTCTTGGCAACCCCTGCAATTGAATTTGCCAGCCGTGCCCATTACCGACTTAGCGGTTCATAAGCGCGATAAGGATTTAATTGTAGCCACGCAGGGTCGTTCGTTTTGGGTGCTCGACGATCTACCGGTGCTTCACCAGTTACACGATGATGTGCTCGCCAAAGACCATCACTTATTCGATCCCGAAGATCCTTATTTGTTTGGGGGTCGTTCGTGGGGCGGTAGTGCCACGGCCGGACAGAATCTACAAGGCGGTGCCGTTGTATACTATCATTTAGCTCAGGATACAGAACAGGAAATTACCCTTGAGTTCATCGATATGCGCGAACAGGTTGTTCAAACCTATTCTAGCAAGGAAGATTGGAGAGGCCGACCCGTTCGTGAGTCTACCCTTTTCCATGAAGACGAGGATCAAGGAGCGCGTGGAGCCTTAGGGGCCACGGCGGGTTTGCATTCCTTTGCATGGGGCCTAGATTACCCTGGGGTCACCAATTTAAATGGTCGTCAGATACTTTGGGGCGGTTCCACGGCGGGTCCTCGTGCTATACCAGGAATGTATACCGTTAAAATGTATGTAGGCGGGGAATTGGTTGGTCAGCAAGAATTCGAGGTTAAAAAAGACCCACGTCTAACCGAGATCTCTCAAGAAGATTTGGTCGAGCAGTTCGAATTGGTTCAAACCATAAATGCTAAATTGGATTCAACCCATAAGGCCATTAATAAAATTCGTAGTGTTCGAGATGATCTACGCGAACAAATGGGGACCTTAGGCTCGGATGATCGCTCAAAAGCCATTAAAGCGCGCGCGCAATCCATGATGAAAGCCATGACTGAAATTGAAGAGACTTTGCTACAAACCAAAGCGGAGGCCACTCAAGATGTGCTCAATTTTCCGATACGTTTGAACAACAAACTAGCGGCCTTAAAGAGTACGGTTGCCACCGGTTTTGGACGACCCACGGCGCAGCAGTATGCGGTCTATGAAGACTTAGCCGCAAAGACCGATGTGCACCTGATTCGATTGCAAAAAATCTGGGATGGTGAATACACCGACATCTTGGAAGAGATTGAAAACCCGGTGGTCCCCATCACAAAAGACTAAATAGATTCGTACCTTACAGGAAATGACAAGAGAAGCATTTCCTGTAACTGGTATGAGTTGCGCTGCCTGTGCCTCAAGTGTCGAAAGCATTCTTTCGCATACCGAAGGAGTGCGCAAGGCGGAGGTTAATTTTGCCACAGGTCTGGTATGGGTGGATTACGATGCCCCCCTACAGCCCTCCGATCTTGATGAAGCCCTAAAAAAAGTAGGCTATGGTCTCTTATGGAGCCCTGAGGGTTCCGAAGATGATCTGGCAAAGGCCCAAGAACACGCACAAGAAGCCTACTATGAGCAGGTAAAAACCCGAACCTTGGCCACTGTTTTGTTAAGTATCCCGGTGGTCATTCTGGGAATGGGGTTTATGGATTGGGCACCGGGTCGATGGATTTCTTTGCTAATCACCCTCCCCGCACTGTTTGTATTCGGTCGCCATTTTTACATCAACGCATGGAAGCAAGCACGTCACGGCCAATCCAACATGGATACACTCGTAGCCATGAGCACGGGGATTGCCTTTTTATTTAGTTTATTCAACACTCTTTTTCCACAGGTACTGGCTTCAAGAGGATTTGAAGTCCATGTATATTATGAAGCGGCCGTAGTAATCATAGCCTTTGTTTCCCTAGGTAAATGGCTCGAGGAACGCGCAAAATCTCAGACTTCTACGGCCCTTAAAAAACTCATGGGACTGCAGCCTAAAGAGGTTCAGATCTGGATATCAAACGAGCAAAGTGCCGATGATTTTCGGGTTGAAACTACCGCGGATGGTTCTTTTTCTTTCGACCCCTCTAGAGGACAAATAGAAACATTTCCAGTTAAATGGGTAAAAGAACATCAGATTATTATGGTTCGACCCGGCGAGCATATTCCCGTCGATGGCCGGGTTATCCATGGGCAATCCTATGTAGATGAAAGTATGATTACCGGCGAAGCAGTAGGTGTTTTGAAGCAAATGGGTGACTCGGTTTATGCGGGTACCATCAATCAAAAAGGCAGTTTTTATTTCGTTGCAGAAAAAGTGGGCGGATCCACCTACTTGTCTCAAATTATTGCCCGCGTTCAAAAGGCTCAGGGGAGTAAAGCTCCTGTTCAAAAAATGGTCGACCGAATCGCATCGGTCTTTGTTCCAACCGTACTGGTTATTGCAGCACTTAGTTTTGGAGCATGGTTAGTATTAGGTGGAGAGTCTATGCTTATTCATGCAATCTTATCATCGGTGGCGGTCTTGGTGATCGCGTGTCCGTGTGCTTTGGGATTAGCCACGCCAACGGCCCTTATGGTAGGTATTGGCAAGGGTGCCGAGCATCAGATATTAATCAAAGATGCCGAGAGTTTAGAACTCGCCCATAAGATCGATACCGTTGTTTTGGATAAAACGGGCACATTAACCCAGGGTCAGCCTCAGTTAACCGATGAACACTGGTTCGAAGACGCGGATCAATCGTATTGGAAGGCGATAGTTTGGCAGCTAGAACAGTCTTCGGAACACCCCCTGTCTGAGGCTTTTGTACGCTATTATGAACACGATAAAGAAGCTTTTGAGGGTACTTTAGCTATTCATGACTTTGAGAGCATTACAGGCAAGGGATTACAGGCCAAAGACGATCGCGGAAATACTCTACACCTGGGCAGCTTTAATTACATTTCTGCTCGTATTGCTGTGCATTCTACTCGGGTTGAAGCTATTCAACCCATGCTTAGTACTTGGCAGAAGGAAGCAAAGACCGTTATAGCATTTGCCGTAAATAACACCTTGATGGCGGTTTTTGCCCTTGCCGATACCATAAAAAAGAATGCACATTCTTCGGTAAAGGCTTTGAAAGATCAAGGTTTGCAAGTAATCATGCTGTCAGGGGATAGCCAGTCTACAGCCGATGCCATTGCCGAACAATTAGGTATTACCAACGTTTGGGCGGAAATGCTCCCCGAAGAAAAAGCTCAGAAGATAACAAAGCTTCAACAAGAAGGGAAAAAAGTGGCTATGGTAGGAGATGGCATCAATGATTCGGAAGCCCTCGCGATTGCCGATGTGAGTATTGCCATGGGTCAGGGATCAGATATTGCCATTGATGTGGCAAAAGTAACTCTGACCTCATCGGATCCGGCCTTATTACCGAAAGCCTTTCGTTTATCTCATGATACGGTACGCGGCATTCGCCAGAATCTATTTTGGGCCTTTATCTATAACATCATAGGGATTCCAATTGCCGCAGGTGTTTTGTATCCGGTGAATGGTTTTTTGCTTGATCCTATGGTGGCTGGCGCAGCTATGGCTTTTAGCTCGGTCTCGGTGGTGACCAATAGTTTGCGTCTGAAAACCAAAAAATTATAATACAGAGGTAATCATCATATGTCTAAACTAAGCTTTCAATCCAATATTGCCTGTAATGGGTGTCTTTCCAAGGTGCAGCCCTTTCTCGATTCCTTAGAAGGAATCGACTCGTGGAAAGTGGATCTCGAAACACCCGAAAAAATACTCACGGTAGAAACTATTTCTTGTACGGCGGAAGAAATAAAACAGGCTGTGGCATCGGCTGGTTACAAGCTGAGTGAGCAAGAAGAGGACTAATTTGTAACGTAACTGTGAGTAGGGTCATGCTCCGATCACCTCATTGATATACTAAATATCCATTTCTGCCCGTTTGGGCTTGTAAAAAACGGGGGTTACCAATGGATATATTAGGGCACAATAACGAACACGCTAAAGAGTCTGAACCGCTAAACCAATCACCGGAAGATTCGATGCGGGATTTGTACAAGAAAAAACGCCAAACAATCATAGTATTTGGTCTTACGGCGGTGTTAATTTTGGTACTGTATCGTTGGGTAATTGGCCCATATTTTGAGCAATTCTGGGCCTTCAAAAATCAGCATAGAGACGATACCGTTACCACCTTAACCCAAGCCTACGATTTATTTATGGCTGATTTAGATTCCATAGTTTCCGGGCAATTGGGGTCCTATGAAAATGCACAAGTACTAGAAATCGATACCGAAGGGATGTACAGGGTTCAGGGATTAAATCCCGAGCAAGCCCCCTATCTTATCGGACAAATTGTGCGAAAGACGGCCGAAAAAATAGAGCCCGAACAATTGCCGAATGTGTTACGAGACGAACAATTTCAGGACACTCGGATTCGCTTTCCTGAAGCGGAATTAACCTTGTTTTTAGATCAATCTGCAAAGGTTAACATCGATGCTATTTCCATGGCTAAAGCAGGCTTGGGCCACCAAGACAAACTAAATCTGGTGTACGAAAAAGCCTTCTCAGCCGTAGGAACTCGGAATTGGTTTCACTTTGAAGAATGGCAGTCTACCATTGATGACTATGGATTAATAGAAGCCGATAGTCTTTGGGTGATTGAACAGGTCGAGGTTAAGAAATTCAAGTATTCGGTCTTTCAACGGATTGAGGGGAGTTTCTCGGCTACACCTACCCCCGTTGTAGCTATAGGTGGAGAGGTGTATCAGCAATCGGGAAGCGAACGCAATATTTATGAGTTTTTCATTCAAATGAGTCGTTTACGATATCCTGAGTCAAGAAATGTTCAATCGGGGGGCATATTTGATGTGCTCGAAACAGGTAAACCCACCTCTAAGATGTCAGAATTGGTTTGGGTGAATTAAGTTATATTCTCTGAACAGCATCCAATTATGTTGAGAACAAGCCTACTAGTAAATTTATTTTGAACGCTCAAACCGTTTTAAACATACTCCAATCCAAAGCCAGCACCTCTCACGCAGAAGTGATGCAGCGGTTTTTTAAAACTAGAAAAGGAGAATACGGAGAAGGAGATATTTTCTGGGGTATAAAGGTTCCAGAGCAACGCACAATAGCGCGAAAGGTCTGGCGTGATTTGGCCGAGGACGATTGGCATGAGCTCATGAGCCATGAGGTTCATGAAGCTCGTTTGACCGCGCTATTTATTTTAACTCATTGGTATGAAAAAGCGAAAACGCAGGATCAAAAACACCATTGGGTTCAGAAATATATAGCCTACCGATCTTTTATCAATAACTGGGATCTGATCGATACTTCGGCCCATAAAATATTGGGTGATTGGTATTGGGATAAAGATCGATCGCTGTTGCTTGAGTGGGTGCATTCTCATGAACTATGGGAGGTCCGAATAGCAGTGGTTTCAACCTACCGATTTATCAAAAGGGGAGATTCTTCGACTACTTTTTATATGGCAGAAGTCTTATTAAACCATCCCCACGATCTCATTCATAAAGCCGTTGGCTGGATGCTACGAGAGGCGGGAAAAATGGATGAAAACGAACTGCTCACATTTTTAAATAATCACTACACGCTCATGCCCAGGACGATGCTAAGGTATGCCATTGAGCGACTTGATGAACCTCTTCGACAAGCCTATTTAAGGGGAGAAGTAAAAAAATAATTCACTCTCACACCCTCC
>JAYPDB010000029.1:7245-16183 GCA_038125045.1 Bacteroidota bacterium
TTCCACAGCTTTTTTTAACAAGAGCCTCCATCCAACTAGGTGATTTAGTGGTTTCAGCCACTCGCTGGCGGCAAAATTACAGCAGCGTGGCACAGGCCATCACGGTGATTGATCCCGAACAACTGGTGCGTCAACAACCTCAAAACATGGCCGATGCACTAGGACTAAGCGCAAAAGTGTTCATTCAAAAAAGTCAGCAAGGCGGAGGTAGCCCAATGATTCGAGGCTTTGCTACCAACCGATTATTATATACGGTCGATGGGATCCGGATGAATTCGGCGATTTTTAGAGCGGGGAATATTCAAAATGTCATCAATTTAGATCCCTTTACGATGGAGAGAACCGAGGTCCTGTTTGGACCCAATTCCGTCATGTATGGAAGTGACGCCATCGGGGGTGTGATGAGTTTTGAAACCATCACCCCGTCATTTGCCATTGATACTACCCGTTCATGGTCTCAACCCAGAATATCCGGACGTGCGGTTGTACGAGCTACCAGTGCAAATAATGAACAGACCGGACATTTCGATATGGGCCTTGGGTGGCAAAAACTAGCCTGGGTGGGAAGCATAAGCCGATGGGACTTTGACCACCTAAAACAGGGATCTAATGGTCCAGATGATTATTTAAAACCGAGTTATGTTCAGGAATGGCAAGGAAGTTTTGCATCCCTTATGCCAGGTCCAGTACCCGATGAAGTACGCGTCCAATCCGACCCGCTCCTCCAAATCCCCTCAGGTTATTCGCAGTGGAACTCTATGCAGAAAGTACGGTGGAAACCCACCCAAGATTTGGAGCTTAATTATGGCTTTCATTTTTCGGAGACCTCTGAATATGGCCGCTATGATAGACATTTAAGAACACGGGATGAACAACCACGTTATGCGCGTTGGGATTATGGTCCTCAAACTTGGAGTATGCATGTGTTGTCACTCAATCACCGAGGCGCCGATCGTTTTAAATTATATGATGAGTTAATGGTGAAAACGGCACTCCAAATCTTTAAAGAAAGTAGAATCAGTCGCAATTTTGGAGTCCTCGCCGAGAAGCATCAACGTGAGCAGGTAATCGCGCAATCCATTCAATTTGATGCTATTAAATGGCTGTCTGAAACACATATCGTCAGCTATGGCGCCGAATGGGTACAAAACGACGTATCATCAACCGCCTTTGAGCAGATGCTGGGGAGTGGGCAATCCCAAAGTGTCTTGCCACGATATCCCGATGCCATATGGAATTCAACGGCCCTATTTCTGCACAGTGATTGGAGTTTGAAGGAAGACCTGCAATTGCAAATGGGCCTGAGGTATAATTCATTTTCTATTGACGCTAATTTTGCTAACTCAGACGTATTGCAGCTATTGGTTCAAGACCGTGCGCGATTAGATGACCAGGCATTGGTGGGTTCTTTGGGACTTATTGCTCGGCCGAGTGAACAATGGATTATAAAGTGGACCTTAGGTACGGCATTCCGCTCGCCTAATGTGGACGATATGGGCAAGATCTTTGATTCGGAACCGGGTGCTGTAACCGTGCCCAATCCCAACTTAAAAGCCGAATATGCTTGGAACACGGATGTGGGTATTGCGCATACGCTTACTCAAGATGTAAAAATTGAGTTCAATGCGTTTTGGACTCAGTTAAACAACGCGATGGTTCGAAGAGATTATCTGTTCAATGGTGCCTCAACGATGATTTACGATGGTATTGAAAGTCGTATACAAGCCATTCAGAATGCAGCTTATGCTAGGGTATATGGATTTTATGTGGGATTAGATGCTGGTATCAGAAGATATTGGACGTTTAGCACACGCATAAATGTTCAAAAAGGTATTGAAGAACTCGATGATGGAAGCATTAGCCAAGCGAGACATGCCGTACCTACTTTTGGTGAAACTGGAATTTATTACGAAAAAAAGGGTTGGTCATGGGCACTGTTGCATCGCTTTCAAACCGAAAAAAAATACCAAGACATGCCCCTAAGCGAGCGTGCCAAAGCAGAGCTCTATGCCAAAGATGAGCAGGGGTTACCCTATGCACCTGCCTGGCAGGCAATCCACCTAAATGGGAGTTGGGAATTTACCCAAGGAGCTCAACTACTTTTACGCCTCGAGAATCTAACCGATCAACGGTACCGCCCATACAGCTCGGGGATATCGGCATCGGGACGAAGTATTCAGCTTGGGTTGAATATTCGTTTTTAAACAAATGTACCGTTTAAACCCCATCCATCAGGGGTTCATTAATGGACCGAATACTTGAATTGGGCAATCCTTCAGGATGATGTTCTTTCACAAATTCAATGGTTTCTAATACCAATTCTAGATGTAATTTTTTAGAGCGATTGTAAAACTCTTGCGCTTGTTGGCTAAGTTTAGGTTTACCATGAAGTGGTTTATCACTTACACTCAGCAAGGTGGCATGCGGTACTCGATATCGGAAACCGTTGGTTGCTACGGTGGCTGATTCCATATCAATGGCTATGCTCCGACTTTGGTGAATCTTCTGAACCGTATCTTTTGCTGAGAATTCCCAGTTTCTATTAGCCGTTGTGAATACGGTTCCTATCCGATGTTGAATCCCATGTTGATCAAGAGCCTGTTTTAGATAGCTATTGAGAAGGTAATTGGGAATAACGGGATTACCGATAGGAAAAGCATCGTCTAAAACGCGATCATCACGGAAGTATCCATTGGCCAAAACAAAGTCCCCAATATTTTGGTGATTTCGTAGCCCACCACAGTGCCCAACCATAATCATGGCATCGGGTCGAAGTACACTCACATGATCGGTGATGGTTTTGGCGTTGGACGGGCCCACCCCAATATTTACTAGGCTAATACCGGTATTGTTGGGCTGCACCCAGTGATATGCCGGCATTTGCACGGATTCACTATGAGGTAACATCGCATCAGGAAACTTTTCTTTGAATACCTCTACGTGCATGTCGTAGTTGGTAAAAAGTATATACCGCTGAAAGTGCTTGGGTTCGGTTCCTGTATAATGCAATAACCGATTAATGGATAAGTCTACGCGCTCTGGACTAAAAAGAAAGAGTTTTTTCTTGGTGAAGTCCCACTCCTCTTCGTCCATATGAGACAACAAGCTTGGATCATTAAGCGCAATACGTTCTCTTTTTTGGTTTAGAGTTATGGTAGCCCCTTTCTCTAAGAGCCTAAGAAGTTCCCTCTTTAGATACCAACGAAACACTGTAGGATGAGCCATCTCACCGGTTAATCGAGGATTGTATTTGGAGTATTCACGGAAAATTTCAAGATGAGGATAAAAGCCATTTTCGAATAGCTCATCCATCTTATCACATACCGTGCGAACTTCTTGTTCGCTGTACGAATCAGGAGATATGGTGTATATTTTCTTCATGGGTAAATATAAAGATTTTTCTTTTTAGGAGATAGTCTCGTGATTTTAAGTGAATTTACCCTAGTTTGAACGGCTCCCGCAATACATACCATAGATTTATGAAAACCCCTTTTACTTTTCGCATAGAAGCATGGAAAACCGTTTCAGAAGAATTACTGCAACGCACCAACATTTTTGAATTATATCAGCGAACTATGCGGTTGCAATCGGAAGAGCACGAGGCGAGTTTTTCGGTTTTGAAAGCCCCCGATTGGATAAATGTACTCGCGCTTACCGAACATGATGAGGTCATATTAGTTGAGCAATATCGGTATGGCATAGAAGCCCCGACCTTGGAATTGGCGGGTGGAGTTTGTGATTTGGATGAAGCACCCTTAGAAACGGCAAAAAGAGAATTATTAGAAGAAACGGGATTTGCGAGTAATGATTGGATTAGCCTAGGTCAGGTAAGTTCTAATCCTGCCATGCAAGATAATTACACTCATAGTTTTTTAGCTAGAAACTGTACCAAGATATCGGAACAGAATTTGGATGGGAATGAACGAATCAATGTTCATCTTCTGCCCTTGAATGATTTTTTAGAAGGGGTATTGAGTGGGGTTATACACCATTCACTAGTAGCGGCAACCACTGCTAAGTACTTGCTTTATAAAGAGGCACAAAAGGCTTGAATCCGGGTATGATGTTGTAGTGAACGATTTCTTTGTGTGTAGCCGTTTAGGTCTATAATTGTAAACAATGAATTAATCTAAAGAGCCATGATTACAGTTGGAGCACAAATGAACACCCAGTTTAAGGTGAAAACGGTACGTAACGATGAGGAGCAGGACCTTCAATTTTCTGAACTTCTTACCCGTCCTACCATTGTATCTGTGTATATGAAAAATAATACGGGTAGTTGTGATCGACAGACCGCAAGCTTGGCAGAGCACCAGCAATGGTTCGAAGAGCATGGCTATAATTTAATAGCGTTGAGTAAAGATACCTGTGGGTCTCACAAGAAGTACGCCCATAAACAAGGCATTGGTTTTCGTCTAATTTCAGACCCCGAAAATGCCTTTGCTCATGCCGTTGATGCCATGGTGGAAAAGAAAATGTACGGCAAAGTTTACCAGGCGCCTGCGAGGTCTGCCTTTGTTATTGATACAGATGGTACTATTTTGGCGGTGATTGAAAAGGTGGATACCAAAGCACATGCCGAGGAGCTAAAAACTCTTGTTGAATCGCTCTAACCTTTTTAATTCAAAAGTGTTATCCTTAATAACAAAAGATATTAAATCCTGTTTACCTTAGTCTGAACCTCTATGAAAAGACTCGTTATTGTAGAATCTCCAACCAAAACTAAGACCATAAGTAAGTACTTACCTAAGGGTTACGAAGTAGATTCTTCAATGGGACATATTCGAGATTTACCTTCGTCGGCTAAATTGGTTCCGGCTAAATACAAAAAGGAAAGCTGGTCAAGCCTAGGCATTAATCCCGATGACCGATATTTTGCCATTTACGTTACTCCTCCGGATAAAAAGAAAATCGTCAAGCGTCTTAAAGATAAGCTTAAAGGTGTAGATGAACTGATATTGGCTACGGATGAGGATCGGGAAGGCGAGGCTATTTCATGGCACTTGTTGGAAGTACTAAAACCCAAAGTACCGGTGAAACGGATGGTTTTTCGGGAGATTACCAAAGAGGCGGTACAAAACGCACTTGAGAATACCAGAGATATCGACATGAATCTCGTGTATGCGCAAGAGACCCGCAGAATACTCGATCGTTTGGCGGGCTATACGGTTTCTCCTTTGCTATGGAAGAAAATTGCTCCAGGACTTTCGGCAGGTCGTGTTCAGTCCGTGGCGGTTGAGTTTATTGTGCAGCGTGAGCGAGCCCGGATGAAGTTTAAAAAAGGACGCTATTATGATTTGCAGGCCATCGTACAGAAGCAAGGAGAGAATGATGAGTTTAAAGCAGATCTCACGCATGTAGAGGGTACACGAGTGGCGAGTGGTAAAGATTTTGATGAAGATACGGGTGGGTTAAAAAAACCAGGATCGGTGGTATTGCTTGATGAAACCGCGGCCAATGATTTGGTGAATGAGCTTAAAAAAGCCACTTGGAGTGTGAGCGATGTGGATGTGTCTATTCAAAAAAGAAATCCCGCACCTCCGTTTATCACCTCTACCCTTCAACAAGAGGCGAACCGAAAGTTTGGCTTTTCGGCCCGAGATACCATGAGTGTAGCGCAAAAGCTCTATGAAAAAGGGTTTATCACCTACATGAGAACCGATTCTACTCGATTGTCTGGTCAGGCCATTGAAGCGGCTAGAGAGGGTATCTTAGATCAGTACGGTGAAGAGTATTTGTTTGAACGGGTCCGAAATTACACGGCAAAAGGTAAAAGTGCACAAGAAGCTCATGAGGCGATAAGGCCGGCGGGTTCTCGATTTGTGATGCCGGAACAGTCGGGCCTGAAAGATCGCGAATTTAAGTTATATGATTTAATCTGGAAACGTACCATTGCGACTCAAATGGCAGAGGCCAGTCTAGAATTTACCAATGTGAGTATCGATGCGATGGTGCAAGGAGCGCCTAAAGCCACCTTCCGAAGTAGCGGTAAAAAGATCATATTCCCAGGATTTTTTAGAGCCTATGTAGAGGGTAGCGATGATCCAGAGGCCGCACTGGAAAACCAAGAACAATTTTTACCAGAGTTACAACAAGGCGATGTGACCGACCTTCAGGAATTGAGTTTCAACGAGCACGAAACCAAACCTCCTGCCCGATATACCGAAGCCACCTTGGTGAAGGAATTAGAGAAAAGTGGTGTGGGAAGACCGAGTACCTATGCGGCGGTTATTTCCACCATACAAGATAGAGGTTATGCCAAAAAAGAGGGCAAGGCATTGGTCCCTACTTTTACAGCATTTGCTGTTACGGCCCTATTAGAACAGCACTTTCCGGATCTGGTCGATAGTGATTTCACTTCAAACCTAGAAGATAAACTGGATGAAGTGGCCAATGGCAAGCAAGACCCTGTGGCTTATTTAGATGACTATTACAAAGGATCCAATGGATTAAAGGCGAAAGTTGATTCTCAGGAAGATCAAATCGATCCACAAAAAGCCAAACTTCTGGATCTTCCATTAGATGGTTTAGAGGGCATTAATGTGGCTATTGGCCGCTTTGGACCTTATGCTAAAATGGAAAAAGATGGAGAGGAAATAACGACTTCCCTTCCCTTAGATATGGACCCAAGCGATCTCACGGCAGGTAAGTTGGAGGAATTGATTCAACGATCTTCCGAAGAAGATAAACCATTGGGCATCGATGAGGATTCGGGTTTGCCCGTTTTTGTATTATCCGGCCGATATGGGCCCTATGTACAGCTGGGTGAGGTTACCGAGGAGAATAAAAAACCCAAACGCGTTTCACTGCTAAAAGGAATGAATCCAGATGAGGTGAACCTCTCGATAGCTCTTCAACTTTTGGCGTTACCCCGACATCTGGGTGAGCATCCCGACGATGGAAAAGTGGTTAAAGCAGGGGTTGGAAGATATGGGCCCTATGTGGTTCATGACGGCAGTTTTAAGTCTCTAACCAAGGATGACGATGTGCTAACCGTTGATTTAGCTAGAGCGGTTGAACTATTACAGCAAAAAGCAGCTAAGCGAGGGAGTTCTGAGCTGTATGATCTAGGTAATTTTCCAGATACCGAAACGCCTATCAAAATAATGAATGGACGTTACGGGCCTTACATAAAGTATGGAAAAAAGAATATTGGACTACCTAAGGGTACCGCGCCAGAAGATGTGACCCAAGAACAAGCTATTAGTCTAATTAACGCCAAAAAGTAGCTTATTTAACCAAAGTCATACTTCGGGTATACCTACCTAAAGATGTAGTTAGCTGATAGTAGTAAAGGCCGCTTGGTAACTGCTTCGCGTCAAAAATTATTTGGTGAGTACCTGCGCTCATGTATCCCTTCCGTAGGGAATAAACCTTAATACCTAACGAGTTATAAATGCTCACCTCTACTTGGTCTGGCGAGGCGAGTGTAAACGACAGCGTAGTGCTTGGGTTAAAAGGGTTTGGATAATTAGGATGAAGGGAACTATTCTCGGGTAATGAAGTGAGTGATTCGTCGGAGGTTGAATTCTGTGGGGTGAAATAAACACTTAAGCTAGGTTTATTGGCCGAACCTGAAAACTGACGAGATGCAAAACGTTTACTGCTTCCTTTTTCTACCTCCTCATTACCTATGAGGATGAAGCCATTATTTGGGGTTTCATTCCGTAACCACGCTTCCATTAATGCTATAAAGGACGCTGTAGCCTTTAACGAATAGGTGCCGGAACCATCAACGATTCCGTCGAAAAGAATGTCTTCGCCATAATCGCCTCCCTCCTGATTCCATAAAGTGTCGGGATATACGCGATGGGTCCAAGTAGGATCACCAGCCGATGCATCTGTTCCCTTTCCCTCATTCGCCGCCGCATTAGAGCTCCCTTCTATCCAGCGAGCCAGGACCTGATACCCGCGGAGGGGTTGTTCGTCATTTCGGGTTTTATTCAACGAGATAAGTAAGAAGACGGAATCTATGGTGGCATCTGACGGTAGTTCTTCACCTAAATCTACCCGTAGGAGTGAGCGCTTGATGTCTCCTTCGCCATCTTTTCCCACAAATAAATATTCACCTAAACTATTTCCACGACTTCCGTCGGCCGTTTCATAGAGTACGGCATCTTGGTCAATATTCAGGAATACGTTGGATTGTTGAGCTTGTAACCTGATACCCGAAAAAAAGAAACATACAGAGCACAGAAGCGTGACTAGCACGGATTTATTGGGAGAATAAGACATAGTTTAATGCAATTAAGTGTATATCAAATACATTTATTTTTGCCAACTACGTTCCCATCTGGCTTTACCTCTATATTAAGCCTATGAAATATTAAGAGTCTAGGGCGTTAAAATTATCCGTAGACCACAGTCAAACCATACAAACTTACGATTGACACAGGCCTCGCCGAAAGGTATTTTACCGTATCTTATTTTTAGCAACATGCAAAAACGAAGTACGTTTCACTTTACCTACCCTAAGAATATCGCCGAGTTAGATCTCGCGACTATGGTGAGTATGTACAGAAGCCGTGGGGAACCTAGAAGAGCGGCTCCGGGCGAATATTTTTGTTGTGCTTTATCGCATGAGCTTTTAAAAGAAGGGAAGTATTGGTTTGGTTTGTACTATGCCCAAAAGGTATGGGATGAGCTGGTTACCAAGGGAAGTGAAGGCTATCCCCTCACCGAAGCCGAACTAACCGTGCTCGGCTTGGTTTTTATGAGTGAAGATGAACCCCCTCATCGTGAATATGTAGAAAGAAATTCGAAGGTGGTCGAAAAGCTTTCCTATCTCATCGTGAACGATCTACGAGGCTTTGGTTTTCTGGTTGAAGACGACAGTGGCTACCTCCGAATTACTCCTCGTGGCGAAAAAGCATTACATGGCATTGCACGTCGTATGTACGATAAACGATTTTTGCCCGAGATGATTGACCAAAGCCCT
>JAYPDB010000030.1:0-16082 GCA_038125045.1 Bacteroidota bacterium
TTGTACTTAGGGGGTGTTGACACTCCTTTTTGGGATGATGAGGATGTTCAAATGAAAGTAAAAAAAGAGGCCATGTTGAATCCTGATGTGATAGCAGGTGTTGTGGGTAATCTTTTAGCTCTTCCCTCCTCTCATGTGATTAACGAAATAGTACTTCAGCCAGAATCGCATCAACTGGTTTAGTAGCTTTGCTAAGAAGCATCGATTATAGCCTTCATATAATTAGTCATTAGCTACAGGACAACGATCGATAGCTGAGCGATAAGCAGAACTTAGTATAGATAATGCCTTATCTACTTCTATTTCAGAAACCGTTAATGTGGGTCTACATCGTATGGTTTTATCGCCACAACCCAGTATCATAAGCCCTTGGGTCATACATTCTGAGACAACAGCATCCCTAGCATGCGAATTAGGTAAATCAATCGCACACAATAAACCTTTACCTCTTGGATTGGCGAAATGCGTATGTTTGGCTGAAAGGTTTTGTAGTCCTTTTAGTAAGTAATCGCCTACATTTTTTGCATTTTCAACCAAATTATCTTGTTCAATAACCTCTAGTATTCGCTGGAATCGAACCATATCAACGAGATTACCACCCCAAGTTGAATTGATTCTAGAAGAAACCTTAAAGCAATTAGTTTCTACTTCATCGAGCCTTTTACCTGCTAAAATACCACATACCTGGGCTTTTTTTCCAAAGGCAATGATATCGGGTTTAACAAAATGCTCATGTGCCCAAAATTTACCAGTTAGTCCTACACCTGTCTGAACCTCATCATATATAAGTAGGGCTTCATAGGTATCCGCTAGATTGCGAAGTTCTTCATGAAA
The DNA here is from genome assembly GCA_038125045.1 of Bacteroidota bacterium. Classification (GTDB taxonomy): domain Bacteria; phylum Bacteroidota; class Rhodothermia; order Balneolales; family Balneolaceae; genus UBA1275. The sequence goes on from JAYPDB010000030.1 coordinate 835, forward strand.
TTCAGTTCTGAAGTGGCGATCTCCACCTTCTGCTTGTATAGGTTCTATTAAAATACATGCAATTTCATCCTTATGATGCTCGAAATATCTTTTTGCCTGAGCTATGGCTAATTTCTCCTGCTTAACAACTTTATCAAGGGATTCTGAGGTTTCAGGATAGTAATTAGCAGGACTGACAACACGAGGCCAATTAAATTTTGGGAAATATTTAACCTTATCTGGAAGGGTATTGGTTACCGATAGCGTATATCCCGTACGTCCATGGAATGCATGCTCAAAATGAAGTACTAAATGACCTTTTTCATCCCGGTACCCACGTTGAAAATTCTTTTGAACTTTCCAGTCAAAAGCTACTTTCATTGCATTTTCCACTGCTAATGCGCCACCAGATATGAAAAAAGCATGGGGTAAATAGTCTGGAATACCCACACGTTCAAAAGTCTCCAGAAATTCGGCCATATATTCGGTATAAATATCTGAATTGGAGGGTTTGTTTATAGCCGCTTTACCTATTTTTTGAATAAACTCATCATTATCCAAAGCTGGATGATTCATACCTAATGGATTAGAAGCAAAAAAAGTAAAGAAATCTAGGTATTCCTTACCAGTAAGTTTGTCAATCAAATAACTACCATGGCTTTTATCTAAATCAAGTACCATATCATATCCATCGGCGAGGATATGCCTAGCTAATGTTGATCTAACTTCATTTGTTGGTACGCTCGGGTGACTCATATTCAAAAAATCTCGTTTATAGTGTTTAAACCGATGAGTGATATAGAATTAAGCTAGTAAATACTATTATTGGACTCAAGGCAAGAGTTCAAGAACCCAAAAACTAATAGCTGAATTTTAGTTAAAGAAAAGGGTTGACCTTGGAACACATTAAGTTGTATATTTGTGGTTCAACATCGCGGGGTGGAGCAGCTGGTAGCTCGTCGGGCTCATAACCCGAAGGTCGCAGGTTCGAATCCTGTCCCCGCCACTTATAGAAGCCGAAATGCATTGCAGTTCGGCTTTTTTTATTTATATGAATTATATACAGATCCTTCCCAATCTGGATCTGAAGCCCCATGCCATTTGTGCTTTAAAGTATCGAGTACAATTGCCTGAACACGGCCAAACTTAGCTATAGAAGTTATCAGTTCATAATTGTAAGGCAGTGAATCAGGATTAAAGGACAGTGTCAATCCATCATGTTGCTCAATTAAGACTCTATCATTTTCAGGGTGCACTCTAAAAGAAGAAATTGATTCGGTAAGATCCAAATCTAATTTTAAATATCTATACAAGGTTTGAACTATTGAGGTAGGTATTCTACTACCACCTGCTGCTCCTAAAATAGCTATTGGAAAGCCTTCTGAATTAGTCACTATAGTTGGACTTATATGTGAAAAAGCTCTTTGTCCTGGTTCAGTAACTCCTAAATATGAACCCATTGTTGTAGCATACACAAACCCCAAAGAATCCGTAATAACTCCGGAACCCATAAGGGGACCTACTGTTTGAGTTAAACTAACTGTATTACCATATTTATCAGCAACAGATATATGTGCAGTATTTCCATCATTATTATTCAGAATTTGTGTTTTCGAAATACAGCAATCATTAAAAAGATTCTCTGATAGTAATTTATTTTTTTCAGGAGAAATAATTTGTTTTAATGAATCAATATTGAATTGGTCACTTCTACTATTTGAATACACATACTTACTTGTCTCATATACACTGGTCAGAAAATCAGAATCATCATTGATTTCATGTGGCCAATGATCTAATAATTGTAACATTTGAATTGTTATGGCTCCAAAAGATGGTAAATAAAGACTATTAACGTTATAACCATTAAAAGTACCAGATATAATATTTGCTTCTAATGATGTATATTTTTTTAAATCATTTAAAGTTATAAATCCACCATTTTTTTGAATATCATCTACCATTTTTTTTGCAACCCAGCCATCATAAAAACCATCAATACCGTTCTGTGCAATCTCTGTTAGAACTTTGGCTAATTCTTTCTGAATTAATGTATCACCTGCCGAAAAATCTGTATCCTTAAGGAAATAATTATTTGTGATTGAATTATTTAATATGTGTTGTCGCGAATAATTTAGACGTGTTGCATTCCCAGTTGTTAATATAAAACCGTCTTTTGCCAACTCAATTACAGGTTCCAATAGTAAGCTCAAAGGAATATTACCTCTGTTTTCATGTAATTTTATTAAGCCATATACTACACCTGGGACTCCAATAAATTTATAACCATTTTCATATTCATCATGTACATATGAATTTGGAACCACTGTGGTTGCATCAATCCCACTTATTATACCATTTTCAGTAAATATAACTTGTAAACGTCCTCCAATACCACTCATTGAAGGTTCAACAACCGATAGAGCAAATGCTGATGCTACTGCCGCATCATATGCATTACCTCCATTCTCAAAAGTAATTTTGCCAATTTCAGTTGCTAATGGATGAGGTGTAACTATTACATCATTTAAATTACTTTGATCACTACACGAAAAAAGTAAAATAGATAAAACAGTTAAAAATTTGATCGTATTCATTGAACTAGTTTAATATTATTTACAAAAAAAAAGCCCCAACAAAAGTTGAGGCTTTAAAATAAATGTGGAGGGAATTATCTCCAAGCTTTAGCACCTGTAGCAGTACCTGCTGCCCATGCACCAGCATCTTCTGGTCCACCATTACCAACTGGAGCTGATTCTCCACCATATGTGTAGAATGGTAAAGATACCCCTAAAGTTTCAAGTATCTCAGCTGGAATAGGCCAATGTAGAGGAGAACCTTTTTGTAGAGCATCTCTTCCTCTCATTTCGAACCATTCATTTCCAACACCGGTCAAGAATTGTTCAATCATTCTTTCATGATGAATAGCATCCATAACAGCAGCTTTAGTTGCAGCTACATCAGGAAGACCACCTCTTACTTTACGTGCACCAGCAGCATCATTTAAGATAGCGGCTGCACCAGCAGCATTGCCATTTTGAGCAAGTGCTTCTGCGTGATACATCTGCATTTCACTTAAAGTAATTTCAGGTAATACTTTACTCCAAGGTCCAATATAATCTATATGTCTATAGAAAAGGAAATTCGAGAAGAAATATAAACCACGTTCAGGTCTAAAGTTATTAGATCCAGTATATGCGAAATCAGTCCACAAACGATCATCTACCTCAGCGTTATCAACAATTCTAGCCGAGTCAGGAGCTGGATGGTTTAAGCCATCATTAGACCATGAAGCATAAGAATCATCCATCATGTTGATTAGACGCATATCTACACGACCCCAACCTGGATAAGTAAGATAAATTAAGTGTTCATTATACCAGAATCCTGTATCCCATTGATCATTATTAATATTGAAATCAGCATCAATACCATTTGAAACATGAGTTATTACAGCATTCCAATCAGTTGCAGCACGTTCAGCTTCTGTACGTCCTTCATTAGCTAGGAATCTTGCAGCAAATGAATGAGCTAATGCGGCAAAACCATCACTATCTAATCCACCAGGAGTGTTGATAACTGCTTCTGAAACGTTAAAGCTGTTGTTTTTTGCAATTGTAGCAGCTTCAACCAATTTAGCGATTGCATGATCCATTAAAACATCATACGTAACAAGTTCAGTTGCCGTTAGATCTGTTTCGGTATCAATGATATATCCTCTATCAAAAGACATTGCGATATATCCCATTGAAATACCTTGTGCAAATCTAGCAATTGCTTCAACTCGAGCTGCATCACTACCGAAGTCAATGGCAGGATCTTGAACCGCTTTTATAACATCAGTTGCAGAGGAGTTTATTGAATACATACTACTAAATGGTGTAGCAGTTAGGTATCGGTAGCCATAATTAGGAGCGTTATCGAATGCAGGTCTTGGTTCAGTACCCATTTCACGCATTCCAACGTTACCCCATGAACAAGTTGCAGCATCAGCAAGTACAGCTGTAGGCATACCCATTCCACTATAGCTATGTATACTAGTATACCAACTTTTAACAAGTCCTTCTGCAAGAGTCGTTAAATCACCAGGAGATGATAACGCTCGTTCTGTATCAGGATTGTTCAAATTCTCAACAGTCAAGTCAGCACAACTTGCAAGTACAATACTACCTGCAACAGCTAACGTCATTAATTTATTTCTTAAATTTTTCATGATGAATTGTATTAAGTATTAAAAGTCAAATTTAACAGAGAACGCATAGTTTCTGAAATTCGGATACTGTCCAGTAGAATCAAATGGATTTCGAATACTACCAGCCTCTGGATCATAACCGCTATAATCAGTTATTGTAAATAGATTTCTACCAAGTACTGAAAGCGTAATATTTTCAATTTGATCACCTAAGAGGTTAAGTTTCTCTGGTGATATTTGATAGCTCAAAGAAACCTCGCGAAGTTTGATGTATCCGCCATCTTCAACCCAATAAGAGTTATTAGTGTTTACGTCATAGAACGCTTGGTAGTAGTCCATTGTCTTTTTCTCAGCATCAGGTAGTCCAGCAACATCCATAATACCATTACGGCTATCACGAGTTAACCATTGGCTTTTACGGTTGTAAACATCACCACCTTGTTTGAAATCGATCAATACATAAGCTGATAGACCTTTATAAGAGATAGTATTTGAGAAACCAGCTGTCCAATCAGGTCGACCATCACCAATTTTAACGAATGCGTTATTACCGTATTCATCTCTAAGTTTAATTGGTTTTTCGTCTACTGTACCCTGAGAACCTTTGTTAACAACATATCCCTGATTATTTACTTCTAAAGCTGCTGTTGCTTCTGCGGCATCAGCATAACCATATGCTGCAAAATTATCAGCGATCTGTGAAACAGATGTAGCCCAATCATATCCATAAATGGCACCATACGTCTCGCCTTCTCTGATGTAGAAGAGTCCACTAGGTCCAGATTGGAATGCAGGGACATTTAGTTCAGTAATGGTTTGCGATGATTTAGACCATGTGAGCCCCATGTCCCACAATAAGTCTTTTGTTCTTATTAGATTCGCTTGGAGGTTAAACTCAAGAGTCTCACCTTCAAGAGTACCAGCATTCTGATATTGGTTAGAATAACCAGTAACAGGAAGAAGCGGCACATTTAAGAACTGATCAGTAGTTACAGATGTAGCATAGATAACTTCGAAACTGTAATTTTTCAAGAAAGTACCATTGATGGCAAATTCTGTTTCTTTAGTTTCGGAAGGTTTAAGAGCCTTGTTACCTAACTGAGTTTTACTCGCGTTACCTGAACTCAATGAGAACGTTTCATATTGCCATGCAAATGCAGGTCTAATACCCGCAGTTCCCTGAGCAACACGCACTTTCAATTCGTCGAACATCTCCAAATCGATGTCCTCAGTGATACGATATGCTGCAGAAACTCTGTAGTATGCATTTGATCTGTTATCCTCACCAAATAAGGATGAATTATCTAGACGATACATAGCATCAAACAGATATTTATCATCATAATCTAAGGACATAATACCGAAGTAGTTCTCAGAACGAATATCTGCTTGATAGTTATCAGCAGTGATATCAGCGGGATCCATAGCATCAAAACCAGGAATACCTAGAACCTTAAAGTCAACACCATAAGCATCAAACCATTCAATGTGATAATCTTCATTCAAGTAACTCACTTGAAATTTTGCAAAAAGGTCACCAAACTGGAAACGTGTAGTTGCAAATAACTGGGTATTTTCAGATTGCTGCTCTTGAGAATACTTATAAAGTGAACCTTCACTGTATGTAATTCCGTAAGGATCAGATCCACCTAAAATCCAGTAATCATATGGATATAATGAAGTATAACGCTCATTATTGTTTTCCATTGAATAAGTAGCCTTAAGCTCTAACCATTCAGTAACATCTGCAGTTGCCGAATAATTACCTAGGAAACGTTGGCCATAAGTATTTCTGTCATTTTTGTAGGTACCATATAGAGGGTTCTCTTCATTACTCCATTGATTATGACGTAGATAATATGGCTGGCCGTCAACAGGATTATCCATCCATAGGTTGTTATCAGGCTCAGCAAGTACAAGATCGAAAAATAATCCAGAACCGTTTCCTGGTGTATTTGACGTAGTTCTTATGACAAGATTAGAAGTAGAAACTTTTAACCAATCATTTACTTGCCAGTCTGAATTAATTCGGAAGTTTCTTCTACCGTAACCATCTGTATTAGGAATAATACCTTCTTGCTTATTATTCTCAAAACTTGTGAAGATGTTAAGATTTCCTACTCTAGAAGCGAGTGCGAAATAGTTAGTCATGTTCGAACCAGTCTGGAAGAAATCTTGTTGGATATCGTTATTAACTGCGAATGGGTTATCCATGTAATGATCATCGTCCGTTAATCTAGAACCTACGATATCTGGATGGAAACCACCTTTATAGTTAGCAGGATAGGTTACACCAGCATATTTGGTGTAATTTCCTTTTTGAGATTCCCAATCATCAGCCAATGTGTATGAATGGTGTTTTGCTAAGTCAATAAATTTATTCAAGTTTTGGAAACCTACTTCATTCCGGATTGTTACATTAACATCTCCATCCTGTAAGCCAGCACCTCTTTTTGTACTTACTACAACTACACCATTACCTGCTCGAGAACCATAAAGTGCAGATGCTGCTGCACCCTTTACAACTTCGATACTTTCGATATCATCAGTGTTTATATCTCCAAGTCCCCCTTCAATGGTAACTCCATCGACGATAACAAGTGGATTGGAACCTACACTAAGGTTGTTGTCAGAACGTACCTGTATATCAGCAGAACCACCAGGAGTACCAGAGGTAGTACGGATTTGTACACCCGATACCTTTGCGGAAAGTGAACTGGCTACAGATGTAGCTGGCACTTTACTTAATTGTGCTGCATCGACTTTAGCAACAGATACTGTTAGTTTTTTTCTTGGCGTCCCATCAGCTACACCGGAAACGACAATTTCATCGAGTAGACCGATATCTGTTGACATTTCAAAGTCTAGTGTATTAGATCCAGAAGTTATTGTTACCTCTTGCGATATTGTAGAATAACCAACATAAGTAACAACGACGGTGTAATTGCCGGGTTCAATACCAGTAATTTCGTATTCACCGTCAGCATTGGTTGATGCTCCTTTGAGAACTTCTGAAAGCACGACGTTAACTGCTGGCAATGATTCACCAGTAGCTGCATCTGAGACTGTCCCAGAAAGAGTTCCACTTTGAGCAAATGCACTAACTGCTGAAACAGACAGTAGTACTGCTAGTGAGAGTAGCTTCTTAAACATAGATGACCTCTAAGTTAGTTTACATTAATTAAAAGTTTGCGCTTAATATGCACACTAAGCATAAAACATACAATATTAAATTAATATTAATTTAAGAATGCGCCAAAATTATTTACTCTAAAGATTATCTCTCAAAATTGAACCATTTAGCCATTTCTGAACTTGCTGATACTGTATACTGAAGTATTGTTGATTCCTCACAAGTTGATAATTTTCAAAGGGATAGAACTTATTCTTAATCCGAGGAGCCACGAAAATAAAATTTGTTTCAAAATCATAAAGATTATGAGAATACGCCCATTTTTCTTCCCCTAAACTATGTTGAACGTACCAAGGAGGACCAAAAAGCACGTACATCATCCCCATATCAGTCTTCCACCCTTCTTTATAGTTGGAAAATTGCTTATTGGCCTCTTCGACCCGCTCATAAAATAATTCGATAACCTGAAGTGCCTTCGTGGTATTCTTAATATTTGAGAGCCAGAACCGGTCTACTGCGTATTTTTGCTCTATTGGATCGCTAATGGCCATGAGTTTGGCATGATCATCTTCACGCATGATGTATATGAGTGGGGCTGCCAATTCACGTGGGGTCTTCAAGGATGGGTAGTGTGGACTTTTAATACTAAAGTCTCTCGCTTTAAAGACCTCTTCACCCGCGACTTGAGTGCGGACTTCAAACCGGTAGTTTCCTCTCGTTAAATTTTCAAAGAATAATTCAATGGTCACGGTACCCGCATCGGTCAATATACGCTTGGAACTATTGATCACTTCGTACTCTCCGTAGTCAATGCCTTTATAAGGTAAACTAGCAGGCGTGTAATCGGGCCAACTCATGGGGCGGGCATGCATGGTGTCCGATTCGAATTTTAATAAGCGCGTATCAATGGTCTGTGGTTCATTCACTCGATTGTTGGTCACCTGAAATACCAAGCGCACAGAATCACTTGTTTCCGATAGGTTATAGGTGGTTACAGGTTCAAACGGAACCCCATTATCCCCCTCTTTGGCAAACACCTGAATGTTGGTCAGATAACTTCTAGACTCGGCGGGGTTAGGGATTTCGATGTCAAGGCGCCGAAAACTCTCCCGTTCATTGGAAGCATCTCTCACAATCACGCGCACATTGTAGGATCCGGGTGGAACTGCGATACGTTTAAATATCTGATACGAATCTTGGCTGTTCACCACATAGGCGCTTGAATCTGAAATTGTGTAAGTAGTATTGGTTGACGTCTGAATTCTATCGGGTTGAAGTTGATTCACCACTTGCACATCCATTTCAATTTGGGACCGAAACAACCCATCTACATTTTTAAATACCAAGCTAGCATAGACCACTTCAGCGGTAAGCTCAATAAATGAACTATCGGTATCTACATCTACAAAGCCCGCCCCCACCACTCTCAACTCGGGATAACCCGGCTGGTACTCATAATCTCCAGCACGGTCTACTTCTGCGATGAACGCATTGTTGCACGAGAGTAGAGTACTAACCAGAAGAGTACAAATAATCAGAAAATGACCTTTCGAAAACATAGAAGTATTAGATGTGAATCTCAGAGCTGGGAGCTTTTATTGGATATCTATACATATATAGTAGTAAAAAAATGCAGAAAAGGTTGCACATGCTTACAAACAATTAAATTATCTTTACATTAGAACCTTATCTTAATGAGATTGCAAGAATATCATCAAACACATATGCGCATATGATCACTCCTCAAAGAAAAACCAAAATTGTTTGTACCATAGGCCCGAGCTGCTATACCCAAGAAGGAATCAATAATCTGTTGTTACACGGGATGAATGTTGCTCGGATAAATTTTTCGCATGGAGCGTACGAAATTCACGAACGTAGTATTGGTTATATAAGGAAGGCAGCCAGAGAATATAATTACAGTATTCCGGTACTTGCCGACCTCCAAGGACCCAAAATCCGAGTGGGCCAAATGAAAGATGGTGTTCAGATTATCGAACAAGGACAGATTATAACCCTCACCTCTGAAGCCATAGAGGGAACCTCGGAACTCATTCCAATCGATTATGATCAATTGCCACAAGAGGCTGAAGTCGGTAACACCATTCTACTCGACGATGGTTTACTTGAGTTTAAAGTGGTTGAATGCTTAGAAAACACACTAAAGGTAAAAGTTGTTGTAGGTGGAGAATTAAAATCCAGAAAGGGAGTCAATCTGCCCAATGTGAAAATCTCTATCCCCGCGCTCACCGAAAAGGACATAAAAGATCTCGAATTTGCGGTTTCAATGGACGCCGATTTTATTGCTCTATCGTTTGTTCGTAATCCTAATGACGTTGTTGATCTGAAAAAGCGACTCCTGGAGTTAGGATCTGAAGCGGGTGTTATCGCCAAAATTGAAAAACCAGAGGCCGTAAACTGTATTGATGATATTATCAGAGAAGCCGATGGCATCATGGTTGCTCGTGGAGATCTGGGTATCGAGATTCCTGCTGAAGAAGTGCCTTTCATTCAGAAAACCATTATCGAAAAGTGTCGAGCAGTAGGTAAACCTGTAATCACCGCTACGCAAATGTTGGACTCGATGATTCACAACCCCAGACCTACCCGAGCCGAAACTTCCGATGTGGCCAATGCCGTGCTAGACGGTACCGACGCCGTGATGCTCTCAGGAGAAACGGCTGCTGGTAAGTACCCAATGGAAGCCGTTACTGTTATGGATCGTATTTGCAGAAAAATTGAAGAGCGCAGAATTCAGCTCTATAATTCCATGGATTACAAAAAACCAGAACAACGAGACAAGCAAATCATTGAGTCACTTGCCCACACCTGTGTACTCTTATCCGAGAAAGCAGAAAGCGCCATAATTAGCACCATCACTCATTCAGGCAATACGGCCAGACGAATCGCCAAATACCGGCCCAAAGTTCCCATTTTTGCCTTCACCGAGTCACAAAAAGTCAGAAGACAATTAAATTTGGTGTGGGGCGTTCGATCCATTCGCCTAAGAGAACTATTTGATACTGATAAGAGCGTAAAGATCATGGAAGACTATCTAAAGGACAATGGTCAGGTTAAAACCGGAGATCGAGTCGTCATTGCCACCGGTATGCCAACTTCTCAAAGAGGCCGAACCAACATGGTTAAAATTAGTATCATCGAGTAAACTACCGGCACCTAAATTAGCTGCACTATGCGATTATTGACCCAGATTTTACTGTTCAGTGTTGTACTGTTGGGATGTTCTGGGCAATTTTCGACCCGATTGATCAATTTTAATGCCTACTATAACACCTTTTATAATGCCCAGCTAAATTATAGCCAGGGGTATACCAAAAGCATCGAACAAACTAGGCGATATAATGTGCTTCAACCCATTCGCGTGTATGAAACACCTTTGGGTGCGGGTATGCAAGAGTTTCAGAGCGCCATAGACAAGGGGGCTGATATCCTCAGAAAACACAAAGAAAGTAAGTGGGTAGACAACGCTCTTGAGTTAATCGGAAAGTCGTATTTCTTTAGAACCGAATATTTCTCGGCAGACCAAAAGTTTGATGAACTACTGCTTACCACATCCGATGCTGAGCTACTTCAAAAAGCAGTATTTTGGAAAGGTCGAGTATTCATGGAGCTTGAGCTTTTTACTCAAGGTGTTCAATATTTGGAGGAACAACGCACCTTGTTTGACGATCAATGGATCGGAGATATAGAACACCAAATCAATGTTGTATTAGCTGAACTGTATATCGCAAGAGAAAACTATGAAGCTGCCATTCCCCTGCTCAGTGGTTCGGCATCCAAGCTACCGGGAAGAGCTCTTAAAGAGCGTGCCTACTTTCTTTTGGGTCAGCTTAATGACTTTCAAGGCTATACCGAAGCAGCCTTTGAAGCTTATGACGCGGTAGGTGATCATTACTTTAACTACGACCTTCAGTTCGAGGCTCAAAAGAAAAAGGCCGATGTTGCTCGACAATTGGGTAGAGCCAAAGAAGCCTACGATGTTTTTTATGCTATGATTCGTGACGACAAGAATACTGAGTACGTGGCAGAGCTACAATGGGAGCTTGGCATGACGGAGATACAACGCGAGCGTGCCGAAGAAGCGGAACGAATCTTTTTATCTCTACTTAGAGATGTTCAATATCCACCTGATGCACGGACTAAGGCCCTCACCTACTATGGTTTGGCCGAAATCTATAGGTTCAACCAGAATAACTACACCCTGGCTGCAGCCTATTATGATTCCTCATCGCGTATTAGTGTAGCTGAAGAGAATTTACCCGAATACTATAATGCCGATGAGCTTTCGCTCTCTTTTGGAGAATATGCACGCCTTCAACAAGCCATTCAATACGAAGACAGCTTGCTGTATTTGGGACAACTTTCTCCAGCTTCCTTTGATTCGGCTATGCAGGTGATTCAGGCACAAAGACAGGCCGAGCAAGAACGTCTAGAACAGGAACGACAAGATCAACAGAATACACTGGTCAACATTGATCGGAAGACCAACAATCAAAACACCACGGCCAATAATGGTTTTCTGAATGAACAAAATGAGCAAGTATTAGCCGACGCACAACAACAATTCAATGCGCTATGGATGGGTAGAGGACTCACCGATTATTGGCGTTTTGAATCACTGGCTAGACGCGTTATTACCGAAGATAGCACTGCTAGTGTTCAAAACACGAACACCACAGCACAAGCCAAACAAACGACTTCTTACTCCATTGATATTAGTGACATTCCCTTTACACCAGCCGATCAAGACTCGGCGTACGAACGACTTTCGGAATATTACTACGGACTTGGGAATCTGTTTTTCCTAAATCTCAACAACATTGATAGTGCCCAATATTACTTTACTAGGGTTTGGAGCGAACGCCCGCAAAGTAAAGTTGCAGCCGTATCTTTGTATTCCCTTGCCGAAATAGCCATCACTGAAAATGACCTCTCGAGAGCAAGATCCTTTGCAGACATCATCATCGCTAATTTCCCTAGCAGTATTTACGCACAACGGACTGCCGATCGTTTTGATCTAAGCCTTGAACAAAACACGGTATCTGAACCCACCGAACTCGAGATATTTAGAACACTAAGCGCGCAATTAGATACCTCTGATATCGCGTTTCAGGATTCAGTGATGTTGTGGGGGCAACAAGCGCAAAATGAACGATTGGGTGAGCAGGCCTATCGCTTGGCATTTGAACAGTATCTAAATCAAATAACGGCCGATAGTTTGTACCAGTTACGACTCACGGATTGGCTCACCCTTCAAACCGAATGGGAAAAAGAACAGGTAAAATTCGAGTTTTGGCAAGATAGTTTACGAGCCGCCCTGGATGACAGTCTTGCAGACCCCGAAATTGAGGATCACATTCGATCCAGCTTGGACTCTACTCTATCCGAACCTGTTTGGTTCGATTATTTTCCCTATGTAGGAGACGATTGGGATCGTGCACGTACCCATTTAGCTCGATACGACACCAGCTTTTCTAGGTCTATTCAAGCGCGCTATCTCCAGAAATTAGCCACCGAACTTACCCTTCCCGAAAATCCCTACATCGTTGATGTGGATACGATGACGGTGGACACTACCGGGATGGGAAGTATGACCACTGATCTGGCAGATAGCACCCGTAGCATCCTGCCCGATAGCCTAGACGCAGAGGTAGGGGTTGCTGGCTTGGACAGCACTCGGAATCATAGCACGAGTGAGGATAGTATGGCAAGTGAGTATACCCACTGCAAAGATCTTGGAGTTAGCCCTGAATTTAGAGGAGGGCTAAACGCATTCTTATCGCGCATCCCTTACCCAGAAGGAGTCATCATCTCCCCTGCTACCTATCGTTTTTACATCAATGAGCGTGGTATTATCGATAATTTTGAATTACTGGATGTGGATTTGAGCCCTGAACTATCCGAGGCCATCGAAGTCACAATTGAACAGGGAACCTCTTTTGAGCCTACCCTTCAAGATGGCAGAAGTCTGCGATTGGTCTGCGATATTATTCTTGATCCCTCCGAACTCTAATCCTATGGGCAGGCGGCTCTAAGGGCGAAGCATTTGAGAAACCAGTGAAGGCCCTTCATAGATAAGCCCCGTATACACCTGCACCAGGCTAGCCCCGGCATCGAGTCGTGCACGATATTCTTCACGAGTCGATATACCTCCCACCGATATAATCGGTTTCGTCTCCCCCAGTGCCTCTGCTAGCCATTGGGTCATGCGAAGGCTTCGACCAGCAATCGCCGATCCGCTCAGCCCCCCATTTCCTATGCTACGCAACATGTGTTCAGAGGTTTTCAACCCATCTCTATGATTCGAGGTATTGGTCGCCACATAGCCATCAATCCCCAATTCCTCACAGATATCCAGCAATATCATGAGTTGTTCGCGAGTGGTATCGACAGAGAATTTAACCGTGGTGGGCACATGCGCAAAACCCGATGCTTGAGGAATTGGTTTTTTTCGGGTTGAAGCTACCTCTGCCGATTGAGCTGAACGTTTAATGGCTTGCAATAATTCTTTTAGAGCGGCTGGATCTTCGAAGGTTTTACCTTCCCCCGTGTTGGGGCAAGAAATATTTATGGTAATGTAATCGGCCACGCGTTGGGCTTTTAGATAGGAATATACATAGTCTTCTACTGCGTGAGTTCCATGAATGGCGGAATCGTTGGTTTTAGCAATGTTTATACCCAATGGTATCTCCATATCCGTGTTAGTTAACCGCTTAATGATGGCGTCTGTACCCTCATTATTTAGCCCCATCCGATTAATGAGTGATTGATCTTTGGGTAGGCGAAAAGCACGGGGTTTTGGGTTACCCAGGGACGACTTGGCCGTGATACTACCGATTTCGATGAAACCAAATCCTAGCGCCTGCATGGCCAAGGGAGTGGTACCGTTTTTATCGAAACCAGCCGCTAAACCAATGCGGTTTGGGAAGTGCAACCCCCAAAGGGATACCGGATCCTGAAATTTGGACCTGTATAGTGCTCGAGAAAGCGATTGTAAAAAGTCGGATTGATGGGTTTTTTCCGCTACAGAGAGTGCCAAATGATGAGCTTTTTCAGCATCCATCATAAACAGTAAGGGTCGAATGAATTGGGTATAAAAACTCACAAATGAACGATTTTTAGCCTGTTATCTCTGGAGTTCGCTCCACTTCAATAGGCCGCTGCTAAGTTTTAAAGCATCACACAATTAAGGTAAAGAAAAGCACTTAAAAAAAAGATTTATCCTTTATTTTTGTCTGATGTTTTAATAACTAACTATTCACTCGTATCTATATCCGAGTACATGGGTATTAACGGCATATTACCTTGTCAATCGAACATTATATTCCATAGTTATCAGCATTAGGACCCTTGGTCTTTCTAGAGTCTCAATCCAAAGATCACCGAGAAAGTCATCACCATTTTTTAGCGGCTAAACCCAAAGGCGAAATCATGTTGATGAATAATCAATGCTGGGTTAAAGGAAGTTTATTTGAGGTGGTAAAATATGGCTTCCCGTCCATTCAGTGGGTTCTTGATTCATCCAAGCGGTGGCAGGTAGCTACGTTGGAATCAACCAGCATGATGTGGGATCTTTTGAATCAAGTGCACCAAAATAGATGGTTGTTTGGCTACCTAGGATATGATGTGAAAAATGCTATTGAACGACTTGAAAGTTCGCATTTTTCGCTAAATAATGCTCCGGATCTTTGGTTTATGGAGCCTGAAATCCTACTCAAATACACCCCAGAAAATGATGAGATGGTTGTTGGTGAGGATAATCGACAAACATCCGAGGTAGGAGCAACGGAATGGATATTAGGGGACAAAACAATAATGAAGTCATCGCTCACTCAACTATGAGAAGAGGGAGATGTTGAGAAGGCCTCGTTTAGTTTCAACCCGAAACAAATAATGGATAAGGATAGGTACATCGATAAAGTA
>JAYPDB010000031.1:0-15877 GCA_038125045.1 Bacteroidota bacterium
TCGATATCGAACCAATACTGTTCTACAGCGGTGGTCTCTGTGGCATACAGAAAAATTCCCATATCGCGTATGTCCTCTTGACCGGTCTGCTCGCCCCAGAGTATAACCGCTGATGCAAAATTCATGGACTCCGAACTGGATTCCTGATTATTACCCTCCGCAAAATCCCCGTGACCGGCCGCCCAGGAATGCCCAGCATAAATATCATGAGACCGAAGGAAAGGAAACATCTCGTCGTCCCGCATCCAATTGTTGGCATCTCTTATGAGCATATTCACCATCGCTCCCCACTGCTCTTGAGATGCCCACGCCGAATCGTACTGTGCAATAGTTGCCGCACTGACTATGGCATAGGAAGTATGAAAATGATGATCGTTGATCTGATTGTCTGCTCCATAGCCCGAAGGGTATCCCGTTAGCACATCCCAAGCATCGTTGTACATATACTGCTGAGGCCCACCTGCCGTAAACCACTCTTCCAAGCGCGTTTTCAAGGACGAAATAAAGTAATCGCGTTCAACGTCCATTTCGAGTTGATCGGCAATATGGACCAGATTGGCAAAACGTGCCATATACTTTCCATTTTCGTAGGTAGGACCTACCCCAAGACTCCCATTTGCAGCTTCTGATACTAACGCCTTTAATTTATCAGGATTGTAATCTCCTTCATTGGGTAGTGTGGGAAGCACTCCTTGGTAGGTCAAATGGGTCGTGAATTGATTCCCTAGTAAGACCTTCATGTCTCCATTGGGTGATGCATACTGGTAATCACTTAGTTCCTCGTTCACATACAGCCATTGATGACGATACAGGGCCGAAATGGTTTCATTCATCAATCCATCCGCCGAATCCATTAGTACCGTTTCATACGAATAGGTGCTCACCACTTGGGAACTTGTTTCGTCGTATTCCCAGTCCACCTTCGAATCTACCACATGAGCATAGGCACGCGTACGGAATATCTCGAGCGTCTCGGTACTGTTATCGGGTAGCAATGCTACGGATAGATACTCTTTCCCGTTGAGATCAGAGCGAAAACTTGCCCCCGTTTCCCAGCTTGATCCGGTCGGCGCAAACAGGCCATAATGACGGCCATCAACGGTTATTCCTACCGTTTCATTCTGGTTGAACCAAACGTTCGGAGACCTACTAAAATCAATCACAGCATCCCCACCCTGAACCTTAAAGTACACATAGGGTAGGCCGTGACCAAGAGTGGCTTCTAAGCGCCGAGTCCCATCATCCCACTCGGCCGTCACGGTCCAATCGGTATAATCTAAGGTAGTGGTTCGGGGCGCATTCAACCCGGAAATCCCCACCGTTAATTGTCCGGCATAAGGATATAGGTAATCGGCAGCGGCAAATATATGCTCAGTGGTGTAGCCCAATTCCAACCCTTTGTTGTTGGCTTGCATGGATAGTGGATGGGCAAAAAGCTTACCCGAGTGCTCATTGCCAAAAAATGGGAAAATCAAACTGCTCCAAAAGTCATTGGTTTGAACTCGTTTATCAAAAGAGTCGGAGACTTTGGGTTGAATATTTTTACCTGTGAAATCCTGAGGACCTACGGCTCCTGATGGAAGATTAAGGGTATAACTACCGGCACCTTGGGTAATGGTTTGAGCATATAGAGCCGATGAGAATGAACGAAGGGTACACAGCATGAGTAGACAAAGCATACCCATGGTTTTAAATGTAAAGGAGTAGATAGGTCGCCTTATTTTTAGAAGATGTATGGTAGCACTGTTGTTGAAGTCCTTTTTCCGTGAAGGATACGGTCATAACGTTCACATTAAACTAAGTATAAAAAGCTTTGTAACCAAAAAGGAACTGACTAAGGTATTTACTCGTTTTGTGTATCTTACTGTGTACAATATTACCTCTATCCATGGCTCGCAAAAGTTTCGACATCCCCGATCAGTACCGATCTCCCATCATACGGCAGGTGAAGGAAGCCACTAAAATTCTAGACCCCTCAAAGAAGGATTTAACACCCACTTGCCTTGATTTTGGAAGTATCCAGTTTTATATCCCCCGGTTTTTTGGGTTTTGTTATGGGGTTGAAAACGCCATTGATATCGCATACAAAGCACTTAATGAGCATCCCGATAAAAACATCTACCTGCTCAGTGAAATGATTCACAACCCTACGGTGAATGAAGATCTTTTGCAAAGAGGCATGAAATTTTTGCTGAATACCGATGGTAGCGAGCGAATCTCTATTGAATCGCTGAGTTCCGATGATATTGTAATCGTACCGGCCTTCGGCACGACCGTAGAGTTAGAAAATCGGCTCAAAGCTCGTGGCATAGATCCTTATGCCTTTAATACAACCTGCCCCTTTGTCGAGAAAGTATGGAAGCGAGGTGCACAACTTGGTAAAAAGGATTATACGCTAGTCGTCCATGGAAAACATGAACATGAAGAAACGCGTGCTACCTTTTCACATAGCGCTACTCATTCCAACGTCGTGGTTGTTTTAAATCCTGAAGAGGCACATCTCTTAGCAGATTGTATGCTGGGCAAAAGATCTCAAGAAGAATTTGAATCAATTTTTGGGCATAAATCCACCCAAGGATTTAATCCCAGGGAAGACTTGCAACGCTTTGGAGTCATCAATCAAACCACCATGCTTGCTACAGAAACGCAAGAAGTTATGGAGATTCTGAAACAAGCGACTATCGAGCTATTTGGAGATGCTGAGCTGCAACAACATTTCGCCGACACCAGCGATACTCTGTGCTATGCCACCAATGAAAATCAATCCGCAACACTTGCCTTGGCAGAAACCGATGCCGATTTGGCTTTTGTAGTGGGTGGATACAATTCTTCCAACACGATGCATCTTGTTGAAATTCTAGAGCATGCCTTCCCTACCTATCATATTCGAGATGCTCAGGAATTGGTGGGGGCCTCGGAAGTACGCCACTTCAACCAGTGGGAGAAAACCATTCTAACCAGCGAGCATGGAATGGATAAAGCAACCAAGCCACTTAAAATAGCGTTGACCTCAGGCGCTTCTTGTCCGGACGCATTGGTCGATGAGGTGCTCATGAAGCTACTTAATTTTGCGCCTGGTCACCGCAGCTTAGATGAGGTCATGGAGCCCTTTCGAGCACAGCTCATTACTCGTTGATGACACTAAAATAACTTACCGCTTGAGGGCGAAAGCTTTTGAGTTCAATGTTTAATTCTTGATTTAATTGCTGAATGACGGGTTGAACCACTCCGGTTGTATTGCCTCGAATATCCCTATAATCTATATAGGCTTCAAACGTTCGAGATTCCTGAGCTTCAGCATATTCATCGATCGGCACGCGGTACTGTACCGTAATGGTAGAGGGAGAAAAATTAAATCGCTGACCACGTGGAATGTTCCGAGTGCGCAAAACCAGAACGAGTTCACCTTCGGTAAATTCCGCAACTTCTTCGGTATAACGGACCTGCTCCAGATCAACGGAAATGGATGGATCTTGTACGGTCACAGGAATGTCTACCGTCAAATTTGATCGCACATTATCGAAGCTCATACTGCTCTGAATGGTCCATTCCTGAAGGTCCCTAATTTTAGATTCCGCACCTTGGACCCAAATGCTATCAGGCTCAAGCGATCCCTCTCCTAAACGACCATAACGATCAGCATACTGAATCTTTGGCGACCAACGAAGGGGGAGTTGCTTTCGGATGCTAGGCTCCAAGGCCAAACGCAATCTCAAGGGGCTTACATCGATAACGGTTACATCTTGCTCTGGAGCAAAACGTTGACGAACCTGACTGAACACATCAATTTCTCCAGAGGTAATATCGACCGGAACCGAAGGAGGATTACTTTTTAAACTAATGAGTTTCCAGCCTTCTCCATTTATTTCGGCTTGAACCTCTTCTGGTATCGCATCAACCAAGGCCATTCCCTGCGGAATTGTCCCCACGGCAAGTGGCACATCTACATTGATACTGTAGGATCCATTTAAATTCACCACCATCCACAAAATCATGGCCAACACATAGGAAATGGCAAAAACCGTAATTTTTTCTTCCCTTGAAGTATAGACGCCATCATTATCCTTTCGCAAACTAATGAGCGCACTATCAAAGGCTCGTATCGCTTTGATGAAAGGACTGAATATGCGGTTTATACTATTTTTAGAGCTTTTTTTCATACTGGATGATGCGATGCAAGTAGAATACTGGCTACAGTGACTACAATTTGTTCAAATATACTCGGGGACAGGGGCTTTTACAACACAGTCTGAATGAAGATGGTACGTCCTGTCTGAAGGAAGTAGAAATACCCAGTCTGGGGTGCTTCAATCTGAAGAACGATGACTCGCTAATCAATAGGCACTTACCCGAAGCTCATGAACCACCTTATGATCGATTGCCTCGTTTAAGCGTTGCACAATGTGATATCTATTGGAGTGAATTTCATGTCGCCAGACCGCATTAGGCACGACACAAACCAAGGTGTTCCCCTGAAAATAGAGGTCGTTGGTTTGTTCGGCTATTTTGGGACCCACTACTTTTGGCCATTGCGCTCGTACCATTCCCTGTCTCAATTTTTTTTGATGCGGATAGCGATCTAAAAATTGCTTAAGGGCTTCGGAGAGTAATTTGGGTTTGTCTAAACGCATATACGCATGATCTTCATTGAACCTATTAGGTCCATTCATCGACTAGAATAACTTTCTAAGTATCTGCTTTAATGGTACCATTTTCAATCGTTAAACGCAGATGATCAGAGCTCGAAAAGTCAACATACTCACCAAAGGCAATAGGGTGAGCAGCCGTAATAAAGGTCTGACCTTTATGGGATGTCAAATGATCCAGCAATTTTCGAACACGATCTCCATCCAAATCTCCAAAAACATCATCCAACATGAGCAAAGGAGCATCTTCAAGTTCTTGAGTATAGATCGCCAATTGTGCCAATTTTAAGGCTAAAGCAAATAGCCGATGCTGACCCTGTGAACCAAAACGACGTAATTCCACCTCATCAAGATGAAACACAATCTCATCACGATGAGGCCCCACCAAACTTTGGCCTCGTTCCAATTCACGATCAAAATAATCGTGTAATCCCTGACGGTAGGCTGCTTGAATCTGCTCTATGTGCTCCTGCTCAGAAAGTTCAAGATTCGGAGATAACAAGGCGTCATAGCTAAGTCGGGTCTGGAGATTTAAACCGGAGATATTTTTGAATATTGGCCCGATGACCCCTTGTAGCTGATCCACCATCTGTGCTCGCTTCCAGATGATTCGACTGCCCACACGAATCATTTGTTCATTCCAAGGTTCTAAATACGAACTCATGGTGTCTTTATCGAATCGATACGAGCCTCCTTCGGCATATTGTTGAAGTAGTTTATTCCGCTGTCTACGAATCTTTCGATACTCCAATAAGTCTCGTAAATAGCCATTGGATAATTGAGAGATAAAGGCGTCGATAAACGCTCGTCGTTCTACCGGCCCACCTTTGGTGAGCTCCTGATCTTGAGGGCTTAACACCACTACGGGAACCATTCCTATTAAATCGGAAAGCTTTTCTAAGGGCCCTTCATTCACAAAAATCTTTTTACCCTCTCCTCTCGAATAGCTTAGTGATAACTCAAATTCGGCTCTAATTTGACCCTGAAAACGACCTTTGAGCAAAAAAGACTTGGTATTTTGCTTCACTACATGTGTATCGGAAGTGGTCACAAAACTTCGACTCATACACAAATAGTGAATGGCATCGATTACCGAGGTTTTACCCGCGCCATTGGGACCAATAATCACATTGATATGTGGAGCCCATGTCACTTTCGTGTGATGATGATTACGAAAATGAAATAACTCTACTTCCTGAATCCGCATGGGTAGTACCGCCTATTTTATCAAGGTCATACGGCGAGTATAGGATGTGTGATCCAAACCATCCGTCAGTCTATAATAGTAGATTCCCGAGGGAAGGCTTTGAGCATTGAATGACATGCGATGCCAACCTGCCGATAAATACTCATCTACTAAGGTACCCACAGGCTGCCCCAACATGGTATAAATTTCCAGCCTTACAGGTCTTGGCTCTTCCATGTTAAACGAAATAGTGGTACTTGGGTTGAAAGGATTGGGGTAATTCTGTACGAGTGAGATTTTGGCGGGCAATTCTGACATGATGCCCGGAAGATATTCCACAGCTACGGGCTCACCTCCGAAATAGGCGCGCTCTACCAAGGTAGAATCGTGCACAAAGGGGTTGCGATTCCCTTGGGCTTGCTCAGCTCCCAAACTACGATTCCACTCGGCCTCATCGACCGGATCTAAGCGATGCCAATCATAAAGCACCTCTTTCATCCCGTTAAAAAAATCCGCATCATCTTTCACGACCGCCTTGGTTTGATAGATGGTCCAAAAATAGAAAATAGCTCTGGCTACATTGCCTTTGAAATCTTCTCGTGGTTCAAAGGCCCGACCACTATCTAATTCACTGTAGTCGTCTATATTGGAACCTGGAATACTGCTACTTTCGCTGCTCAAATAAAACCATTTGTCGGTTTGACTATCTGGAATTTCATCAAAGGGATAGTTGGAACGGGCGCTATTTGCCTCGATTCGAGTAGGAAAGAGATGGTGAATATCCCCTCTCATAGGCTCATCACTTCCGAATAATCCTTGCGGCCAGGTATGCTCGGTATTGATCCCTTTGTTAAACGCATCGGTCCGATTATTGGCTGTGATGGTAAATCCGGTATAAACCCCGATAATCTGCCCATTTACGTTATCAATACTCCCATACATGCGATCTCTGGCTCCTGAATACCCGAGTGGCTTGGTTACCGAGTACTCTTGCATGAGATATTGTTGCAGATGATCACCCGTTAAATCTGGAGCGATATACTCTTGAGGACGCTGTTGAGCAAATCCTAAAGAAATAGGCAACAAGCTTCCTACCAGTACGGTTAGAAAACAGATTACGAGGCTATGGCTTTTATTACGAAACGAAAAAATAACATCTCCTATTAAAGCCCAAAGGCATCATGGCCTAAGAAAATAGCCGAATCGCCCAATTCTTCTTCAATCCGAATAAGTTGATTGTACTTAGCAATACGGTCGGTTCTGGACATGGATCCCGTCTTAATTTGACCAGCATTCGTAGCCACCGACAAATCGGCAATGGTTACGTCCTCGGTTTCCCCAGATCGATGCGAGATTACCGCAGTATAGCTGTTCTTGTGCGCCATTTCAATCGCGTCCAAGGTTTCGGTTAAGGTGCCAATTTGATTCACCTTGATGAGAATGGAATTGGCAATGCCCCCTTCAATACCCTTAGAAAGTCGCTCGGTATTGGTCACGAATAAATCATCACCCACCAATTGCACCTTGTCGCCAACCGCATCGGTAAGCTTTTTCCAGGCATCCCAATCATCCTCGGCCATTCCATCTTCAATGGAGATAATCGGATATTTATCGACCCAGTTGCTCCAGAATTCTACCATGGCATCGGTGTCTTTTTTAGAACCATCACTCCACTTGAATTCATAAAGACCGGTTTCGGCATTATAAAACTCAGAAGTAGCCGGATCCAATGCAATCAACACATCATCCTTTGGAGTATAACCCGCCTTTTCAATGGCCTGCATAATCACTTCCAAGGCTTCTTCATTGGATTTTAGATTGGGAGCAAATCCTCCCTCATCACCAACGGCGGTACTGTACCCTTTGGCACCCAAGACTTTTTTAAGCGTATGGAAAATTTCGGCACCCATTTGAAGAGCGTGACTAAAGGACTCCGCTCCAGCAGGCATAATCATAAATTCCTGAAGATCCACGCTGTTATCGGCATGAGATCCCCCATTGATGATGTTCATCATAGGAAGTGGAAGGACTTTGGCATTGACTCCGCCCACATAACGCCAAAGAGGAAGCCCTACTTCATTGGCCGCTGCCTTAGCCATGGCTAGGGAAACACCCAAAATAGCATTAGCGCCCAATTTTGATTTATTCGGGGTTCCATCGAGCTCTAACAATAAGGCGTCTAATTCGGTTTGATTGAATACGGGTAAGCCCTGTAATTCCTCTGCAATAATTGAGTTTACATTTTCAACGGCTTGAGCCACCCCTTTCCCTAGATAAACATCGGCATCACCATCGCGTAATTCTACCGCTTCATGTTCTCCTGTTGAAGCGCCGGAAGGAACTGCTGCGCGTCCCATGTTCCCAGAATCCAAAATTACATCCACTTCAACAGTGGGATTTCCCCTCGAATCAATGATCTGGCGGGCGACGATATCTTCAATAAAACTCATATTAACTCCTTTGATTAGTTCGATAAGTGAATCCTTAAAGGTACTAGGATTTAAACTTAGCATAAAGCACGAATGCGAATAGTTTTTGTACCTTTTAGCAACACACTAAACATACGAACTCTTCAGAACATCTACTCACTTAACTACGCTATGCCAAACGACGCTCACCAACATCCCTGGGTCATCCTATTCGATATCGATGGCACACTCCTCACGGTCGATAGAAGCTTTAACCGTCCACTACTCAGAAGTATACTAGATGAGCTTGAAATTGACTATCCCGAAATGGAACAGGATCCTTTTTCGGGTCGAACCGATCACGATATCATCGGTTCGTTTTTGGTCCGCCACGATAACCAGGAAGAACTTTACGCTCGGTTTAAGTCTCGCTATCTCGAAAAACTAGCACAGGACATAGCACCCAGCCATGTGCTCCGGCACGAATATATCGATGAGGCCATTGAATACTTTTCAGGATCAGATTTCATTACAGGCCTGTTAACAGGAAACTATCCCCATGCCGCAAAGGTGAAGCTAAAAGCAGCTGCTATCCATTATGACTTTAGTTTTGGGGCCTTTGGGGAGTACCACACCGATCGAAATATGCTGCCTCAATTAGCGTTAGAGCATATCAAAGAACAGCTTGCCCAAGATCCTGACCCTCAGCGGTTCCTGATCATTGGAGATACGCCCAGAGATATACTGTGTGCCAAAAGTGCTCAGATGAAATGCGTGGCTGTAACCACAGGTAAATTTACGAGGGAGGAATTGGCAGAATTTGAGCCCGACGTAATTTTGGGTTCACTCGCCAATCCAGATCGATGGTTCAATGAATTGGTGAATCACTAATCTTTAGCCACTAGCCGACTTAGTTTCGACCCCACATTTTACCAAAGACAAAAGTAATCTGCACCGAGCCCAAATAATTGACCACATCGTTGGCTCGTTCGTACCCGTCAGGCACCTGATCTTGGTCTACATCCACAATAATTCCGTTCTCTCTAATCGGTTTGAAAGGCTCCATAATTTGAATCCCGGTAGGCATATAATAAAAGGTATAGCCGAACTGAAAACTTTGGAGCTGAGCGAAATTATCGCCAAAATCGATTCCCAATACCCATTCCCCCGTGAATGCTAGCTCGGTCTCTAATTGATTCCATCCTTCGAATACATCATTAACAGGTTCATACAGAGCAAACTCATTAATATTCGCTTCTCGAAACCCGTTGCTATTATAATCGTCGAAATATGGCAACGCAAACATCATGGCGCCACCCACACTCATCGAAGCGTGCACTCGAAAATTATCGGTAATTTGATCGGGGAAAAAACGTTGCTTAAGGCCAAGAGTAAGCGGAGTACTTAACACCCTTTTGTATTTACTAGGCACTACTCGGTTTCCAAAGTAGTAGTCGATATAGGTTTGCTCGGACGGATCCCTTACTCCGCTGATGCTTAAACTAATCAATCCTTCGGTATACGGGCGTAATGCTCGACGATACTGCGCTCCTAGTTGAAGCCCAAAGTCATTGAGTCCAATTCGAAAACCCAAACCCGATCGAAACCCTTCATCATAAAGATTCCGACTGATATCATAACCTTCTACTTCTGGCTCTCCAAAAACATACTCCTCATCAATGCTAACCTGCGTATTTTGAGCAACCATTTGTTGCGTGCCAATCCCCCCGATCAACATCGTGAACAATAGGAATACAATGGGTTGAAAATTTAATCTCGAACGCTTCATCTTTGGAGTGTATTATATTTTAGCAGCGTAATTTCATGGTAGGCTCTAGAATGCAATTATCCAGATGCTCTAAAATCCACCATTTGCAAGGTACTACTTTACAATAACAAAGATAAAACGAAAAAAATCTCATTTTCTTATTGCCTTAACCCTAGAACATGTTATTTTCTATCGAATTTATCCGACAGAAATTGTATTCTTTTGTCGTGTAACAGAAAACCCAGTGGAATGAATTCTCACACTACTTTCCTTATTTACGGCCCATCCTCAACACTCCTTAGAATGGCGCCGAAACTGTTTGAAGAGCACAAACCCAAGTTTTTACATACCCGTAGCTTCGATGAGATTAAACACACGCAATACGTAGCTGTTTACGAAGAATACGAGAAGCAAATAAATTCAAGTGTTACGCTCACCTGCATTGTTGAAAGTAATCCTAAACAAACCAAAATCATCCTGAAGAAAACCGGAGGACGCATGGGCTTTCGAGGAAGTTCACTATCCGAGGAACGCAGCGTCGATTCTTTGGTAAATGAATTTATTTTTGATTTTGGAAAACGTTACGGTCTAACGGTCCAAGAAGAACGTATTTCTGACGCAATCAGCGACGACTAATGCACCAAGAGTCTTGGACGGTGCTTAGTATGCTAGACTGGGCTACCAACTACTTCAACCAGAAAGGGGTAAAAAATAGCAGGCTCAGTATCGAGTGGCTGCTCGCTCATGTGCTAGACGTTAAGCGATTAGACCTCTATCTATTATTTGAGCGCCCATTGAGTTCTCTCGAATTGAAACAATTACGACCCTTAGTACAGCGCCGAGCAAAACATGAACCTCTGCAATACATCATTGGAGAAACTGATTTTTACGGGTTGAAACTATCCGTCTCCGATTCGGTTTTAATTCCTCGCCCAGAGACCGAAGAATTGGTCGAACAAGTGCTAAGCGATCATCCATCAGGAACCTCAAAAAAAGTATTGGATATAGGGACGGGTTCTGGATGCATTGCACTCGCTTTAAAACACCACCGTCCGGATTGGGAAGTCTGGGCCATTGACACTTCCGAGCAAGCGTTACGACAAGCACAGACGAATGCTCATTCTCTGGGTTTATCGATTCAATGGTTCCAAGACAATTTATTTGAACTTCAGCTCCTAAGACACCACCCTGATTTGGCCAACGAATTTGATGTGATCGTTTCTAATCCACCCTATATCCTCAATGAAGAACGAAGCCATCTGGATCTTGAAGTTTTAGACTATGAACCAGAACTAGCCCTCTTTTGCTTGAGTACTCGTCATATGTATGAAGCGCTTATGAATACCTCCTTAAGCTTGCTAAAAAAGCACCAAGCATCGTTCTACTTCGAGCTTCACGAACGAAATGCTGAGGAAGTACAACAGCTCTATTCCAATATGAACATCCCATCCAAAATCATAAAAGATCTCGGTGGGAAAGATCGATTTATTATAGGAAGCGTTTAGGCTGATTCTAGCGTATAGTTACTTGGATATCCAAGGTTCTCAAAGGCGCATAAATCATTCATTTTCAAGGGACTCCACCAGAATTTCATAGTTTGCAAAAAATTGTGGATAACTTGT
This sequence comes from Bacteroidota bacterium, assembly GCA_038125045.1. Lineage (GTDB taxonomy): Bacteria > Bacteroidota > Rhodothermia > Balneolales > Balneolaceae > UBA1275. Next base: position 11,631 of record JAYPDB010000031.1, read on the forward strand.
GGAAAAGTAGTTTAAAAAAAAGAGCTTTTTGGGGATGTGTTATTCTTAGCACTGTTAAGGCAATATTACCTGAATATTACCCCTCTTACTAAGTTTTTAAATATGTTTTTTTAGATATTGATTTTATTGAGTTTAAAAAGAATTTACGACTGTGGATAACTTTCCAATCAACGATTCAATTGGGTTTGACAAGACCAAAATAATTCTCCATTTTCAGTCCAAGAAAAAGCCAAACTCTTTATCATTTTTTGTGGATAACTAGCTATAAAGAGTCGTATAATAGTAGATGTAGATATTTATAACGTGTAGGAGGATTTTAGCTTTGCATATGGAATCGGCAGAGGCAACTTGGGATCAATGCCTCAGTATTATTAAGGATAATATTAGCTATCAAAAGTTCAAGTCATGGTTTGAACCTATTCGGGCAATTAGTTTAATCGATAACACCTTAACCATTCAAGTACCCAGTCAGTTTTGGTACGAGTGGTTGGAAGAGCACTACTACACAATGCTTCGCTCTACACTGAGCAAAGTGATGGGGGAGCAAGGTAAATTGGAATACTCAGTGGTCATGGAGAAATCGGATCAGTACGAACACAACAAATCGATTCGTCTTCCGCAACGACCTATGCCACCAGTACAGGATCAGCATGTTCAAAGTTATCCCGATTACTCACCCGATCGTATCGAAAATCCTTTTGTCATTCCAGGCATTCGCAAAACCAAAATCGATTCCAACTTGAATGGCTCGTACGTATTTGAACGTTACATCGAAGGTGATTGCAATCGACTCGCTCGTTCTGCAGCCATGGCCATCTCAGACAATCCTGGAAGTAATTCGTTTAACCCATTCTTTATTTATGGTCCAACTGGTCTGGGGAAAACACATTTGATTCAGAGTATTGGCAACCGGATTAAGCATAAATTCGGTGATGAGAAATCGGTACTCTACATTTCATCCGAAGCGTTTACCAACGAATTTGTTCATGCCATACGCAATAACAGAGCTAGTGAATTTTCTATGTTCTATCGGAATATTGACGTTCTTATTGTGGATGATATCCAATTCTTTAGTGGTAAGGAAAAAACGCAAGAAGAATTCTTTCACATTTTCAACGCGCTTCATCAAGATGGGAAGCAAATTATTCTTAGTAGCGACCGTGCACCGAAAGACGTACCCGATATTGAGGAGCGTTTGATCTCCAGATTTAGTTGGGGTTTAAGTGCCGACTTACAAATGCCTGAATACGAAACTCGGTACGCCATTCTTGAGCGTAAGGCTAATGATAACGGTATCGAAATTCCTGGCAATATTTTAGAATTTATTGCACATAACTTTAAATCAAATGTTCGCGATCTCGAAGGAGCTATCATCAAACTATTGGCGCATGCATCGCTTCAAAATATTGATGAGATAGATTTAGCCATGGCCAAGCGAGTGCTCAAAGACATGGTTAAAGATTCGCACACTCAGATTTCCATCGAATCGATTCAGAACTATGTGTGCGATTATTTTGGAATAGATACCAATAAGGTGCGTGAGAAAACTCGAAAGCAAGAAATAGTAGAAGCGCGACAGATTGCGATGTATCTATCAAAGCGTTTCACAAAATCTAGTCTTAAGACCATTGGGCTACATTTTGGAGGACGTGACCACTCTACCGTTATTCATGCCATATCAACCGTTGAAGAGCGCATGACCACCAGTCCAAAGCATAAACGGATACTCGAAGAACTTCATCAACGCATAGAAGTCGCAAGCCTGTAAATTAAAGCCTATTTACCATGGATCATCTGAATCCAGATAGTATCTACTATTATGACAAAGAAGATGACTTTCCGGGGGAAGCAGGACATAAGTTACCACTCGATTTAGACAAGCTAACCCTTAAAGGTCTGCGCTATCGAGGCTTGCATGGGGTGCATGAAATTGAACGGGTCGAAGGGAATGACTTCGAAGTTGATCTCATTTTTTTCTGTGACTTAAGGCCTGCTGCTCAAACCGATGATCTTAATCTTACGGTCGACTATGAAAAAGCTGAAAAATTGGTGAGCGAAGTACTGTTAGGCCCTTCTATAAAACTGATTGAACGACTTTGCCATAAGATCGGTGAATCCCTGATGAAGCACTTCCCTTTGGCCTTAGCTTTACGTGTTGTGGTGCGAAAACTAGCCCCACCTGTAAAGCAAGCTGCTGATTATTCAGAAGTTTGCATGAACTGGAGGAGAAGTTAACGAGGGTGGTACCAACTAAGAAGGATGATCAGTCTTCCATTTATATCGCCATAGGATCTAATGAAGGTGACCCAAAGGAGCATTTGTTACAGGCCCGAGCGTTCCTTACTAGCATAAGTTCTAGCACTCCCATCTTTTCAAAAGTCTACATAACCGAACCTATTGGTCCTTCCTCTACTGATTTTTTAAATGCGGTAGCTAAAATTGAATCGGATAGTACAGCCCTAGAATTACTAAAGCGCTTAAAGGAGCAAGAACGTGAACAAGGTAGACCCTCTAGGTATCCTAAGTGGACAGCGCGCACTTTGGATCTCGACATCATTGATTTTAAAGGTTTAAACTCTGAACAGGAGACGCTTAGCCTTCCTCATCCCGAATTAGAAAATAGACTATTTGTACTTTTACCTCTTTTTGATGTAGCCCCTACTTGGGTTCACCCGGTTACTCATACACCCATTCAAGACCTTATCAAACACGCAGAAAAAATGCGCATTGAAACAAGTGCATGGCAATGGGAATAATGTTAGTTTAGAATATGCAAGTTGGACCTCATTTTATTGCCATTGAAGGAGTGATTGGTGCCGGAAAAACCACGCTAGCTCGAATGCTAGCAGAACGGAGACAGGCTCGATTGGTTCTCGAAGAATTTGAAGGCAATCCCTTTCTCCCCAAGTTCTACGAAGACCGAGAGCGATATGCTTTCCAAACACAGCTAGCTTTCTTAGCAAGTCGTTTCCGTCAACAGCAGAATATGATGAGTCAAGATTTGTTTCACACAATGACCGTTTCTGATTATATCTTTGACAAGGATCGAATTTTTGCTCGCCTAAATTTAGATGCCGACGAACTGGGGTTATATGATTCCATATTTTCAATTATGACGGGTATTGCGGTTCAACCCGATTTGGTGGTATTTCTACAATCTTCCGTAGAACGCTTAATGACCAATATCGAACAAAGAGGACGGGAGTATGAACAACACATAACCCCAGAATACCTTAGAGATCTGAATGAAGCGTACAATCACTTTTTCTACCATTATCAGCGAAGCCCCGTTGTGTTCATCAATGTTAGTGAAGTAGATTTTGTACAAAACCCCGAACATCTTTTGTATATTGAGGAGCAATTATTTGAACGACCTATTCAAGATAATATGCATATCCATCTATCCTAATTTGGACTACTTTCGGGCATGACCTTCAAATTACTCCTCATATTCTTTTTACTTTTTATGTTCTTTCGCTTTGTCGGAAGGATTTTTTTGCCATTAGCAATTTTTAGGCAAGCCTTTAAGAATGCCCAACACCAAGGTGGATTTACGGGGGCGTCATCAAAAGGTCGTACTAGTCCATCTAAAAATCGTAAAAAAGATTTCTCAGCAATTGAAGAAGCTGAGTTTGAGGAAATTACTCCAACTAGAAATCCAAAGGACCGTAGTCAGGAATCATCATGAATATTGAAGAAAAAATTAGTCGAGGTTTTGAACTCTTTCAAGACAAGGATATTGATCATAGTTTAGATTTGGCACGCGAAATACAAAAAGAAGCTCCGGATACCCCGGAGGGTTTTTATTTGGAAGCCCTCATTATGCAACAATTAAATCAGTTGGATATGAGCCTGGCTAGCATTGAAAAAGCACTTGATCGTTCCGAAAACAATGGAGTTTATCTCAATCTGAGAGGTCATATTCACATGACCAAAGAAGAACTGGACGCTGCTGAAGCCGATTTTGATGCCGCCATTGAAGCCCAGGATTTATCGGCTGCACACAGAAATAAAGTCATGATTATGTTAATGACCGATCGAGGCTCCGATGCTATCGGCTATTTAATTAATCGCATTAAGGCGGAGCCAAGAGATGCTGAAAATTGGATTCTGATGGGCGATATGATCATGAAGGGTGGACAAGCCGATAAGGCTAAAACCTATTATGAACAAGCTTTGAATATTGATCCCGACAACGAATATGCCCAGCGCCAATTAGAAGAAATTGGGTAGTTAATTCTTCGCTC
>JAYPDB010000032.1:0-9600 GCA_038125045.1 Bacteroidota bacterium
CACAAGAGTAGGGTAAAGAATAGTTCGTACAGCAGCTTACATGTATCCGTAGCTTTCTTTGGTGCTGTCGCCAAGATCTATTTTGTCGTAAAGAATTTGAATCGCCAGAATGGTGACCCCGAAGAGAGTAGCGCCTATAATGAGTAGAATGTTTTCTAGGCCGACATAGTTGAAGGATACCCGAAGTAATACGGTGGTGATTACGAAGCCAGTATTCCGAATGATAAGACTGTATCGATCTGTGAATTTTAGAGAGGCCATGAGAATGAGTACATCAACGATGATGAGCACATCAAAAAATTCGTGATAAAAAATGGTGTTGAAGTCGATTAGGTTTTGTTGGCCTTGAACGGCAATGGAGTAGATATCGGTGAGCCATTGCACTAGACTATAACCCGCCAAACCAATAAATACGGGCAATAGTAACAGGCATAACACCTTCTTATAGTTTTTGAATTGAGAAAGAGATTCGGAGGGTTGATGAACTTTTCGTTTCAACAAGAAAAATCGATACAGGAAGATGAGAAAGAACAGTACAAGAATTCCTAGAATATCGTAGAGCAGCGGAAGGTTATCGGCCGAAAAAAGTACATGCGCTTCTATGTTGATGTTAGAGATGTCTTTAAAAACCCGTCGAATTAGGATTAGCGAAATGATTTCAAACTGTTTTCCAATGGAAATGGAGAAGGATCTAGGCAGGTAGTATATAAGTAAATACACCTCATAAATCAGGATGAAGGAAAAGGGCGTATAAACCGCAGAAATTGGATTTCTAAGGTACTCTTCAAAGCCAGGAAGGTGTATCCAGCCTAAGTAGGTGGAGAGGAACATGAGAAGTAGATGCACAAAAAAGCCTAGAGAGGCAATTATAATGACCCAAGATTCGAGCCGGTTTTTGAGGCGGTCGTTAAAGAACCACTGAAATAGACGATCTACATTCATGAGTCAAGCCTATTATATTCATTGACTTATAGCGTGCAGGTGCAAAATGCTTAATTAATGCCTAAATCCAAAATTAAAGCTCAGGTTAAAAACGGGGTTACTCTTTGGTGATGGATAGCACTTCTTCGAGTATAGCCGGGTCAATGATGGGTTCATCGCCTGGCTTAGTATTCATTGTTTTGGCGGAGAGATGAATGGCTTCAAAACCTTTGTTTTTAAAAAAAGCAGCATTTTGGTGGTGAATACCTCCGCCTGGCATAATCTGCAGCGCTTGCCCTACATACTTTTGCCACTGCACAAGTTTGGCGAGCCCCTCGGAAGCGCTAGGAGCCTGACCAGAGGTGAGTATTCGATTAAAACCGGCTTCCATTATCTGATCTAGGCCATGTATTGGATTTGCAACACGATCAAAGACTCGGTGAAAACTGAGTTCCAGCCCGTGACTCTGAGCGCGCCACTCTGCTAAGAGTACGGGATCTAATGTATGGTCGGGGTTCAAATGACCAACGACTATACCAGAGATGTCATGTGATTTTGCCATCTCAATTTCGCGTTCTATCTGCGAAAGTTCACGAGACGAATAGGTGAAATCACCCTCTCGAGGTCGAATGAGTACATGAACGGGAATAGTGAGCTGGGTAGTCACCTCCTCGAGAAGGTCAGCGGATGGAGTTAGGCCGTCTAAACGAAGTTCTTGGCAGAGTTCAACCCGAAAAGCACCACGTTCTTGGGCTATTTTTGCGGAAAAAAAACTATTGGCACAGACTTCAATCTTCATGGGGAGTTGTTTGTGCTTTTGTTTTTGATCTAAGGATTTCTAAGAACTGAGGGTAAAAGCGGGGGTCATACCAACGAATCAACCCGAGCTGAATGAGTAGAGCCGTGAGCATGATCAAACCAATAGAAATATAGTTGGGTTGGGACAGTAATGGTTTCACATAGAATTGTATGCTTGCAGCAAGGAAAGCAAAACTCAAAAGTGGACGAGTGAATTCTTTAGTAAACTCAAAAAAATCAAGTTGAAGCATTGGTTTAAGTTGAAAGCTCCACAAGGGATAAATTAATACAACGGATAAGGCTAGCAGTACCCATGCGGCCCCTTGCAATCCTCCCATAAGTATTCCCACATAAATAAGCACCGGTGTGATGGATGCTCGAAATAAGGTCCAGTAAAAACCAAGGTCGGTTCTTCCTGTAGCAATCTGCAGACTACCCACGGGGTTGGTGAGGGTATTTATGTTATAATAAACGGCTAAAGTAAATAAGAGTAAGGAACCTGAGGTGTAGTCAGGACCGTACATCACATTTAATAGTTCATAAGAAGCAACGGCTATACTCAGATATATGGGGAAGTTGAAATATGCCAGAAAGCGTGTAATGGTTAAGTAGCTCTCTTTTTGTTTTTTAGGATGGTCTTGTAGGGAAGACAACCATGGACTCAATACATTTGTGAAGATAGGGTTAATGAGATTATATAGCCGCAAGACCAGTTGCTTGGTTAAGGTGTATAAACCTAGGGTTTCGAGACTTAACATTTTGCCAATAATGAAAATGTCTGTTTCCTTTGAAACAAAATCGAGTATTCGACTACCCATTTGATATTTGCCTAGATTAATGAAGGGCTGGAGTTCTTTCCAATCGAATTCAAAGGTTATGGGCTCCTTGCGAAGTCGTAAGAATAGATAGCTGAGATTTGATATCAGTGATGCTAATAAGGTAGAATAGACCAAGCTGTAGAGGCCATATCCCTCAATGGCCAGTAATAAAGCGACAATCAAAGCCATGGCAAAGGCGGTAATTTCGACCAGTGCTATGGATTTAAACGCGAAGCTTTTTTGCAAATACGTGCGATGTTGGCGTCCAATGGCTAACAATAAAATATTCAGACCTAACAGTGGAATGATTTCGGTGAGTAAGGGCTCCTCATAAAAATTTCCGACCAGGGGGCTTACCATACAGAGCGCACCGTACAGCAGAACAGCGAGTCCCAAGTTGAGCCAAAACACGCTACTGAAGGCACGTTGAGAGGCGTTTTGGATATAGAGAATCCCAGCATTTAATCCGGCATCTACAAACAGATAAGAAAATTCAATACTTACCAAGGCTAAGGCGACTAATCCGAAGTCGTCTTTGGAAAGAAAGCGAGTGAGTATAACGATTTGAGCAAGTTGGAAGATAACCTTGCCAAATTTTTCAATAAAGGACCATTGAAAGCTATGTAATGTTTGATGGCTTGTAGAAGGACTCACTAGAAATGAAATCTAATATAGTAGCTATAAGGCCTAAGATAACATAAAATTCAACATGCCAAGAGAGAATATGGAAAGAATGAAAAAGGATGTAATAGTACAGGGTTCTCTATCTATATAGAAACTAAAAATGTACTTTAAGTGCCTATAAAGTCAATTTAAATACTAGGACAGGAAACTATATAGAAACTATTATATCATTAAAAATAGTTGCTATTTAGTTTCTTTGAGTGGATTTTTATGAGCAATAAAAAGAAGTAGAAATGTTTTAACACGCGTTATTGTATATGATGTCTTTTATAGGGTTTGTTGTGTTATGGTTTTTTCTTGGGTTCACTAGTCCGCTACGTGCACTAGATGTTTCGCGCCCACTTGGGGATACCAATTCGGATGTATATGAGCTGAATGGGATGCCGTCTAGGGAGGTCTTCACCGATGAGCAGCGAGGTATCGTAAGCCAAATAATGACATTAGATGATTTAAGCCTTACTCATCTTCAAAATGCTATCCTCAGTTATGATTCGGTATATAAGCATCTTTATGCTTATTACCCCACTATTGGATATTTAGAGCGCTATTCTGGATTTGACTCTCTTCTCACTATTGAGCGAATCGATACCTTATTGCTACAGGGAGAACAATTGAATGTCTCTATGAAGGTAAAAAGTAAGGAAGACAAAATAATCATGTGGGAGGCGGCTATAGGTAGGGTCTATGAATATGATTTGAATTCAAAGCAGCTCACCCGAATTGATGATAGCAGGGTGCGTGATTTTATGTTTGGCTCTGGTTCAATCTATGTCGATAGTTTAGGGATTTACGCATTTGGCGGTTATGGAATGTGGGAGTACAAAAATATCTTGTTGAAGTACGATTTCTCATTTCGCGAATGGACGAAGTCTCCAGAACAGGGGGATATGCCTGATAAAAGTGGTAGAAATTGGCTTTGGTTAAACCAAGATTCCAATGAGTTAATTTATATGAATGATGGTAAGATTCATGGCCGTGTAAAAGACCACGGATACTTCAATTATGGGGTGTATCGCTTTGATTTAGAGAATCATGAATGGAAAAAGTTCAATCATCAATTGTTACCCAGAGACAAACATTTGACCTGGGGTTCGTTCCGACACAACAAATCCTATTCTTTGGATACCAATCGGAATTGGGCGCACATTGGAGGGCGTTTATTCATAAATAGTGAAGATGGGAATCTTTACCATTTACGACCAGAAATATTCCCCAACACGATGGCCATTACGGGCTTTTATGATCAGAACTTAGATAAGTGGTTATTCGTGGGACGAAACACCATCATGGATGCCCGTAATATGTGGTTCGCCTATGCCACTTTAGATGAGTCCATGTTAGACAAAGTAGTTACAACCTCCTGGCTCAGGTATGCAATAACAGAGGAATGGTTATTTGTACTTCTTGGTCTTTTGGTGATCCTCTTGACTACGTATGGAATACAGAAATTACGCATAAATGCCAGCTTTAGCAGCCCACTAGATGAGGTACTCATTACCGAAGAAGAGGGTCAAATAACCGTTACTAAGAATAACAGATACGTACTTTTAACTGATGAATACGTTCAACATATTTGGCAAATTATTCTAGAGCAAAAAAAGAAGGGGGATCGTGAAATGATGATGGTAGATTTTGATGACACCTTGTTTACGGTGAGCAATTCTACTTCTTATCGATCCAAAATGAAAACAAAATTATTCGACGAAATAAACAGTGGGTTGAAAGGGTACGTGATACGGGCTAAGCGTAGCAATTTAGATAAGCGATACAAAGTGATCGAAATTAATTTAGATATCATCACCATAGGTTAATTCTACTTTGAATACCGCTAATTAAAGTCGTATTTTTCTAGACTGTAAAACATTTACGAAATCCTCGTCTAGAACAACAGATGTAAGCTTAGTATACAAAGCGTCCAAGCCTGTTCAGACGGATAAACCATTGAAACAAGCGGAGCCCAAGTGGAAATTAAGGTTAAAGACCTGACTTCGGTCGACAAAGAAATTACAATTCTCGCGAATAGAGAAGACTTACAGCCAAGTTTTGATGATGCCTATAAAGGTATACGTCCAAAAGTGAGTCTACCCGGTTTTAGACCTGGTAAAGCTCCAATTGGACTCATAAAGAAACGTTTTGGTCAAGAAATTGAGATTGAAGAGATTAATAAATACATCCAAAAAATCTTTGAAACCAAAGTTGTAGAAGAGCATGATCCCGTAGGTGAGACACAAATGCTCGATTTTCAATGGGAGAATGATGAGCTAGAAGTGGTGTTTAAAATAGGCACCAAGCCAACCGTTACGCTTACCGATGTTTCTAAGTTAAAGGTAGTCGGTATGGTTCACGATGTAACCGATGCCGAAGTGGACGAAGAAATTGAACGTGCCGTAGAACGAGAAGGGAACTGGGAAGAAGTAGACACAACAATTAACGCAGAGTCTAAAATTACCGCCGATGTAATTTCTCTAGACGCTGATGGTAATCCAGTGGAAGGTGATCAAGACAAAGATCAAACCATTGATATGAGAAAAGACTCCGCTGCTGATTTTCTAGCAAACTTGAAAGGAAAGAAGGCAGGTGATACCGTTGATATGACCTTAGAAGAAGATGGGGAAACCGACCGATTCCGAGTGGTTGTTAAAACGGTGCAAGCGTTGTCAAAAGCAGAGATGAACGAAGAATTTTTCTCAAAACAAAGTGGTGGTGAAGCCAAGACAGAAGACGAATACAGAAGCTTCATAAAGAGTAAAATGCAGCAGTATTATGATCAGTCTGCAGAAGATTTCTTTAAAAATGATGTCATAGAAGCGATGGTGAGTGCTCATGAATTTGAAGTGCCTGAAACTTTTGTATCTCAGGTGCAAGAATCCTATGTCGAGCGACTCAAACAACAGTATGGTAACACATTACCAGAGAATTTTGACACGACTTCTTACAAAGATGAGATGGCAGGTCAAGCGGCCAAAGAAGCTAAGTGGTACTTCATAAATATGCAGTTACAAGAGAAATATGATGACATCGAAATAACAGCTGAAGACATCGATGCTCAGTTAACAATGGAAGCAGCACGTTATGGTCTAACGGCTGATCAATTGAAAGGTTATTATGCTCAAAACCCTAGCATGTTAGAGTCTCTCAGAAATACCATCCGTGACAATAAAGTATTTGCGAAACTGAAGGATGAAGTGCAAATTGAGGAACTCAACAAGGAAGACTATCGTAAGCATCAAGAAAAACAGCAGGAGAATCAATAAGTCATGACCAAACAACCGATTTATCAGCAACCTATGTACAGTAGTACCGTAAATCCGGTAGAAGACAACCTTATTCCTATGGTCATTGAAACCACCTCTAGGGGTGAACGGGCCTATGACATTTACTCACGTCTATTAAAAGATCGTATCATCATTTTGGGATCCCCAATAAATGATGTAGTGGCTAGTGCTATTGTTGCACAGTTGCTGTTTTTGGAGTCAGAAGATCCAGAGAAAGACATTAACTTATATATCAATAGTCCAGGTGGTGTGGTTTCATCGGGTTTAGCCATTTATGATACCATGCAACTTATTAAATGTGATGTAGCGACTACCTGTATGGGAATGGCGGCAAGTATGGGGGCGGTATTATTAACCGCTGGTGCTGCAGGTAAGAGAAGTTGTTTACCACATTCCAGAGTCATGATCCACCAACCTTTGGGCGGAGTTCAAGGTCAGGCGAGTGATATTGAAATCGAGGCCAAAGAAATTATCCGAATTAAAAAGGAACTTTCTCAGATTATTGCTGATCACAGTGGTAAAACACTTGACGATGTCATTGGGGATTCGGATCGAAACAACTGGATGTCGGCTGATGAGGCCAAAGCATATGGATTGGTCGATAATGTCATTAGTAAAGTGAAGTAGACAAAATCCGATAAACGCACTACTACAACGCATAATTATCCAAACATCACATTCGTATGAGTGATAACGAGAAAAACAATGATATAGTGAACTGCTCGTTCTGTGGTCGTTCAAGCCTTGAGGTCAATAGTATGGTGGCCGGCCCTGGTGTGTATGTATGCGACCGCTGTGTTGAGGATGCGTCCAGTATCATTAAAAGTGATCTTGCCTCGCTTTCAAAAAGAAAAGAGAAAGCCTTTCAACCCGTATTAAAACCAATCGAGATAAAAGCAAAACTCGATGAATATGTGATAGGTCAAGAATTTGCCAAGAAAACTCTAAGTGTAGCGGTGTACAATCACTATAAGCGTATTGGTGCGGAGTTAAATGATGATGACGATACGACCATTGAAAAAAGTAATATCGCACTGTTAGGTCCAACCGGAAGTGGTAAGACACTACTGGCTCGAACCTTAGCGCGGATTATCGATGTGCCTTTTACTATTGCTGATGCCACTGTTCTAACCGAGGCTGGGTATGTTGGTGAAGACGTTGAAAGTATACTCAGTAATTTACTTCAAGCGGCGGACTATGATGTAGAGCGTGCAAAGCGAGGTATTGTCTACATCGATGAGGTGGATAAAGTTGCTCGTAAAAGTGATAATCCATCCATCACCCGAGATGTGAGTGGAGAAGGCGTGCAGCAAGCCTTGTTGAAGATTTTGGAGGGTACCATTGCCAATATCCCACCTAAGGGAGGGCGTAAGCATCCTGAACAGAGCTTTATACAGTTAGACACATCGAACATTTTATTTATATGCGGTGGCGCATTTGCTGGTCTTGAACAAATCATAGCCAGAAGACTTTCGACCTCTGCTATGGGATTTCATTCCAAAGAACAGGTTAAGTTCGATAAGGATAACCCAGAGATTTTTACTCATGTAGAGCCAGAAGACCTTCAGCATTTTGGACTCATTCCTGAACTTATTGGCCGACTACCTGTCATCTGTGGTCTTCATGAATTATCCGATGAAGCTCTCATGGATATTTTGAAAACGCCTAAGAACTCACTGGTCAAGCAGTATAAAAAACTCTTCTCATTGGAAAATGTTGAGTTAGAATTTGAAGAAGAGGCATTAAAAGCTATTGTTGAAAAAGCCAAAACCCGAAAAACGGGAGCTCGTGGATTACGATCCATCATGGAAAGTTCAATGTTGGACATCATGTTCACATTACCATCCATGAAGCAGGTGAAGCGTTGTATCATCACTCGTGAAACGATTGAGAAGCAAGCGCCGCCGGTTTATGAGAAGCAAAAGGCCTCTGCCTAAGCATTCGTTTTTCGAAGATAACCACCTTATGAAGTTATTCGACCGAACGGGTCCTATCAAATGGATACTTGTAGTATTGCTGGTAGTATTAGGATTTGGTTCTATTGTATATAACCAGTACCTAATCGATCGTATTTTAGAGCAGGAACGTGCCAGCGTACAATTATGGGCCAAAGCCTTGGAATTTAATGCCCTACCCATTCATCAAGAAGCCAGTCGATTACTCCTTGAGACCATAGCTGATTTAGAAACTAGAGAAGATGTTCCCGATAGCGTGATTCAAAATCTGTATCGCGTCGAAAGCATGAGAAGTATGCAAAATTTTGTTACGGATGAACTCATTCTCGACAGTCGTGGCAAGTTTGAACTTCCTGCGGTATTGGTGGATGACCAAGATCGAGCCCTGGAATACCTTATGCTCTCGGAATCAGGTGAACCGAAGGTAGAGTACAGTTTTCGTAATGTTCCTGCGAATAAAGTAGATACGGAAGCCAAACGGATGGCTTACATACAGGAATTAAAAGACACCAATCCTCCGATACCCATTGTGGTTGGAGAAGGCCCTGAAGCAATTCGTCAGTTTGTCTACTATGGAGAAAGTTCCGTGGTACGTGTACTTCGGTATGTGCCTTGGCTACAAATTCTGGTAATTGCTTTGCTCTTTTTTGTTGGGTACACCAGTTTGGTAAGTATTACCCGTATGGAACAGTCAAATTTATGGGTGGGCATGGCGAAGGAGGCCGCACATCAATTAGGGACTCCAATCTCAAGTTTGTTGGGTTGGATACATTTATTTCGGGATGAACTGTCCGAATCCAATCAACACTATTCTGCCCTTGATGAAATTGAAAAGGATGTGGATCGTCTCAAAGGAGTGGCCGAACGTTTTGGCAAAATCGGTTCTAAACCTGAACTTCAGTCAATGGATATCTATCCTATTTTAGATGAAGCCATAAAGTATATGGAAGCCCGACTCCCAAAATTAGCACAAGAGATTACCATAGAAAAAGACCTTCAGGCATCAGGACTGGTTAAGTTAAACCCTGAACTCATTCAATGGGCCATTGAAAATCTTATGAAAAATGCAATGGACGCCTTGGTGTTGGATAAGGAGGAAGGCTCGGCGCGTATTGCAATCCGCAGTTTAGTACATCATAACCAACTTAT
>JAYPDB010000032.1:9700-15845 GCA_038125045.1 Bacteroidota bacterium
GGTACATCGAGCATATTGGATATTTCTTCGTAGGTAAATCCATCAACATCGCATAATAAAACCACGGTACGAAAATCTTCAGGTAATTTGGAGAGTGCTTTAGAGAATTGGTCATCCATCATATCTCTAAAAATGAGATGCTCTAAATCGGTGGTTTCTGTACGTTCGGCGCGTACATTTTCATAAAAAGCAGCTACCTCTTCGTAATCCACTTCCTGAGGCTTTTTTAAGTTTTTTCGGTAGTTATTAATAAAGGAGTTTTTTAGAATCCTAAAGAGCCAAGCTTTTGCATTGGTGCCTTTTTCATAGCTATCAAAAAAACGGAAGGCCTTAACGATGGTATCTTGAACCAAATCTTCAGAGTCACTTGGATCGGTCGTTAAACGAAGGGCAAAATTATACAACGAGTCCAGATGAGGAAGAATTTCTTCATTGAAGGCCTGCTGCTTATTTAATTGTCGTTTACTCAAATCGACCCCGTAATCTAAACCTAGATACGCTTATTTATTTAAAGTCTAATAATATACGGCTTTTCTACTTGACTTAATTAACTGAACTAATTGCCGTTCTTCACCTTACGGTAATATATTTTAATAATATGAGGTATCGATTATCTCAAGATCCCAGAAAAGTAATCACTATCACATCGTATAAAGCATGGGTCCAGGCTGCGATTCCAAACCCTCGCCAGACATATATTCCGTTAAGAATAACTCCGAATAGTAACCTAAACAAAAAAGAACTCATGGTAAAGGGGTCTCCAAGATTCCCCATATAGTGGACTAAACTAAAGAGTACAGCGGATAAAAGTATGGCAGAAAGGTATGTAGCCCACGATTTACCATTAAAAATGAAGCCAAAAATCCAGATTAAAAAGCTAACCAACAGCACTCGGAAAAAAAGTTCTTCATACAAACCGGCTCCTAATGAGAGCGCAAGTTCTTGTATATAAGATAATTGCACAAAATCTTGCGCCGTCTGAAGAGACATCCCGGGAAGGATAAATTGGGTGATTCCAGAACTTACCAGAGCTACAACCACCGCCCATAGGGTGGATTCCATGAACATGTAGCCAAAATAAGATGATTTTACCTCTTGAAGCTCGCTACGTTTCGCAATCAGAATAAAAAGCCCTGCAATTAGTACAAATAATAAGCTAATATTCAGGGCATCCAGCCCCAAAGAGCTTAATAGGTATTTAAACCAAACATCTACGCTAATACGTACTACGATCTCCGAACTTGGAGCCGATATGAGAATGAGCGTTTCATAGAGTATGAACAGAGGAAGAGCCGCTAGAAAACTGTGTAGGATCCCTCTAGTAACATGATGGTATCGGTGGATAGGGGAAGCATAAACTTTAGATTCCATAGATACCCCTTTTTACAATTCATCTAAGGTATAAATGATGCCAGTCCCTCCATTTTGCTGGGAATAACCTAGATATTCGTACGCTTTTTGAGACAGTTTAATGCCCTCTTGATTCATTCGATCATTAATACGTACGTAAATCCCAATACCAAGCGATGGATTTTCAACAAAGATTACCTGACCTAGACGTATACTGGAGTGGGCAGCGGTGAGTGCAAAGGGGTTGTATAGTTCACCCGTAGTGGTTGGATTGGCCACTTCATCTGGGGAATAGACCTGAATGGGAACCTGCCCAATGTCTATAAGGGATGCCTTTTCAGTATATGGGTTTACATACGTCCGCGAAGGAGGAGCCAGAATGGTTATTTTTTGACCGCTTTCGAGTGCATCTACATTGATATCGGGATTCAGGTATTCCAGTTCGGTTCTTCGTAAATCAAAACGAAGCAGTAGCGAATCCAGCACATCATTAGGACCTACCGTATAGATCAAAAAAGCACCTTGGGGAGCAGATACCCCTTCAAAAAGAGCAGCCACAGGGGCAACACTATCCACTATCTTTTTCACGGTAAGGCGTTGACCCACGCGTATAAAATCCGATTCCAGTTCATTTAAACGTTTTAAGTCGGCCACGCTCATATCATGTGCACCCGCGATACGAATCAAATTGTCACCACTCTTTACCATATAGAACTCGGTGGTTTCACTCGTGTTATCGCTGATAATTGAAGGCAAATCATCGGCTTCTTGCGAGGTGTATGTGATTGGCGGATTCACAGAGCTTGCCGGAGTTTCCGCTACATTTATTGGCTCTTTGATTTCAATTGAAGGGTATTTGAGCTTTTGTCCAATCGCCAGCGCATTACTAGTAAGTGCATTCCATCGTTTAAGTTGCTCTACGCTAGCCCCAAGTTTTTTAGAGATCGAAAAGAGGGTCTCACCCGCTTGGACGGTATAAATCTGTTCGTTTTGGGCGCTTAGGGCGCGTGTAGTATCTGCCGTTTGGGCAAGAAGGGTGCTGTTTTGTGCAAATGACCATTTTAGATAGTCATTACCTATGCCACATAACACCGAAGCAAATCCTATCCAGACAAGTTTCTTAAATAAGGTGTTATGTGATAATTGGAAGGGCATTATCGCTTAAATCGTTCTTCTATTTCTTCTATGGAATCGCCACCAAATTTATCCAAGAAGGCGTTGGCAATCACGGGTGCAATAACACTTTCAGCCACCACGACTGCTCTCGGAAGGGCGCAAACATCCGAACGTTCATAACGCGTTTCCATTGATTCCAAGGTATGCATATCTACGGTTTGAAGGGGATTTAACATCGTAGGTATGGGCTTCATGACGCCTCGAATAATAATGGGTTCACCTGTGGTCATCCCTCCTTCTATGCCTCCTGAGCGATTTGTGCTTCTTGAAAAACGCTCACCGGTGTGAATAATTTCATCATGTACTTCGTGCCCAGGGCGTGCACCAGACTCAAAACCAAGTCCAATTTCTACCCCTTTCATTGCTTGAGTACTCAGAATGGCTTGAGCCAGTTGGCCATCTATTTTTCGATCCCAATGTGTAAAACTACCTAAGCCTACTGGTACGCCTGTGACGACAATTTCATAAACGCCTCCAAGTGAGGAACCGGCTTTTCGGTATGTTTTTATCTCATTCACCATATCCTCGGTAAGTTTAGGATCTAAACAACGCACTTCAGACTCATCCGCTTGTTGATATAAATGCTCGGCTCCTTGAGCTATGAGTGCATCACTGGTCTCACGGATCTGATCCCACCCTTGGTAGCCGGCCGCACCAATTTGGATAACATGCCCACCAATTTGGATTCCAAAATGTTTTAAAAATTCACGAGCAACACTGCCACAGGCTACCCTCATTCCTGTTTCCCGAGCACTGGATCGCTCAATAACCGGCCGGATGTCATCGAAGCGATATTTTTGTGCACCCACTAAATCGGCATGCCCAGGTCTCGGTAGGGTGATCTTTTCTATTCCATCGGCTTCGGTTTCTTTATTCATAACCACCGGCCATCCTGCCTTATCCTTTTCAAAGGCTCTGTTTTGAATAACCATCGCTATGGGACCGCCCATCGTTTTGCCAAATCGCACCCCTGAATCAATGCGTGCGACATCTTTTTCGAAAGCCATCCGGCCTCCTCTTCCATAGCCTTGCTGGCGTCTGGCCAAATGCTCGGCGATAGCGGCTTCGGTAATAGTAAGTCCAGCAGGTACACCTTCCACTATGCCGGTTAAGGTAGGTCCGTGAGATTCACCCGCAGTAAAATATCTGATCATGATCGTTTGTGAGTAGATTGTACAGTTTTTGCTCGATCGAATAAACTACTTTTGTTCATGCAAATAACCGATCTAAAATGGTTTATTTTTTGCATTTCACCAAGAATAACTCATACATCTCTTGCGCTACTAAAGTACGAACTTTTTTGTTGAGGAGTATGATTCTTAAGGAAGTCGTTTTAGACTCACTTGAACCACTCCACCCATACGACTGTAGGATTGGCGACTAAGGTCGAATTGATAGTCTTTAATAATGACTCCAAACCCGAAACTAGCCCCCGCCAGATCAATTGCGCGACCTGTTTGTGTTTGTTCATGTTTATAGGGCTGGTATCCCCAACGTAAAAAAGCATGTTTACCAAGATTGGCCTCCCCACCAATGTTAATGTGGCGTACGAAATAATCTAGATGAGAGGGATTATTTTCACCGAGCACGGGTAGTTTCCACCGGTGTAAATCGGAGAGACTTAGGGCAAGAAGAAAGGGGAATTTCTCAGGTTTAAAGGAAAGTCCTATGGAGAGGTCAAAGGGAAGATGTTCATCACTTCCATTGTAACTGTTGTACACCATACCGACATGTTTGAGTACTAAGCCCGCTGCAAATGTTTTTTCTGGGTGTTTGTAATGCATGCCACCCGAAAATCCAAAGGCTGCCGCTCGATAAGAGTCTAAGGATGAGTACATCCAATGTACGGTGAAAGCACTTTGAATATGCTTGTATAGTCCTCTGCTTACACTCATATGAATCGCATAGTCTCCTGCTTGAAACGTACCAAGTGATTCTCCTAGTTCGTTGAAGCGAGTCATTTCTCCAAAACCTGCATATTGAAAACCGAGGCCAAGGGTGCCCACTTCTGGCAGATGGTGCGTGTAGTGTAGACTGCTATAACGAGCATCGGCATAGTAGTTCACAAAATTTAGGGAGGCGCTTTGGTGGTGAGACTCATTCAGGTAGGCCGGGTTGGTAAAGAATAGAGAACCATCTGCATTCCATAAACCCACATGATTGCCTCCCATACCGGCCAATTGAGCAGATGTTGGCATGCGTAAAAATCTAAATATTTCCTGTTCAGAATTCTGAGAATAGGTGCTTTTAGTCCCTAATGTGACGAACAAAAGCAACGAGTATAAAACCGGTAAAAAATTGTTTCTTCTTAGATTGGAAAGTAGTCTTAGCATGACAATTGGTATAAATCTTTTGTAATATAACCAATTGAATGCTTAACCGTAGAATCGAATCATGGATGCTATTCGACAACTTGGCCAATATGCCAATCTTCTTTTTCAGGCGCTACGTTCGATACTAGAATTTAGCAGCTATAGGAAGAATCTCTTCCAAGAATTTGTAAAAATAGGCTACGAATCGATCCCTATTATCATGCTAACGGGGGTGTTTACGGGGGCGGTATTGACCCTTCAAACCGCCTACCAATTAGATACGGATTTATATCCGGCATCCATTGTGGGTTCGATAGTGGGGCAATCTATTATTATCGAACTGGCGGCGGTTATTGGCGCGTTGGTTTTGGCTGGAAAGGTAGGTGCCCGAATCTCTACGGAGCTAGGCACCATGCGAGTAAGCGAGCAAATTGATGCCCTTGAATCAATGGGATTCAATTCGGTGACCTTCCTAGTGGTACCTCGGGTACTTTCAGGTATTTTCATGTTTCCTGTACTCTATGTCATCGCTGCTGTAATGGGAATATCGGGAGGCTTGCTTGCGGGTTCCTTAGACGGCATTTTGCCGGTAGCTGAATTCATGCAGGGAGCTAGAGAGTTTTTTTTCCCCGAAGATGTGGTTTTTGGAATCGTAAAATCGTTTGTTTTCGGTTTTGTGATCACTTCTATTTCGGCCTTTAAAGGCTACTATGCCAGTGGGGGTGCCGAAGGCGTAGGGAATGCCACTACTCAGGCTACGGTTTTAAGTTGTATCTATGTCCTGTTGTCCGATTTTGTATTGGCCGCATTACTGTTGTAAGATATTCTAGTAAATGAGTGCCGAATGAGCTATTAACACACTATGATTCAAATTAGTCATTTAACGAAAACCTTTGGCAATCATCTTGTTTGGAAAGATGTGAGTCTCGAGATTCCGGATGGGCAAACCTTGGCGATTATCGGTAAGTCTGGTTGTGGAAAATCGGTGTTATTGAAACATTTAAATGCCCTTTTGTATCCCGACAGTGGTTCAATCACTATAGATGGGTTACCGTTGTTTGAGCTTAGTTATGCTGAGCTGAGAAAAATTCGTCAAAAGTTTGGCATACTCTTTCAGGGTGCTGCACTCTTTGACTCCATCAATACTTTTGAAAATGTAGCCTTTCCACTACGCTATTTCACGGTTTACTCCGAAGATGAAATTGAGGCTCGAGTTACCAAAGCTCTGGAGATGGTAAATCTTAAGGGGTCTGGCGAAAAACCAACCTCGGCACTATCGGGAGGGATGAGAAAGCGTGTTGGTTTAG
>JAYPDB010000033.1:0-2871 GCA_038125045.1 Bacteroidota bacterium
ATTGGTGGTCGTATTTGCCCTACTCTGTTCGCTCCTAGTAGCCCTCACCTTGGTGCCTATGTTGGCCAGTAGATTTCTTAAAATAAACAAAGAAAAAGAGAGCCAAAAAAAACCATCCATACTGGCACGTTTTCAAGCTTTTTTCATCCGACTTGAACACAAATATGCTCATTTTTTGCCCATCGTTCTCAGCCGAAGCCGATGGGTGTTTGGGATCACCTTAGCCCTCATAACCGCCAGTGCGTTCCTATTTCCTCAGATACCGGTAGAACTCGCCCCCCAAACCGACGCGGACGAAATTGGCATCGATTTACAAATGGCCGATGGCACCAATATTACCGTTCAAAATTACTACCTCCAAAAGCTCGAAGATATCGTATTGGAAGTACTTCCTACCGAAGACGTTAAAAATGTTACCACCGAAGTTCGTGACGGTCGAGCCGAAGTAGAAATTGCCATGGTATCGGCAGACCAACGTAAAAGCAAAACCTCTGTGATTGCCGAAGAACTCCGCCAAAAGTTAGAAGGCCAAATACCTGGAGCCGACATTCGAGTAAGTGCTCAGTCGGGCCTTTGGATACTACGTCGCATCTTTGGTAGTGGTGATGGCACCGAAGCTGTGCAAGTTCAACTACGGGGCTATGACATTGAAAAATCCTATGAAATCGCCCAAAAACTCCGATTGGAGATGGAAAAAATACCCGGAATCACCGGAGCACGGGTCGATCGAAGCGAAGGACGGCCCGAACAACGCATCATCTTCGATCGAGATAAAATTGCCGACTTGGGATTAAGTGTAAATCAAGTAGCAGGCATCATTCAAACCAACATTGGAGGAAGCCAGGCGGGTGTTTACCGGGATGGTGGCGATGAATACCCCATCATTGTTCGCCTGCGCCCTCAGGATAGACTCAGCTCACTGGATTTAGAAAACATCTCGATTCGAACTCCAGATGGACAGGTACTCCCCGTAAGTTCCGTGATCAAAAATGAAATCGGTAGAGGGCCCACCGGAATCAATCGAATCGACGGCCAACGCGTTACCAATATCACCGCTAATTTAGAACCTGGTATCGCCCTTGGTGATGCCGTAGAACAGGTTCGCGCGCAGCTTTTAGAATACAACTTACCCGAGGGCTTTAGCGTGGTATTTGGCGGCGAATACGAGGAACAACAAAAAGCGGCCGCGGATTTCCGCCTTTCTATTATCATGGCGCTCGTTCTTATTTACATGGTAATGGCCGGACAATTTGAGCGTTTCTTTGATCCCATTGTGGTTATGTTTTCCGTGCCACTTGCGATTATCGGCGTGGCCCCCACTCTAATGCTCACCGGAACTACCATCAACATACAAAGCCTCATGGGAATGATCATGCTGGTCGGGATTGTGGTCAACAACGCCATTGTACTGGTCGATTACATCAACTTAATGAGGCGAGAAAAAGGCATGGAATTATCACAGGCCGTGGTTGAGGCAGGCCGCCTGCGCTTACGCCCCATTTTGATGACGACCCTCACAACCATTTTAGGACTCCTACCCCTCTCCTTTGGCTTGGGTGCGGGTGCGGAGATTCAAGCTTCTCTAGCTCGAGTGGTTATCGGTGGATTAACGGCTTCCACATTGGTCACACTGGTCTTCATCCCGGTGGTATACATCAACAGTGCCAAATTACTAGACTCCGTTCAAGCACGTTTCCGGGCACGAATGACATCGGATGCCTCTGAGGCTTCTCGGGTTGAAACTGCTATGGGCAACGCCTAAAAGTATTTTGTTCGCACCCACGATTTTATGATCTTAGGGTATGAGTCAATGGAGCCTTCGTTCAACCCCTCCTCACGACTGGTATTTATGCCTGGATGTGAGTTCGTATTTCGATCATGAACATGAACCCGAGTCCATGTTCGAATCGGGTTTCACTCGTCCTATTCCGGTCGGAGATCGGGATGTGGTGGTAACCATCAGCTTTAATGGAGACCCCGAAGCACCTGAGTTTCAAATCTATACCAAGGAATCTCTTTCTAAGGAAGAAATCAGTACCGCCAGCCAGCATATCAACAAAATATTAGGGCTGGATATGGATCTTCGAAAACTCTACGATCAAGCGGCAAACGACCCTGTGTTAGGCCCCAAACTCTCCGAATTTTATGGTCTTAAACGAATGAGCAGAGCGACTCTATTCGAGGATATTCAAAATCGCATTGTAGAAATGCAGATGAATCATAAGCCAACTGCAAAGAAAATGATGTATAAGATTCGGGAACACTATGGATCCCTCTTAGAATACGAAGGGGGTACCCTAGCGGCTTGGCCTCGCCCCCATCAACTCATGGCCGCCGATCCTCATCATATCCGCTCTTTGGGACCAACACTTCGAAAAGGTCAGTACCTTAGCGGACTCGCCCAAGATATTATGGCGGGTGAGGTGGATATGAACTGGTTAAGCACCTGTGACCCCGTTACCGCGTACAACACCTTGGTAAAAATCAAAGGCATCGGCCCAACCGCGGCTCAGGACTTAATTATGATGAGAGGACGACCCGACGGTGTATTTCCTAGTAACCGCCAAAAGAATATGGAAAAAGGACTCCGTCGATGGATCCTATGGAGTTATGGTGAAGACCCCGATCATAGCTCAGAAGAACGTTTTAATGAACTCATAAGCCCTTGGAGAGGCTTTGAGTCTGCGGCCTTAGAGTTTTTGTATCTCAATTATATCATGAACGAAAAAGAGCAGAGACAACAAGCAAAAACCTAAGCGCACAATATGCATCTCTTAATTCCATCATCACGAATCAACCACGTAATCAGTAGTGATTACATCACCCTTAATGAATGGATGCACCCATGTTGTTAACCACTTTTCGAACCCA
>JAYPDB010000033.1:2971-5009 GCA_038125045.1 Bacteroidota bacterium
GATCAAAAAAAGAACCTTCGCCTTACCGGCTTAGCTACCCTACTGCTACTCAGCTTTCTATGTAGTGGCTACCTATATGCCCAGGAGCCCGCACCCGTGCCCCCTGCTCTGATACCCCTCCCAAAAGTTATGGACGTTCACGCCGGTGAGTTCATCATTGAGGAAGGTACTTCAATCTATCTTCCTGCATCCCTCGACCAAAGTCCGATCCACAAGGCCTTGATTGAACTTATGTATACGACCACTTGGTTAGCTCCCAAACTCAACTTTTACGAAAATAAATTAGATGAAAGCCTTCAGGATACGGCCATCTATTTGGAACTGCTAAGCCCAGAATCGCTTTCCAACCAACCCGAAGCCGAGCACCTAAGCCATGAAGAAGGCTACCGGCTTATGGTTCAACCCGAAAAAATTCACCTGCAAGCCAGTACCCAGCATGGCTTATTCAATGCCCTTATGACCCTGCGCCAACTCCTTCCTACCGAAGTTGAGCGAGAGGATCCCTCCCGAGTGACCAATGCTATGGTGTGGCGCGTTCCGGCGGTGCATATCGCGGATCATCCTAGATTTCAGTATCGCGGTTTGCACTTGGATGTAGGGCGTCATTTCATGCCGGTCGAGTTTCTGAAGCATTATATTGACCTGTTAGCGATGCACAAAATGAATCGCTTTCACTGGCATTTAACCGAGGACCAAGGATGGCGAATCGAAATCAAAGCCTACCCAAAGCTCACCGAAATAGGTGCCTATCGAGACGAGACACTCATTCGGCGCTATGGTTCCAATACCTACGATCAACGGCGATATGGCGGTTTTTACACCCAGGAAGAAATCAAAGAGGTTGTGGCCTATGCCGCTGACAAGTTCATTACCATCGTCCCAGAGATTGAAATGCCTGGGCATACCTCAGCCGTGCTTGCGGCCTATCCCGAATTCGGGTGCACCGATGAGCCCGTCGCTGTTCAAACCACGTGGGGGGTCTTTGAAGACATATTCTGCCCGTCGGAAGCTACCTTCGAGTTTCTAGAAAATGTATTGGATGAAGTCATGGCCCTATTTCCGGGTGAGTACATTCACATAGGTGGTGACGAAGCCCCTAAAAAGCAGTGGGAAGAAAGTGCCCTGGCTCAAGAAGTTATTCAAAGAGAAGGCCTCAAAGATGAGCATGAGCTCCAAAGTTATTTCATTACCCGGATTGAACGCTATCTAAACAGTAAGGGGCGACAGATTATTGGCTGGGATGAAATCCTAGAAGGCGGACTGGCTCCTAGAGCTACGGTTATGTCGTGGAGAGGTGAGCGTGGAGGTATTGAAGCCGCTAAAATGGGCCATGATGTCATTATGACACCAGGAAATACCAATTACTTTGATCATTATCAGGCCGAGATGTCCGGTGAACCCCTGGCCATTTGCTGCCTCACCACCCTAGAAGATGTGTACGGGTACGAACCGGTTCCCGCGGCTTTAACTCCCGAGGAAGCCAAGCATGTATTAGGTGCGCAGGGCAATGTGTGGACCGAATATATTCGCACGCCCGAGAAAGTTGAATACATGGCCTATCCACGGGCAACGGCTCTCTCGGAAGTCTTATGGGCACAACCCGAACAAAAAGATTGGTACAGCTTTTGGGCGCGACTACAGACTCACTTTGAACGGCTCGATTACCGAGGGGTCAACTATGCTCCGCATTACGACGGGCAGCTAAACCCTCACGAATAAGTCGCGAAAACATGTAGTAGAGTGTCAAGGGTAGAACAACGAAGAAAAATCCTTTTTCTACCCACTCTAAATGACTCGAACCAATGGCTTCGAGCACCAAATAGCTCAGATAAGCGGTGTAATAGAAAAGAAATAAAAAGGCATCGGTCCGAGTCAGATCAAAACCTGCTAAGAAAATGGGAATACAGCCTACTGCAACAGCAATCATAAAAGGCATGTCGAGTAGTAAGGCATTTCTCGAAACCTCCAATACTCCTGGAGCGATAACGATGGTTAAGCCAAGGGTGAGTAAGACATTATAAATATTACTACCCAGTAC
>JAYPDB010000033.1:5109-9730 GCA_038125045.1 Bacteroidota bacterium
TCATAGAGTTCAGCAATGTCCACCTTATTTTTGCGAACCTGCCAAAAGGTAAAGATCGAGTAGGCCAAAAGACCCAATAATAAAAAGATACCGTCGAAACGACTCAACTCCCCATCCAAAGACAATAGGTATAAGCCAACACTCATCGCTATCACGATCGGCACATCGATACGTATGATGCGTTGCTTAATATGAAGTGGGGTAATAAGTCCTGAAATACCCAAGATCAGTAAGATGTTGGCAATATTTGACCCAATAATGTTTCCCAAGACCAAATCGGCCGAATCATTGAGCGCCGCTTTTACACTAATGGCTAATTCAGGAGCGCCGGTAGCAAAGGCTACCACCGTTAACCCCATAATCATCGGAGATACGCCCCATTTAATTCCAAAACGATCTACTGCTTTAAGAAATAATTCAGCGCCAGCAATTAAGGCTGCCAAACCCAAAACAAATAATAGTGCCGTCATAAATGAATACTCAAAATTTAAGGCTTCATAGGATGAATACGCCTATGACCAATGAAATATACGGGAATTTATACAGAAGCTAGTGGGAATCTTCGAAGCCTAATTTCAAAAACTACATCATATAAAAAAGCCTCTCCACAAGGAGAGGCTTTTAATTGGTTGCATTAGAATGCGCAGTAGGAATTCACTTGGTGAACTCCCAAGCAGGCGTCTTTACTCTAAGCAAGACCCCAGCGGTTGGGTTTACATCATGCCGCCCAGTCCGCCCATGCCGCTCATATCAGGCATAGCTGGCGCTGCAGACTCATCTTTTGGCTTTTCGCTAATAACCGCTTCGGTGGTTAAGAGCAATCCAGCTACGGAAGCTGCATTTTGAAGTGCCGTACGAGTCACTTTGGTTGGGTCA
Source organism: Bacteroidota bacterium (assembly GCA_038125045.1). GTDB lineage: Bacteria > Bacteroidota > Rhodothermia > Balneolales > Balneolaceae > UBA1275. The sequence goes on from JAYPDB010000033.1 coordinate 5,986, forward strand.
ATGACCCCAGCCTTGATTAAGTCTTCGTACACCGCTGTGCGTGCATTGTATCCGAATGCGCCTTCGCCATCGAGTACTTTCTGTACTACGATCGCTCCTTCAACACCCGCGTTGTTAGAAATCGTACGCAGAGGTGCTTCAATCGCACGTCGAACGATTTGGAATCCAACCGCTTGGTCGTCGTTTTCTGCTTTTAGGCCTTCGAGTGCACCTGCGGTACGTAGAAGAGCTACTCCACCACCAGGAACAATACCTTCCTCAACAGCGGCGCGAGTCGCGTGAAGGGCATCTTCAACCCGAGCTTTCTTCTCTTTCATCTCTACTTCAGAAGCCGCACCAATATAAAGTACCGCAACACCACCGCTCAACTTCGCTAAACGCTCTTGAAGTTTTTCACGGTCGTAATCAGAAGTAGTGGTTTCGATTTGAGATCGGATTTGATTTACACGAGCCTGAATGTCACTCTCTTGACCAGCACCATCCACAATGGTCGTGTTGTCTTTGTCGATACTAATGCGAGCGGCTTGACCTAGGTAATCTAGGGTAGCATTCTCAAGTTTATATCCTCGCTCTTCAGAAATTACTGTACCACCGGTTAAGATGGCGATATCTTCAAGCATCGCTTTTCTTCTGTCACCAAAACCTGGGGCTTTTACCGCCGCAATTTTCAAGCTACCACGTAGTTTGTTTACTACTAAGGTGGCAAGCGCTTCACCTTCTACATCTTCGGCAATAATTAAAAGAGGCTTACCAGACTGAACAACTTTTTCCAGAATAGGTAGTAGATCTTTCATGTTCGAAATCTTCTTGTCGAAGATTAAGATGTAAGGATCTTCTAACTCAGTCGTCATTTTATCTGAATCGGTAACGAAGTAAGGAGATAAGTAACCACGGTCGAACTGCATACCTTCTACAGTCTCGAGGTAGGTTTCGGTTCCTTTGGCTTCTTCAACGGTAATCACACCGTCTTTACCCACTTTTTCCATGGCATCGGCAATCAAGTTACCAATGAACTCATCGTTGTTGGCAGAAATGGTTCCTACCTGAGCGATCTCATTACGATCGTCAATGTCACGAGAAAGTTCTTTCAAACCAGCTACAATCGCTTCAACTGCTTGATCGATTCCACGCTTGAGGTCCATTGGATTGGCACCTGCGGTCACGTTCTTCAAACCAGCTGTTACAATTGCTTGAGCCAATACGGTAGCCGTAGTGGTTCCGTCACCCGCATTATCGCTGGTTCGAGAAGCAACTTCTTTTACCATTTGAGCGCCCATGTTTTCAATTTTGTCGCTCAATTCAATTTCTTTAGCAACCGTAACACCATCTTTGGTCACTGTAGGTGCACCAAACGATTTTTCGATTACTACGTTACGTCCTCTTGGGCCGAGGGTTACTTTAACCGCATCGGCAAGTTTGTCAACACCACGCTTTAAGGCATCGCGGGCTTCTATATCATAATGAACTAACTTTGACATTTCTTTCTTTATTAGATGATTAAAATTTGGTTTCTACAGGATTATGCAAGGATACCTACGATATCCGACTCACGCATAATGAGATATTCTTCACCGTCGATGGTTACTTCGGTACCAGCGTACTTTCCGTAAAGAACTTTATCTCCTTCGTTTACAGACATATCTACTTTGGTTCCGTTTTCCACTTTACCTGGGCCAACGGCTACCACGGTTCCTTGTTGAGGTTTTTCTTTAGCCGTATCTGGGATATAAAGACCTGAGCTGGTTACTTCTTCAGCAACATCGGCCTTGATCAATACGCGATCTCCTAAAGGTTTAATGCTAGCCATAGGGTATGACTCCTTGATATTAGTTTAGTTATAAGTTGAATTACTTTTTGAGCGAAGGGTCAAAGGAACATCTAGTTCTTATTCCTCTGGCACATCTCGCTCGATGTCATTTGATAAGCTTGTTTGCAAAACCCGTACCAAACCTAATTTACCTTCGACTTCGCTCCACTTGCAGCGCAAACTCTGCATAAATGTCAGGACTCCACTCCTCCGCTCGAACACTCAAATCAAAACCGGTGGGTTCAATCCCCTCAAGAAGCGGTTTAAGCGCATTAGTGAGCTTTTTTCTTCTCTGGTTGAAGGCGGTCCGTACCACAGTCTTAAGCATTTTGTCGGTACAGGGGAGTTGTGGCTTGTCAAAATGTACGTACACCATGGCACTGGTCACTTTTGGAGGCGGGTTGAAGGAGCCTGGTTGCACATCAAAAAGGTATTCTGGAGTTCCAAGAAGTTGGGTTTGAACGCTCAGAATCCCATAATCTTTGGTTCTAGGCTGCGCAACTAGACGTTTGGCCACCTCTTTTTGCATCATTAACAGAGCCCCTTTGAAATGATGACGATGTTCTAGTAAGGCAAATAAAATGGGTGAGGTTATGTAATAAGGTAAATTACCAATCACATAATTTGACGGGCTTTGGGGTATGATCTCTTCCCAATCGAGCTTTAAAATATCTCGATGATGGACCACTAAACCGTCAAAGGATTCTCGCAATACCTCGATGGCTTGGGTATCAATTTCGACCACTTCTAGCTTTGGGTATTTTGGCCATAAATACTGTGTCAATGCACCCGTACCAGGACCAATTTCAAGCACCCAATCCTCGGCGGTGGCAGGAAATGCTTCGATGATTTTTCGAATCACATTGCCATCACTAAGAAAATGCTGACCTAAGGATTTTTTGGTTCTAAAGGGTTGTTGCGACATGCCCTAAGGTACGAAGCTAGAGCATGCCGCGCTAACTTATGATAGGCTACGAATGGTAAGCATGGGTGTGGTACTATGTCGTGCAACTTGCTCAGTGGTAGAACCGATCAGTATGCGCGATAGTCCGGTGCGCCCATGGGTATTCATCACCACCAAATCACCGTGCTCTTCAACATAATCTACGATTTCGTGGTGTGCAGTAACCCCTTTAATCACCACGCTTTCTAGATCAATACGAATCTCTGGGTGATCGGTAGATACCAATTCATCCCGATAGAGTACTCCCGACTGATGAAGCTGAAAACCAGGGTTGTGGGCCTCAATAAATGCCGAAACAGCATTGATCATCTGCTCATAAACACCTTCTTCTTTAATATTCACGGGTACATAAGGCATCATATCACTACCTGCCGAATACAACTCAACCACATAGAACAGTACAATTTTAGCATGGAACTCTTTGGCTAATTCAAAAGCGGGTGCGAGTGCACGAAGAGAATGCTCAGAAAAATCCATAGGCACAACGATGGTCGACATCTCAAGCAGATGCTTTTCTTTTGGGATGGTAAGTACGGGTATGTGCGCATGTCGAATCACTTTCTCGGTGGTACCACCCATAAAATGAATGGTATCATCGGCTCCATGTGTGGCCATAACAATTAAATCATAGTCCCCACTATTGGCGATGGTATAAATGGCTTCCGAAGGCTTCCGTTCAACTTGCGTAATGGAAACCCCTCGGTACTCTTTTTTTACATGTTTGCTGAACAATTCATCGATGTTCTTTTTCGCATATTCCAAAGAGTGAGGATATATTTCCTTCTCGATTGAAAATGGAACGCCCAAAGGATCCATGCTGTCATGAAAATATTTCATCATCGGTACCGCATGAATAATATCCACGGTAGCTCCGAAATAATCGACCAATACGTTTGCGGCTTTAATGGCTTGCACCGAAGAGTCGGAAAAATCGGTGGGAACCAAGATGCGTTTGACTTTCATAACAACCTCCC
>JAYPDB010000033.1:9830-15284 GCA_038125045.1 Bacteroidota bacterium
TCTCTATGTTGAAAGGGCCAAATCACGAGTAATGAACCCAACAAGAATCCAATCAGCACCGAGAGTGTGGCTCGGTGATAGCGACCCAATAACCATGATAATACCCTAGAGAACAGAGCTAAACCCAAAACGGCACCAATCATAAAAGGAGCCAAAGCCACTAAACCCTCGAGGGTATCAGGCCCGCCTATTTTTGCGATTGCCGATAAGACATAGTCATATTTACGCATGATAAGCAGTAGGTACGAGCCTGAAATACCTGGTAGAATCATAGCTGTAATCGCAATAACACCACTTAAAAGCACAAACATGGGATGCTCAGGGGTTTCGGTGGGAACCAACTGCACCACCCATAATCCTATACCCGCACCTATGAGTATCCATCCACACATTGAGAGATTAGGCGCATCTATAGCTTTTATGAGAACATATATGGAGCCTAAAATGAGTCCAAAAAACAAGCCAAATACCATCTCGGGATGGGTGAACATATAAACTTGCAGAGGAACCACTTTGGTGAAGAATCCAAGCGCGGTTACAATCCCGGAAAACAACATGACCAAAAACAACACATGAATTTGTTGAAAGGCACGTAACCATTTGAAACGGATCAGGTCTTTGATCACCGATGAGTTTACACTCTTAATGGCCGACAATAGGCGCTCATAAATCCCCAAAATCAGCGCCATCGTTCCCCCACTTACGCCAGGCACCACGTCTGCGGAGCCCATGAGGAACCCCTTCAACCAGAGCATTGGAAATTCCTTAAGCTGAGTAGAATCTTCGTTTTCTGCTTTCATAAAATGTTTACTCGGCATGGTGTCTATTCTTTCCAACCTTTTTGCCCAATGAGCGGGACAAACTTAAAGCCTTCGTATTCTTCCTGACGATACTCTTCTTCGGAGACCCGGGTGATTCGTAGCATGCTTTGCTCGGTGTTACTACCCACGGGTATAATCAACCGGCCCCCAATGTGCAACTGTCGAATCAGATCATCCGGAACCACGGGTGCTCCTGCCGTTACCACGATACCATGATAGGGTGCATAGGTAGACCAACCTAGGGTTCCATCGCCGCATTTGAGTTGTGGGCGGTAACCCAAGGCTCGCAATGCATCTTTGGCCATGTGATAGAGTTCGTTATGGCGCTCTACACTGTAGACCTCCGCTTTAAGTTCGCACAAGACCATACATTGATAACCGGAACCGGTACCTATTTCTAGTATTTTGTCTCCTGGTTGAATACCTAGCAGTTCGGTTTGTTTGGCAACAGTAAAAGGCTGAGAGATGGTTTGTCCTAACCCAATGGGTAAGGCAGAATCCTCATAGGCCCGGTGATGCAGAGCCGTATCAATGAGGGTATGTCTGGGGAGGGTACCAATGGCCTTAAGCACCAAAGGGTCCTCTATTCCTTTTTCTTTGAGCTGTTCAACCAGCCGCTGCCTTGGTTTTGCAAATCTCCGATCTAGCATGGCAAAAGTATAGCCATATATGAGCACAGTTGGAATAAAAAGTATCAACTTTATTGAATAAAATACTGCATGAAGTACGCTATTTATTTCTAATCTAAAGCAAATAATCCCTAATTTTAACCCAGTATTTCGGAGTTAAAAAAACATTCTAGTGGACGCTATTCTTTCTCTTATGCAAGAACCCGTTGCCATGGTTTTTAATTATGCCATGATTACTGCACTTGCGACCGGTCTTGGAGCGGTTCCCTTTTTCTTTCTTAAGGACATCTCTCATTCGTTTCTAGCCAAATCTCATGCTTTGGCGGCAGGGCTCATGCTTTCGGCCAGTTTTAATTTGATTTTTGAAGGCTTTAAAATAGCCGAGTGGATGACCCCATTGGGGATGATTGCTGGTCTACTGCTGGTTGTGGGGTCCGATGCCCTCATGAAACGGACAAACTCGGTTCAAATAGATGACTTAGTCGGCGCTGGCAGCAAAAAAATGCTCTTGTTCTTAGCTATTATGACCATCCACTCTTTCGCCGAAGGAGTTAGTGTTGGCGTTTCATTCGCCAATACTTTAGAGTTTGGGGTTTTTATAGCGATTGCCATCGCTATCCATAACATCCCAGAAGGACTTGCGATTAGCTTGGTGATGATCCCAAAAGGTACCCGACCTATAAAGGCGGTGTGGTGGAGTATCTTTTCAAGCTTACCCCAACCTCTCATGGCCGTACCCGCCTTTTTGTTTGTAGAACAATTCCAAGCCTATCTTCCTTTTGGATTAGGGCTTGCGGCTGGGGCCATGATTTGGATGGTTTTTGCGGAACTCATTCCCGAAAGCCTGGAGCACTCCGACGGCGGCACAGTTGCTTGGTGGGTAAGTCTTGCCATCATGGGAATGGCCGTCTTTCAAATGCTCATTGCACATTAACCCTCCTTCCATTCGATTCACAGGTCCAAGTGTTTAGTGGAACGATTAGAGCCTGAACTTCCTTTTCGGATAGGCTAATGTGTTAATGTTTTTTTGCAATCTCATGAATACATTTGCCTTATCTTTTCTTAATTAGTCATCGACATTCATATCGGCACATTACGCCTCATAAATTCAAGACTCTCATGCTACAAAAACAACTTCTCAAAGTAGTTTCTCTACTTTTGGTTGTACTTTTATCCTTTACGGCATCCGCTAGTGCTCAGTTACTGAGTCCTGGGGGATCCAAGGCTTCGCAAGTACCCGCGCAAGCACCCGATCCATCGACATTGATCAACGTTTTTTTGGATTGCAGGGGATGCAATGAAGGTTTCATTAAAAGCGAAATTGGCTTTGTCAATTTCGTGAGAGATATGAATGATGCGGAAGTCCATTTGATCATTACCCGGCGAGGGACCGCATCCGGTGGAACGCAGTATCAACTCTCTTTCCTAGGATACAAAAGCTATGAAGGGACCGACCAAGACCTCACCTACAGCTCATACGATTCCGATACCTATGAGGAAGAACGAAACGGTCTGGTTAAATATGTAAAACTCGGACTGATCCCCTATCTGAACGAGAAAGATGCCCTTAACGATTTTGAACTGGAGTATACCGGGGATGCACGTGGTATCCCGACAAAGGTAGAAGACAAGTGGAATTCTTGGATATTCGAAATAGGCAGTAATGGATCGATTAGGGGTGAAGAAAATCAACAAAATGTGGATTTGGACAGTCGAATCCGAATTCGTAGAGTTACCGAAACTTGGAAGTTTCAACTCTATTTGAACCATAGTTACCGCCGAAACACCTACATCACCACCAACTCAGAGGGCATCAGAGTGGAAGATGATTTTGTGACAGATAGGCAAAATATGTTTGGCTTACTAGCGTACTCGATCAATGACCATTGGTCTATCGGTAGCTACTTTAACGGTGGTTCTTCATCCCGAGACAATATTGACCTTTGGTATGGAGCAACTCCAACGGTAGAATATTCATTTTATCCCTACCGAGAATTTGCCCGCAGAGAAGTTACGCTTCGTTATGGTATCTATTCGGCTATGTACGATTACACCGAACGAACGATCTTTGGGAAAGATAGCGAATTTCTAGCCCGCCAAGAGTTGGTCTTCAATATGGATTACACCAAACCATGGGGGGGTGTAGAAGCGAGAATTAATGGGCGAAGCTATCTTCATGACCTCAGTAAAAACCGCCTTAATATGCAACTTGAGCTAAATATGAGAATCATCAGAGGTTTTTCCGTATTCATAAATACCGAGTATTCTATCATCAATGATCAGCTATCACTCTCAGCAGAAGGGGTAACAGACAAAGAGGCGATTGCCAACACTCGTCAACAAGCCACCTCCTATTCCTACAGTGCATCCGCAGGATTTGAAATAAGTTTCGGCTCCATTTACGATAGCGTAGTAAATACACGCTTCTAGATTCTAGAGACGATAGGAAACTACCGAAGCTACTGAAATATGCGTAGCTTAGAGTATGAGCAGTTCTGAATCCACATCTCCCCTCATATCGATTACTCAGGTCGATTTAAAGTCTTTTACCAAAGAAGAACTTTTAGCCTATTGTGAAGATCACGGCTGGCCTAATTTTCGAGCCCAACAACTCTTTCAGTGGCTCTATCAAAAAGGTGTTTCCCGCTTCGATGAGATGACGAATTTGCCGAAGCAAATGCGCGAATACCTTCAGGAACATGCCCACATAAACAGAATCACCCCCTCTCACCAACAGCAGTCCAAAGATGGCACCATCAAGTTTTTATTCAAACTCAATGATGACACGGATAACAACAAAGTAGAGGCGGTACTCATACCTGACTTTTTCCCGGATGGCGCCGCTAATCGTCTAACGGTTTGTGTGAGTTCACAAGTGGGTTGTGTATTCGGATGCCGATTTTGTGCTACCGGGAAAATGGGATTTTTCCGACATCTCAGCCACGGAGAAATCGTGGATCAAGTGCAATACATCAATGAAGTAGCACTGGAAAAATATGGTAAGAAAATTACCAATATCGTGTACATGGGCATGGGAGAGCCTCTTCACAATTACAAGTCAATCACGCAATCAGCAGCCATTATTTCAGACCCCCTGAGCATCGAACTTTCTCCAAAACGCATTACCGTCTCAACGGTGGGGCTAACCAAACAGATCAAGAAGTTGGCCGATGAAGGACAACCCTTTAATTTGGCTATTTCCCTTCACGCCGCCATCGATCAGAAACGGGATGAAATTATGCCTATCAACAGCTCTATGAATCTGGTCGAACTCAAACAGGCCGTGCAGTATTACTACGCCAAAACTGAGCGCCCCATTACCTATGAATACTTGTTATTCGATGAGTTTAACGACGGGACTTCAGATGCCGATGCACTGGCTGATATTGTCTCTTGGGCCCCTAGTAAGGTGAATATTATCATGTATAATAATGTGGCCGGTGTAGCCCTCCATCGGGCTCGAGAAGAGCGTTTGGATTCGTTTATCAAACGTCTATCTAAGCATCGCGTTCGGGCAACCGTGCGGCGGAGCCGTGGAGATGATATAGACGCTGGTTGTGGACAATTAGCAATACGCGAGGGTGCTCCTCGGGGAAAGAGTATTGCCTAACGTTTGACTAGCTCTTAATCGATAAAATGCAGGAATCGATTCAGGCGCGGAATTCCATTATCTAAAGACATCCATACCACAGCAGCCTTACCTATTACATGATCTTTGGGCACAAAACCCCAAAATCGGGAATCCTCACTTGAATCGCGGTTATCTCCCATAGCAAAATAATAGTCCTGTTGAATTACGTAGCGATTGGTCTCTTCGCCATTGATCACAAAAACTCCACCATCGGTACGAACTTGGTTGTGTTCATATCGTTCAATTAGATCCTTATAAACAGGCCAATTATTAGCGGTAAGTGTGATTTCTTGCCCTTCAAATGGAACAACAATCGGACCGAAATGATCGGGGTTTTTAAAGGCTCTAGAGAAATAACCTGAACTTTGGGTAT
>JAYPDB010000034.1:0-15043 GCA_038125045.1 Bacteroidota bacterium
CATAGAACAGCTCAAAAAACTCAACAAATTAATCGTGCATTGCACCAAATGGAGAGCGCTTTACATCGATTGGGTTTGGAGGATTTGCCAAAATTCCCACTTGGCCAATCACAGGAAATCATAGAAGCAGAACTTCATAACTCATCAGAAGAAACCATTAGAAGTAAAGCAAAAGAAAGTTTAGATATTCTTGCCGCTGACATGGGGATTATGAATAAGACTACGTTCGATGCTCATGCCCAAAATCGCTCTCTTGATGAGCCAAAAAACGAAAAAAAATCCGCATACTCGCAAAAAACAATAGGAAAGAAGGTGTAGACATGAGTAGAGATCTTCCCATAAACTATACCCAAGAGGTTTTCAAAAATCCAATCAATCTAGCCGTACTTCTTGTTGGTGGAGTGGGATCTCTTGTTCTAAGCTCATTTTCAGGTGAAGCTGCAACCATTGTACTCTCTTTGTTGTTTGGAGCCGAGCTCATGTATTTGGGAATTGCGTCCAAGTTACCTTCAACCCGAAAGAAAATAGAACAGAAGAAATTACAGCAGCGATATCACACAAAAAATGACAAATCGCTCTTTCAGTCACTAGATCAATCGTCACAAAAAAGATTTTTAGTATCCAAACATCTCAGCAAACTTATCACTGAAAATTTTGATAAGCTGCCTTATGCAACCCAGGGACTGTTAGAAAACATTACTAAAAAGTTAGACACCCTATTAAGTAACCATCTTAATCTCTTGGACCTTATAAAGCGCTATAATGTGTATTTGAACTCGAATTTTGAGGCAGATATAGAGAAGGAGCTGGTTCAGTTGATACAGCATATCAAAACGTTAGAGGACGGGAAATTAAAAGACTCAAAAACTCGTAGAGTCATGATTCTACAAAAACGATTGCAAAAGTACGGAATTGCTAAAGAGAAATATCAAATGTGTGTAACTCATTTGGAGACCATAGAAGATGCGATACGCTATATTTATGAACAGTCAATGACGATGAATAATCCTGAGGAAATAGGATTTCAATTGGATAATCTGTTAACCGATGCCGATGAAACGGCCGATTTAATTGAATCCATGGATTTGGATCAATCGTTTGTTGCACAATCAGATTACTATACGGACGAAGATTTAGACACTATCTTAACAAGCATTCAGTCCAAACATTCCTCGATGATGGTCGAGGATTCATCGAATGAATATGAAGTAGAACCTGCTAATCAGTTAAGAACCAAGGAGATTTCTTAATGGTATTGGGAGAATTGGAATGGGTTATTGAAGATAAAATAGCCTATTTGACCATTCAAAGGCCTAAGGTTTTAAATGCCTTAAATCAAAAATTATTGACCAACCTTGAAGAATGGCTCGAACGTGTAGAGAATGAAGTTCAACAATCTACGGCAACCTTTCGGTGTATAGTGATCAGAGGAGCAGGGGAAAAAGCTTTTGTAGCTGGAGCAGATATTCTTGAGTTTAAAGATAGATCTGCTGCTCAAGGTCAAGAAATGTCTCAAAGAGGACAGCGGATATTTTCTAGAATTGAGCAACTACCCCTACCAGTGATCGCGCTTATAGATGGGTATGCTTTAGGTGGGGGAGCTGAATTAGCACTAGCTTGTCATTTTAGAGTGGGGACAAAACAGGCTGTTATAGGCTTTCCTGAAGTCAGGCTTGGGTTGATACCCGGCTATGGTGGAACTTTGCGCCTTTCAAGGCTTATAGGCTATTCAAAGGCCTTAGAATGGATGACTATGGCAACCAATATTACAGCTGCTGAAGCTTATAGATGCGGGTTTTTACATGTGATTTTAGAACCCAATGGCGACACTCCATCCATTGGTCAGGAAGGAACGGGTAGAATCACGTACCATGAAGAGTTAAAAAAATGGTTAAAACCATTAACTAACATGGCGCCTTTAGCGATAAAAAATGTTATTTTGGCATTAAGTTCTCACGAAAGCACTCAGATGAGTGATTCTGATTGTCTTACAAAAGAATCAGAACTATTTGGAGAACTCTTTGAAACAAAGGATGTAGCCGAGGGTATCAACGCGTTTATTGAGAAGCGAAATCCCAGGTTTCAAGGTAAATAAGAACCAATTTATGTTGAATGAACGACGAACCTCCATCGGGTAATCCATATAGTAGTAACGTTTATAGAAGGGCCAGAAAATGAATGAATGGCTCCTAATTTTGGGTACTCTGATTTTAAGTGGTTTTTTCTCTGGTTCGGAGATTGCTTTTGTTACCGCTAACAAATTAAAGTTGGAAGTCGCCTCTAGAAGAAGCAATATGGTGGCAAAAGCCATTGATTTTTTTAAAAATCGACCCGAAAGCTTCCTTACAACCACTCTTGTTGGAAATAACATTGTCAATGTAGTGTATGCCACATTGATGGCCATATTCCTCGCGGATCCTATTGAAGAAATGTACCTTCAATATCTAAATGAAACCCCCAGCGACCTTATGGTATTAAGTTTGCAGACCATTGTAGCCTCACTACTTATTATGGTATTTGGAGAAATTGTACCAAAGGTGATTTTTAGGGCGCAAGCCGATGCACTGGTACACTTTATTGCTTTACCACTAAGAGCACTTCATATTGCGTTACGGCCTCTTATCATTATTGCTGATTCGGCATCTAAGCAACTCATACGTTTAATATCTAGCGAACCGGAAGACGCTTCTTCACTTTATAGAAGACAAGATGTAGAGCGGATTGTTCAAGAGTTGCGAGACAGTGGTGGTAATGGGGATTTGGATCAAGAAGATTCAGAGATTTTGCATAACGTACTTGAATTATCCAACAAACGTGTAAGGGAAAGTATGGTACCGCGTATAGATATTGAAGCGGTTGAAAAGGGCACATCAATAGAGGAGGTCAGTCAGTTATTTATTAGCTCTGGACATTCCAAATTGCCCGTGTATAAGGATTCGATTGATGATGTTATAGGAGTGGTGTATGCCTATGATTTGTTCAATCGCCCTAAAACCATTCAAGAAATCATAAGACCTATAAAATTGGTGCCATACACTAAAAAGTCTAAGGATTTGTTAGCCGAGTTTCGGCAAGAAAATCTATCTGTTGCCATTGTACTTGATGAATATGGGGGTACCGCAGGTATGGTTACCATCGAAGATGTTTTAGAGGAACTAGTGGGTGATATTCAAGACGAGCATGATGTTGAGGATGAAATCATGAAACGTATATCAGAACATAGCTATGTCGTAAGTGGTAACGTAGAAATAGAAGAGTTGAATCAGGCATTTGAGGAATTAAATTTACCGGAGCAACCATCCGATTATGATACCGTTGCGGGTTTTATCATCAACCATTTGGGGCGTATACCCAGAGTTAATGAAGAGTGCATTATCGAGGGGTACCGTGTTATTATAAGTAAGGCCACTCAAAGTCGAATTGAAACGGTAAAATTGGTCGTACTCGACGCCTAATAACGATTAGGTGCATCATTTCATTTGAATCCATTGCCGTATTTTTTCGTATAGTTCCATATACGTTAAGGAGCCCAAAAGAATTCACAAAGCCACCAAAGCTATGCTTGAACAGTATCCCCAATGGTCACAAGAATGTGCCAAGAAATACCTAAGTAGAACCCTAAATACCTTTCTTCTACATGGAAATGTGTATGATTTGGTGCCCATACAGGAAGATGGACCAAAATTTGTACGACTAAATGAATTTTTAGCGGATGAATTTTTTGGTGCTCGTGACATTGTTTTATTCTATAACCGGGCAACAGGGCTTTATTTTAGAGATAAAAGCTCCAAAGATGATTTTGATCAAGCCATACAGGCCAGAGATACGCTTATGGGTACACAGTTTGCGAAAGCACTTCCTAAAGATCCGGTTCGTATTTTTGCCATTTTAGACAGTTATTTTCGTTTGCGGATTGGCCAACACAAAAGCATAGCATTCATCACTGAGCATGCAGAAACCATTGTTCCAATGAATGATGCAGGGGCTACAGGTGTAGAAGACAGAAATGCACTGGTATACCTTACTCGATGGGCTCAAGACCCTACCTTATTGGCAGGGGATTTTACCCACATAGTGGTCACTGAAAACCTGAATGATATCAACCGCACATTAGTACAGCATCCATATACTGCTGAGGTTTCAATTCCTCACCCTGATTTGGAAGCTCGGTTAAATTATCTAAGCCATATGGTTAGCGAGGAAGACAAATCGTTTTTTACCTTGTCTGATCAAGTATTGGCACAGCAAACCGCGGGTTTGAGCATCCTACAGTTGCAATCACTCTATTTTAATGCAAAAGAGCATAACGAGCAGTTAGATTTAGAGGGGGTAAGCCACATAAAAAAAGAACTCATCGAAGCTGAGGCTTACGGCTTATTAGAGTTCGTAGATACCCCATATTCACTCAAAGATGTAGCAGGTCATCGTCTTGTGAAAGAGCATTTAAGTAAAGCAGTCGACGCCTTACGTAACGGCCATCCCGAGGTGTTGCCAATGGGTTACTTGGTATGCGGACCGGTAGGTACAGGTAAAACCTTTCTGGTGCAGTGCTTTGCAAAAGATATTGGTATACCTATGGTGAAGTTGAAAAATTTCCGAAGTCAGTGGCAAGGCGTTACCGAAGGAAATTTGGAGAAGATCTTACATCTACTCAAAGCTATGGCGCCCGTTACGGTTATGATCGATGAAGCCGATGCTTATTTAGGGGACCGTTCCGCTTCCGGAGACAGCGGAGTATCATCCAGGGTATTCTCCCAAATCGCTAGTTTTATGAGTAATACAGAGCACAGAGGAAAAATCCTTTGGTTTTTGATGACGGCCCGTCCCGATTTAATGCCCATAGATTTAAAGCGGCAGGGTAGAGCTGAAGAGCATTTAGCCTTATTTCCTCCACAAAACGCGGCTGAGAAAGAAGAACTATTTTGGGCTATGATTACCAAAACAAAGGCTAAACTTGAAGATGAGAACATTCCTCATGCCTTGGTTCAAGATACCATCAATTTTTCGGGTGCGGATATGGAAGCCGTGATAACCCGTGCTAAATTTGAATCGGTTGCCCTTGGAAATGAACTCATAACACATGAAACCATGGAATCGGTGATTGAAAACTTTATTCCACCTACCTATCCAGAAGAAGTAGAATTGCAGACCCTTTTGGGTGTATTGGAATGTACTTCTAAAAAACTGCTTCCCGAAAGGTATCAACAAATGCGTAGGGAAGAACTACTTCACAGAATCCAAGAACTGAGTTACAGAGTCGGTTAAAGGGAAGTATCTGAGGACATTTTCAACCCGAAAAAACTGAAGACCCCGCTTAGGCTAAAGGCAAAGAAGTAGACAGACCGGTCGATGAGAAATGCGAGGGGTAATCGTCCCGAGAAAAAAGCAATGGCATCCATCAAAATAAGGCTTCCAATAATATAAGCTAGTATTCTTCCTCTGTGTGAAGGTGCTATAAACATGGTGGAAATACCTAATAGGATACCAGCCGATGCATAGGCAACATATTCGGTATTGGTTGCACTTAAGCCATTGTGAAAGCCTACTAAGATAAACAGATTATTAAGGGCGGGTGGAATGAGGTAAGCACCTATAAATCCAGTGAAAAAAGAGAGCCCTCTACGGCTTTTTAAAGGAGTTTTTTTATCCATTCAGACAGGCAGGGTTATCAGGTTTCCTACCATAAAAGAGCCTAATATAGGCTCTTTTATGGTAGCATAGAGTGATTACTCTACAGTAAAGGTTCCTTGCATAAGGGCATAGTGACCAGGGAAGCTACAGATGAAGGTATACGTACCTTTACTGGGTGCTTCAAACTCAATGGTCGTTTCTTCACCACCGCCAAGGAGCGAAGTGTTTACAATGACCTCCTGGGCATCTGCTGGAACGTACTCATTGTCTTTGGCTTGCATAGCTTTCATGGCAAATGCTGGGAGCTCCGTACCAGGTTGCAGAAGAACCCAGTTATGTCCCATAGCTGCTTTCGGTAGTTTACCCACATGTTTTAAGGTTAACACTACGGTCTGACCTTCTTTAACGGTGATTTCTTTCAGGTTGAACCGCATTTGATCGTTGCTTTCAATAACGATTTCAACCTTGTCATTGTCCGAAAGGGTGGGTGCGACTAACTCTGTGGAGAAAACACTGGAAAAAGCCAGTAATACACTTAATAAAATGGTCATGGATGTAAAATTTGATGAATGATTATAGTTTCGAATCATGCAAAGCACTCGCAAGATTATATCGATTGCAAGAATAGCGGTAAAATATGAAGATTTTATAAATTTAATGATAAAATCGATTTTGCTTAAAAGTAGTGGTTAGCTCAAGCGTAAGCTGTAATTCAGAAAGCTCAAAATTAATGCTATATTTCGCCCAACCTGCTGCTATTTATATAGAATAATCGAAAGTGGCCGAATTCTTTAGCCAGATTCCACATAGGTAGCTAGGCAGAAACGATCTCACACTAAATCTCATGAAAAATAAATTAGAATCTATACGAACTCGACTCGATTCCATCGATCGTAGTATCGTTGAAGCTTTGGCTCAGCGTCAACAAGTGGTAAAAGAAGTAGCAGAACTAAAATTGGAATCTAATTCAGGTATCCGAGACCTGGAAAGAGAAGAGAGATTATTAAATAAGATTAGAGACTATGCCAACGAAGTAGGTTTGGATCGGTACTACGCAGAACATTTGTTCCGTGAGATCATCACCAACTCGGTTCGCTACCAGACGCACTCCCTCTTAGATTTTCAAAACGAAAATGGACAGCAACACATAAAAGTTAGCTATCAAGGTACCGACGGTGCCTATAGCCACCTCGCTGCAATTCGACATTTTGCAGAGCGTCATCCATCCACGGATTATTATGGATATGATACCTTTCAAGAGGCGGCACAGGCACTTATGGATGAACGGGTAGATTACGCCATGCTACCCATCGAAAACACTACGGCAGGATCTATCAACGATATTTATGATATCTTAGGCGCCTCCAATTTGCATATAGTAGGTGAGGAGATATTAAAAGTGGTTCATTGCTTGTTGGCCGTTGAGTCGGTTGAATTAAGCAAAGTGCGTCGCATCTTATCGCATCCGAAAGCCATAGAACAGTGTACTCACTTTCTTTCCAAGCTTCCTAGGTGTACGGTTGAATCCTATTTCGACACCGCAATCTCTGCTAAAAAAGTATTAGAGGATGGCGATTTATCTCAGGCTGCAATTGCAGGTGCGCATGCCGCTGATTTATACGGTCTTCAGATCATAGCACATGACATAGCCAATCAAAAAGAAAATTACACTCGATTTGTGGTGGTTTCCAGAGAGTCTGTTAGGGTAGATCCACAATTTCCGTCAAAAACATCGTTGATGATGGTGACCTCTCATAGTGAGGGTTCTTTAGTAGACTGTTTGAATGTATTCCATCGCCATGGCATAAACGTTTGTAAATTGGAGTCTAGACCTCGGATGAATGAGCCCTTCAGGTATTCTTTCTATGTTGATATTGAAGCCAATATGCATGAAGCATCTACCCAAAATGCCTTAGAAGAGCTCAAATCGGAAGCGGAGGAGATTAAAATATTTGGTAGCTATCCCAAACAAATTAATGCCGAATAGCATCAATCTTTTTTCGAAAGGGTCGCTCTGCCATCGTTAAATTCAACGTCGAAAGACTGGTCCTGAGCGAGCATTCCTTTGGATTTTATCCACTGATTATTCTGCCAAATGCGCGTATAACCCTGTTCCAGCGCCACATTGGGATTCCTTCTGTCTAATCGATGTGACCACTCTTGCCATTGGGCCTTCCTCCTTTGCATCACCGATTCCATTAGGTGATGAATCCGTTGATGCGCTTGGGCATGTTGAGCTGCACACAGATTCCAACGTTCTTGGACTTTCCTTAAGGCATGTGATTTTGCTAAAAATTCTACTCTTTGGGCGCTCTTGCTCCATTTTTGTTCAATGATTCGAGAGACCCTTGAGCTAAACTCATCCAAACCAACCAGTATATCTTGGCGGTTAGGAGTTGCTAGCACTGCTGCCTGAGTGGGGGTAGCCGCTCGTACATCGGCGACAAAATCAGAGATACTAAAATCAATCTCATGGCCAACACCGCTAATAACTGGAATTGAACAAGCATAGATCGCCCGTGCAACTCGCTCTTCGTTAAAGGGCCACAGATCTTCGAGGGAACCACCTCCTCGAGTTACGATAATCACATCCACATGGTTTTGCTTTGATAAATAATCGATCCCTAAGCATAGTTCATCAGCGGCTTGCTCTCCTTGAACACTGGCATGAAACAATTCAATTTCGGCTAGGGGCCAGCGCTTGCTCAGTGTTGAAATAATGTCTTGAAAGGCAGCGGTAGTTCGGGAGGTAACCACTCCTATGGTAGCAGGGAATCGAGGCAGTGGTTTTTTATGATTCGGGTTGAATAGGCCCTCGGCCTCTAAGGTTCTTTTGAGGCGTTCAAATTCGAGTTGAAGCTTTCCTATACCCACAGGCTCGGCACGTTCTATGATCAATTGATATCGTCCTTGTGGTTTGTAGAGCTGAATTGTGCCACTTAGAATCACTTCTCTACCGTCTTCAAACACCGATTGATAGGATTGCGCATTACTTCGCCATAAAACACAGGGTAATTGAGCTTCAGAATCTTTAAGAGTACAATAAATATGCCCATTTGAGCTTCTTTTAACGTTACTAAGCTCTCCTTGCACCTGTACTTGGTGAAAGTGGCTTTCCAGAAGTTGTTTAATTTTTTGACTCAGCTCACTAACGCTGGGTATGGCTGTATTTTGTTCTTCAAATAAATCCATTCTTTAAGATACCAATTATTAGATGTTTCTACATCCTTTGCTTTGTTCTGTGTATATTAGTCTCAATCTATTGGTTACGGCTAATAGATGCTGTTTATGTGAGATTAACGTTCATTTCGGCCAGAAATATTCGACGTCACTTCACCAAATGTCAACGACCAATGTAGGTGCATATGTTATTGCAGAATCTAAAAATAGTAACAGATCAATCTGTAGCCCAGGAGTTACAAGATATACGTATCAATGAAGGGGTTATTGTAGCTATTGGTAAAAATATGAGTCCCGAAAAAGGGGAAGAATCTCACGATTTTAAAGGGCACTTTGTGAGTCCTGGTTGGATGGATATGCATGTCCATCTTCGAGAGCCAGGTTATGAACATAAAGAGACGATTGTTCAAGGATGTGCAGCGGCGGCTTTTGGAGGTTTTACGGCGGTAGCATGTATGCCTAATACCAATCCACCCATACACACACGAGATGTAGTGGAGTACATTATTTCCAAAGCTAAGCCTACTCCTGTAGACGTGTATCCTATTGGGTGTGTGAGTAAGGACCGTAAGGGTGAGCATATGGCAGAAATGGGAGATATGAGTCAAGGTGGAGCCGTAGCTTTCAGCGACGATGGTGATCCCGTTTATGACGCACAATTAATGCGCGTAGCCCTAGAATATTCTTCTATGCTAGACAAGCCGATTATCAACCATGAGGAAGATTTAAGTCTTTCTAGGCCCGGCCATATGAACGAAGGAGTGGTTTCTACTCGACTAGGAATCGATGGTACTCCTGGGATTGCAGAGGAGGTAATGATTGCCCGAGATATCTTATTAGCAGAGTATACCGGAGGTCATGTACATGTGGCTCACATTAGTACGGCAGAGGGTGTAGACCTTGTTCGTAAGGCCAAAAAGAATGGCATTCATGTGACAACGGAAGTCTGTCCTCATCACTTCCACCTTACCGATGAAGAAATTGAAAAGCAGCATTTCAACACCAACTACAAAATGCACCCACCGCTTCGCACTCAGCACGATGTAGAGGCCATGATTGAAGGACTTAAAGATGGGACCATTGATGTTATATGTACCGATCATGCCCCCCATGCCATTGAAGAAAAAGAAGTCGAATTCAGCTATGCCCCCAATGGTATCATCGGTTTGGAGACCGCTTGGTCCATTTCCAACGAGCAGTTATTTTTAAACGGGCACCTGAGTTTAAGTGAGTTGGTTGATAAGTTATGCGTGCAGCCTAGACAGATCTTACGGCTTAGCGTTCCCAAAATAGAGGAGGGTGCTCAAGCGAACTTAAGCTTTTTTAATACGGATGAAGAGTGGGTGTTCGACGACAAGAACGTTCGTTCAAAGTCTCATAACTCTCCTTATTTAGGTCGTACCATGAAGGGAAGAGCTATTGGGATTTTTAATAAAGGACAACTTCACATCAATAGCTTGCGATAAAAGCTTGAACAGCGGTCAACCCAGGTAGACTGCACATCAATTAACAGAATCCAAGGATTATGAATTACGTGAAAGCAGTAGGGGTATTATGGGCTGTTTACCTCGCTTGTACAAGCGGCTTGAGTGCTCAAAGTGAAGTAGAACTTCAATCTAAAAATGAGTATTCACTGGTCACTTACAATGTTGAAAACCTATTTGACGCGGATGGTTTGGCCGAGTATTCCGATTATTCACCCTCCAACAGGGATGGCAATCCTCAGTATACACCCGCTCATGTTCTAACGAAAATCAAACATATCGTTCAACTCATGCAGTCGTATGAACAGGGATCAGGACCAGATATTCTAACATTGGTTGAATTAGAGAGTGATTTCAGTCCTAATGATCATGGATTTGTAGACCCGGCCGATTTTTTAGGGCAGTATGCTTACACTACCATCGAGCGAATGTTGGGTGAAGAATTCAGTCCAGAAGTTGCTAAACTTCCATCGGAGTGGCTGTTGTTGAAAGGCTTTGAAGATGCGGGGGTAGGTCCGTACGAAGTAGAAGTGGGAGAGCCTCCCTTGGGAGAGGATGGAAAACCTGTAAGTGTTCAGAAAAATGTGGTGTTTTCTAAGTATCCGATTTGGTCTGAAAAAACGCAGATTCACCCAACAGAGCGGGCTAGACCTATTTTGGAAGTTTGGATAGATGTTGAAGGTAGTGCACTAGCCGTGTTTGTTAATCATTGGAAATCTGGTGCGGGTAGTGCTTCCATGGAAGAAATACGGGTTCAAAATGCACAGGTATTAGCTGCTAGAATTGAACAATTAGCCTCAGATAGGGTGCCATTTGACATGATACTAGTAGGCGACTTTAACTCGGATTACAACCAAAAAACCCGGTACTCATTCTCCACAACGGGTCTGCAGGATATTCTAAAGGTCAAAGGGGATGAAGCACTCATGGTTGAAACGGCAAAGCAAGGTAGTTTGGATTGGTATAATCTATGGTATGAATGGCCTATTGATAAACGGGGATCGGATATTTACCGAGGATATTGGGGTACGCTTATGCAAATTATTGTCTCCAATTCCCTATACGATCATCAAGGGCTTTCCTATGTTGATCAGAGCTTTCGAGTAGACGACTTTGGGTTTAATACCTATTCCGGATCTGGAACTCCCAAAAGATGGTCTTTTTATGGACAGGGTACCGGGTATTCAGATCATTTGCCCCTCTCAATTCGATTAAAGAAAGCGGATACTTTTTTTTCGGGTCCCTTCTCTACCAATGACGATGCGGACTGGGAACCTCTTGAGGTACGTTATGATAGGCCCGCAGATCCTTATGATCTTTCACCCTTTCGATCAGGAGAGGCTTGGAACCTCGTCAAATATTACGATGCATATTTTGAACTAGAGGCTGCTTTAACTCAGGATGGAGATGTGATTGTTGAGGGTACAAAAATAGATATGTACGCCCCTTCATTTAATATACGTGAAATGGCGAAGGATTGGTTTAATGCGTATTCAGCTAAGGTTCAAACCTTAGAATATTCTACCCAACAAAACACTACTGAATCGATAGAAGTCCTAACGATTCGATTTATCGGTCGATGGTCACAATATCGAGCTAATTGGCAATTTGTAGTGGAATCAGAATCTTTTATCGACCTTTTACAGGAGAACTAGTTCGTCATGATTTTAGCAGTTGAAACCAGCTCAACAGCTTGCTCGGTAGCCCTTCAACCCGAAAAAGAACCTACCCAGATCATTCATCGTTGGGTTGAAGGACGACAAGAACACTCCAAGCAATTATTGCCCTTCATACAGCAGTGTTTAGAAGAAGCTAGTGGTAGCTTTGAGCAGGGAATGTTGGACCTAGAGCAGGTGATTATTGGTAACGGACCAGGCTCATATACCGGGTTGAGAATTGCTGGAAGTGCACTAAGAGGTCTTTTGTTTAGACGCTCCATACCTGTAAAAGTGGTCTCTACCTTATCTATGCTTGCGGCTTCTGTAATCGCTACCGAAGGGATTCAAGAGGTGTCAAAGAGAACCCTTATCCCCGAGCTAAAAGACGTGCTTCTCAAAGCGCATACTTCGGAATTTGAGATACAAGCCATCATTGATGCACGAGGTGGATATTACTATCATCGCGCTTTTCACTGCTCTAATTACAGCATTTTACCAACAACAGAGGCTCGAAGATTACACTCAGAAGACCTGTATGATGTATGGGAACGCCAGTCTAGAAAGCTATTAATTGGATCGGGAGCCGAACATTTCCGGGATCAACTTTCCGCGCCTGGAAACTATATTTGGCAAGATTTACCGGCGCAATTTCATGCCTCAAATCTATTAAAAGTATGGCACTTAGACATGCCCGACAGCATGGAAGATCATGCTATAGAGCATTTAGAGCCTTATTACTTGGGTAATAACCAAGTGAATAACACCCGAATTTCAAGCTAGCAAAGGTCTATGGAATGGACGGAATCCAGCGGTGAGGGTCGTATCTGACTACCAAGAAGTTTTTACCCTATTTTCTGTAAGATTCAGTATTTTAAGTGAATAATTAGTTTTAGCATTATGGCTTGGTTTAAACGTAAAGACAACAATATTCAAACCTCTACTCGAAAAGAAATGCCGGAAGGGGTTTGGATAAAGGTGCCTACTACAGGTGAAATGATTCACAAAAGGGAGTTAGAGCAGCATTTACATGTTGATCCTGTGAGCAATTATCATTTCAAAATCGGATCAAAGGAATATTTTGAGCTATTATTTGATGGTGATAGTAAATTACTTGGTGAAGATGTACTTCCCACGGATCCGTTAAATTTCTCGGACCGAAAAAAATACAGTGAACGACTAAAGCAAACACAAGAAAAAACGGGTTTAACAGATGCCGTACGCATTGCAACCGGTAGTATGAATGGTATTTCCATAGTGGTTGGATGTATGGATTTTAGTTTTATTGGTGGTAGTATGGGATCGGTTGTTGGGGAGCGTCTAGGTATTGCGATTGATTATGCTCGAGAACAAAAAATACCCCTCATTATCATTTCTCAAACCGGAGGAGCTCGAATGATGGAAAGTGTATTGAGTTTGATGCAAATGGCCAAGACCTCCGCTAAGCTCGCCCAACTTTCTGAAGCCGGTATTCCCTACGTCTCGTATATGACCAATCCCACTACAGGAGGCGTAACGGCTAGTTATGCGATGTTAGGTGATTTTAATATTGCCGAACCAGGAGCACTCATAGGATTTGCTGGACCCCGTGTTATTCGTCAGACCATAGGTAGAGATTTACCCGATGGATTTCAAACCTCTGAATATCTTTTGGAACATGGGTTTCTTGACTTTATCGTATCAAGAAACGAAGCAAAGGCTACCTTGACCAAGCTATTTAACATGTTAGGATACCAAGGCAAATAGTTTCTTGGTGTACCTCCGTTCAAGCTTCTTTTTATGAGATTTGCAGACTACGCAAAAATTTATGTGACCGCTGGAGCAGGAGGAAACGGATCTGCTCATTTCAGGAGAGAGAAATATGTTCCTAAAGGCGGTCCAGATGGAGGAGATGGTGGCAAAGGGGGAGATGTGGTACTGGTGGGTAATGCTCATTTAAACACTTTACTTGATCTTAGATACAAAAAATACATCAAGGCCAGTAAAGGGGAACATGGCGCGGGAAATAGGAAAACGGGAGCCTCTGGACCCGATACCTGCTTAGAAGTTCCACTGGGCACAGTTGCATTCGATGCTGAAACCCGCGAGCGTATAGGTGAAATTACCGAGGAAGGTGAAGTGCTTATCATTGCTCAAGGCGGGAAAGGAGGATTGGGTAATTGGCATTTTAAAAGTGCTACTCGTCAAAGTCCAACCTACGCTCAGGAAGGTGAAAAAGGAGAAGAACGAGTGGTGGAACTTGAACTAAAACTCATAGCAGATGTGGGATTGGTGGGCTTCCCAAATGCGGGTAAGAGTACCCTCTTGTCCGTTCTATCGGAAGCTAAGCCTAAAATTGCGGATTATCCCTTTACTACACTTGAGCCTAATTTGGGGGTGGTCAGTTTCTCTGATTACCGAAGCTTTGTGATGGCAGACATCCCTGGAATCATAGAAAAAGCACACAAAGGAAAGGGTTTAGGGGCTCAATTTTTACGTCATATCGAGCGAAATAATGTGTTACTGTTCGTGTTAAGTGTCGAATCAGATCTTGAATATGAGTATCAGGCACTGGAAAATGAACTTCGTGCCTACCGAAAAGATCTCTTGGATAAGCCACGTATAATAGCACTCTCTAAAATGGATATAAAACAAGGGTTTAAGCTAAAAAAATCTGTGCAATTTCCAGACCATATTCCCGTTATCCCTATTTCATCAGCGACAGGCTTCGGCTTAGATGAGTTACGGGAAGCACTTTGGAAGGGGATACATGATGCAAGAGAGCAAGCAAAAGAATCAGAGCAACAATCAGAGTAAGAGAAAACACCGGTTAGTTGGTGATCACTCCAATGATCACATTATAAGCACCCAACGCAATTTAGCGAGTATACTAGCATTTCGGTTTATCAAAGGGATTGGCAGGCAACGAGCCCACTGGTTATGTGCACAGGTCCAACAACCCGCTGATATTTGGAGTCTAACCCATCACGAATGGGATCAACTATTAGATCAAGAAGAACAGAATAGTCGTAGAATTGCCCTTCATTCTAGACATAGGGAAGCCATTCAATCCTTCCAATCCTGGGACAGGGTTCAGGAGATTTTAAACAATAC
>JAYPDB010000035.1:0-14890 GCA_038125045.1 Bacteroidota bacterium
TGGTCTATCAATCTGATCAAAATGGAATACAGAATCTGTATCAGATAGAATTAGCTACTAAGCAGTGGAAGGTACTAACGGATTTACAGGCGGGAATTTCTCAGTTTTCGATTAGTGCCGATGGTTCTCGAGTTGCATTTAGTTCTATAAATGAGGGTTACCTGGATATATTCTTGCTTAAAAATCCATTAAATGATGCATCAGCCCTGTCTTTGCGTCCAAATTATTGGGCTCAACGCAGAAGTTTAGAGTCTACGGAACTGCGAGTTCCTGCCATCAAATATGCAGCAGATATATTTAGCGAGGGATTGCTAAGTGGTACTGAAAGGGAGGAAAAGGAAGAAGAGCAAGAAAAACAGAATCCAGAATACAATTTTGCGAGTTTTGAGGAAACGGGTGAAATTGATTTTCGGAATTACGTCTTTTCTGATGAGGTAGTTCTGGATTCTACTATTGAGTTAGAAAATGAATTCATCTTTGAGCCTGATAATAATATAACTCTTGATGGGAGATACTTGCCAAGAGCCTACCGACTTACGTTTTCAACCGATATTGCATACAGTCCAACGGTAGCCGCTTCTACGTATGGAGCTTATGCTCTTACCCAGTTTATGATTAGCGACTTACTAGGTGATCATCAGTTGGCCATGGGAACCAACTTTCAAACCGATTTAAGGAATAGTGACTATACACTACAGTATGGCTTTTTGAAAAATAGGACCAATTGGTTTGCATCGTATTTCCACACCTCTCGCCAGTATCAAACCTTTGGGGGAGATTTACTTCGTTTCCGAACTTTTGGTGGTGGAATTAACGTGCAATATCCATTTGATAAATTCACAAGAGTTGATGGGGGCTTAAACTGGATAGGAATCGCTCGAGATTATGATGCTGTAGCAGCCTATGGGGGCCTGTTTTCTTATGGAAGTGTAGAAGCGAGTAATTTAAAAAGTTCATTTTTGTATCCAACACTAAGTCTTACTAAAGATGCAACTCTTCCTGGTTTTATTACTCCACAAGGAGGTGTAAGATACACTCTAAACTTTTCAGGAAGTCCTGGAATTGGAACCGATGCTCCAAGCTTTGCTTCTGCTATGGGTGATTTCCGAGCGTACCTGAATCTCGGCTATTCCTACACCATTGCCTTACGAACGACTGGTGGAGCTTCTATTGGTGCTGATTCTCAAACCTATTTTCTAGGAGGGATGATGGGTTGGATTAATTATCAATGGTCTAATAATGGCATACCATTTGAACGACTTGCCGATACGTTTTTTACACAACCAGCAGTACCTCTTAGAGGGCATCGCTATAACTCAGTGTATGGAGATAAGTTTGGTTTGTTAAACGCTGAGTTTCGTTTTCCATTGTTTGCAGCAGTCATCCCTGGGGCTCTTCCTATACTGCCCTTGTACAATGTAACAGGCGTTGCCTTTGTTGATGTGGGTACGGCATGGGGACAAGAAATTGATTATGGACTTACCGACATAAATGGAAACCCAATTGTTAACGATGCGGCGTTGGATTTCAATATTAGCGAGCCTGTCACTTTTCAGGATGCCAATGGTAATAATTTCTCATACATCGATGGTGATGTACTCATTGGTTCAGGCTTTGGTTTGCGAACGATTGTTTTTGGTCTGCCTCTACGATATGATGTGGGTTGGGCATGTAACCGAGATGGATTCTCAAATAAACCCATTCATTATTTTTCAATTGGAATAGATTTTTAAGTCGTATCCTTTGATTTCTTTTCTAGTGAGGACTGATAGCGGTTGTTTTGATAGAAAGAACGCGGTCGTATTGTAGGTTAGGATCTCTATAAAACAAAACTCCTGTATACGATTGGTTTTCCTTTGTAAGGGAGCTACTAAGATAGGTGATGTCTAATTCAGCCCCTTGTTTGAGTGCATAGTTATACCGATAAGTGCCTTCTTTCAAAATAACAGGGATTTCGAAGAGCCCTAGATCATGATTCCAGATCATCTTATAGGACTGATCTTGCGTCCATTGATTGAAATCTCCTATTAAATACACCTCATCATTGGATCGGGGTCGTTCCCCCATAGTATTAAACCTAAAGTTTACTTTTGCATAGCGAGAGAATCTTTGAACTTTGGGATTTCCATACATTGATTGTACTTGATAGGGGAGGTCACTAAAGGAAATAAAATCTTCTTTAAGAGTAATTATCGGTAAGGTTGGATTATCCTCATAACTGAATATCTCCTTATTTCGGAGCGTTAAATCTTGCAAGCTAAGTGAATAAAATCTGGTATTTGCTGGGAATGCTTGATCATTTTCTAAGTAAAATCGACCTATTTTTTCTTCAGAAAAATCTTTACCTCTAGCCCATGTTGTTTTGCGGATAAAACCATCTTGAAATATCTGTAAATCTAAATCAAAAACAGGCATATCTACAAAATCTGGTAGATTAAACTCATAAAATAAACGTTCTCTCGCTGCACCATAGCTTCCTGAATTAAATAAGGTTTCTGATTCGACCAACAAATCGATTTTTTGTTCAGTTACCACAAAAGGTAGATTGAATAATTCTATACCTGAGGAGTAGTCCAAGACGTGGACGAAGTAATATCCACTTGCTAAAAATCTTAATTTTGATTGCTCTATGGACAGTTGATAATGATGATACGGAATAGAGCTAGCTATGGAAGGTTCGCCGCCTTGAAGAATTAACTGGTTTATAGCATCTAAAAACCAGCTTTCGGCTAAGGTACTCCTAGACCAATCACGATTTCTGTGGCTAAATTGAATCAGAAATGTTCCGGTGTACTCACTGAGTTCATCAAAACGTAACTCTAATCGATCATTCGAATTCATTCTTAAGACAGGAATGGGAGCATTGGGTTGTGCTGGGTTCCAAAACTGTACACTCTTTATATTTGCCGGGACCATTCTTTGTCCGTGCACAAGTAGAAGCGAGTTTTTCTTAGGAACGGAAACGGGTGGGGTGGTTAGGTTGTATGAGGAGGAGCAAGCCAGCATCATGATTAAAAAACAACACATCAACCACCTGGTATAGCGCATCTCAATGACCACTCCAGGTTCCTTTGAAGACCACCTTAGCAGGACCTTCTAGGGTTATGCTTTTATACTCTACAACCGATGGTCTGGGTACCATTCGATCCGTTACAACGGGTTCATTTAGAGACGGTTCAAATGAAAAACTGACCTTTAGTACCCCTCCTTTGACCCGTAATGAGTAGGTATGTGAACCTGCTTCAGAACCATTAAGAGCATGTGCAGACATGGCTGTTGCTACAGCACCTGTTCCACATGCCAAAGTAAAATCTTCAACACCCCTTTCAAAAGTCTCAAGCTCTATTTCATTCTTAGGCCTAATTACAGCAAAATTTACATTGGTACCTACTGGTGAAAACCTTGCATGATTGCGTATCTCTAATGCGCGGGTTGTTAACTCTTGAATATTCTTTGGGAGGGTTTCAAGAAAAAAAACGGCATGTTCGGTGTTTGGATAAACCTGAAAACAAGTTCCAAATGTGTCCTCAATTTCATTAGGTGCTTTGGCATCTGGAAAACTGAGTTCTACCAGATGTTCTGCAGGATTAACAAAAGCATGATAAATTTGGTTATGAACTTGGAAACTATGATGATCCGAAAATCCATGTTGGGAGGCATATAGAGCAATGCTTCTTCCACCATTTCCACACATTCCGGCATCACTTCCATCACTATTTCGATAGATCATGGTGTAGTCAACATCTGGATTAGGATTTGGATGTAGCAACAGTAGACCATCAGCACCAATTCCGCGTTTACGATCACATAAAGCGGGACACATGGTAATGATAGCTTCCAGGGGAATATCTTGGTTCCTGCAGTCGATGAGAACAAAATCATTACCAGCAGCTTCCATCTTAACAAATTCAAGGGGATGAGTCATGATTACTATCGCTATGATTAGTTTGTGATGTGTATAGAGGGTAAATGTTTGTAGGCATTTTCCGATTCTATTTTTGGCGATAACCCTCTCATCAAGCGAGAGTAATTTAGAGACAGAACCGTAAACAATAACCTTGGATTAACATTCTGAGCCAGCTCTTTTTTTAACGGGTGCAATAGAGAAATCATCTGTTCAAAATTCCCTTCCGTAACATGCTTTACTATATTTTCTATGATTTCAAGTGCATCGGCATGAATCAGTGATGTAGTTGTTTGGCTATGTTGATATACAATCAAATCGCGAAGAAACGATTCCATAAGCTCTACCAATTGAATTAACCCTTCAATGTTACGTGAAGCCGTCCAATGTTGTATAAGCATTTGAATGGCTGAGGCATCCATTACAAAAGACTTTCGCAAAAAATCAATCACCTCATTCCGTAAACCCTGTAAATCAGCTACATCGAGAGTCTTGGTTTTACTATAGTTGCCCTGCGTTAGCCGCACCATCAACTTGGCATCTTGCTCAGGTATTCCTTCTTTATGAATTAAAGCTTGCTCAACTTCTTCAAGCGTGTTTTGTCCAAATGCAATATGTTGACACCTTGAGGTAATGGTGGGTAATAATTGCTCGTAGTGATGGGTTGTAAGAATGAACATGACGCCATCCGATGGTTCTTCAAGTAATTTCAGGAATGAATTGGCTGTTTCTTTTCTCATAGTTTCAACCATGGTCATAATAACAACTACTTTCTTGCCTTGAAATGGTCTGAGACGGGTTACGGGGCGTATGTCGGAACGAAAATAATCGATAGAGTAGAACGCTTGTTTATTTTTACTTCGGTCTTTTTCGTTATCTGGTCTATCAGCAAACTCCACGAGTGCATACGCGTCTTCTTTTAACCAATCGAGTCTGATGTTCAGGTCATCTATGCTAGAAGAACTAGGCATAGGTAAAAAAACATGGATATCTGGATGTTTGAACCATGGGAGGCTACTTGAATCAGTAGCGTTTACCTGTTCTGCAAATCGTAATGCAAAAGGGAGTAAACCGGAACCTTTTGGCCCAGAAAATAAATAGGCATGCGCAATTCTATTACGATTCACAATTTGTTCGAGTATTTGCTTAACTCGTACTTGACCAATCAAATCATTGGTTTGGAACCCCATCAATCTTCCTCCCAAATAAAATCAAATAATAACCATCCTGCTATGCTAGTGACCCCTACAAAACCAACCAAAGCTGCAATTTCGGAATTCCACCACTGATCCAATCCGTCTACAAATGCACGTTTGGTTAGCCGGCTAAGTAGTAAAATAAAGGGCACAAAAAGCGGAATACTAAGCACAGAAAAAATAGCTCCCTGTCGATCTGCTTGTGAAACAATCGCTGCGATCAAGGTACAGACCGATGAAAGTCCCATGGTTCCAAAAAACATGATGTACAGGAACGCAGGATAGGAAACAATACTCCATTTAATGAGAAAGCCGTAGAGCCCAAAGCTAAGAGCATAGATCAACCAACTAAAACTCAAATTATACAGAAATTTACCTAGGTAAACGGAACTTGGATCCGCATATATCTGAAGTGTCTGAAAAGTACCACGGTCGGTTTCTAAGATAAACGATCGGCCAAGAACCGTTAACGAAGCAAATAACACAACGATCCAAATGAGTCCGCTCTTTGGTGTTGGATCCAATTCCTGGGCTTTGAGTGTAAACAAAATTAAAAGAAGAGAAGCGACTATGAAGGCCGCTACCATATTAAGGGCATATTTAGTCCTAAATTCTACTCGTAAATCCTTTTTAAATACCGTAAAAACGTGACGCATCATAATGTTTAAGTTTACAAAAAAATAGGCTCAGACACTTTTTTTGTTTCGTTTTAAGTTTGACAGAAAATCTCATAGCTTTCGATAGTGACATATTATACTACCGACTATTCATGCAAATTCACGAGTTACTTACTCCCAAACAAATCATACTAGATGTAAAAGCAGCGGATAAATTTCAGAGTATTCATGCGCTCATTGATCTTTTTTCAGATCTCTGGTCAGCAGAAACTCTCAAACAAGTTCGAGATGCCGTTATTACCCGTGAATCTATCATGTCTACGGGTGTGGGTCAGGCCCTTGCTATTCCCCATGGTAAAACCGATGCCTTATTAGATACCTATGTAGCGTTTGCTCGTCTTAGCACTCCTGTAGATTTTGAATCCATCGATAAAAAACCCGTACAACTGATTTTTTTATTAGTAGGGCCACATTCTGATCATCGGAATCATAATAAACGTCTAAGTCGTATTTCTAAGCTAATGAATTATGGCACATTTCGTGATGGACTATATCATTCGAGTTCACCTGAACAGATTATTCAGGTTATTAAGGAAACAGAGCAACACTATTTTTAGATTGAATTTCATGGTTTATATTCACTGAACCAATCACGACAGCAATAGGTACTGTATATGTTCCAGACAAACATTTTATACAAATTCATTCAAACCACATTTTTTTTAGTTTATTTTGCCAACTTTAGTGTTGCGCAAAGTGTCCAGGATGTGTTGTATCAGGCCGAAAATAAAGGGGTACATTGGTCGGTAAGTATTCGAAATGGGGAAGGGGAAGTACTCGAAGAGTGGAATGCAGAAAAATGGGTGGTTCCAGCATCTAATATGAAGCTCATCACCTCAGCAGCCGCGCTGCATGAATTAGGTTCTGATTTTCGATTTGAGACGTCTATTTATGGAATTGGCTATCTTCAGGATTCACTTTGGGTGGGTGATTTAATCATTGTTGGAAGTGGTGATCCTAGTATTTCTGGTTTTCTGTATGATGAAGATCGATATCATGTGTTTAATAAGCTTCGTACTATCTTAATTGAGGCCGGGATTGCTTCTTGGACCGGTCAATGGGTTGGTCTTTTGGGTTATTTTGATGCGGAACCCTATCCTAAAGGTTGGGACTGGGATGATTTGAATTTTTATTACGGTGTCGAAATTAGTGAGCTAAGCTTTAACAATAATGCGGTGGATTTGGTTGTTCAAGCTAATGGGAACACGGGAGATACTCCTGAAATCTCATGGTTCCCGGACAGTACCGATTACGTTACCATTGAAAACAAGCAGGTAATTGGCGATATCGATTCCAAGTATGATGAATTTTACCGTCGATCCTGGGAGTCTAATATCTTGTATTTAGCCAGTAGCCTGCCACCCGGATATGAAGAAACAGAATCATTGGCCATTCATGATGCTCCGCGTTTTTTTATGGATTCGTTTGTACGTTATTTAGCCTCGTTTGAAATGGCGAGTCAGACTTTTACAGAAGAACCTTTTCGGGTTGAAAGGAGATGGCCCGAAACTTTTATGTCACCTAAGAATTCATCAAGGGATAACATTGGAAGCTCTTTATGGACGGGATATGAGCCTACTTGGATGTCATCCAATAATACGGATGCACGGGAAAATTGGACGCTTTTAGGCACTCATAGCTCTAAGCCACTTTCTAAGTTAGTATCGTGGTTAAACAAAGAGAGTGATAATTTTTATGCTGAGATGATACTCAAAACATTAGCTGCGGAGAAACGGATGGAACCAGGAAGTACTCGTGGAGGAATTGAAGTGGTGCGCAATGCCTTGGGTTCGTTGGGAGTAGACACTGCCTATGTTGTTATGAGAGATGGTTCTGGCTTAGCGGGAGGGAACTTTCTAACCACTTCGGTTATCTCTGAGCTACTTTTTGTCATGAGTAAGCATCATGAATTCGACGCCTTCGAATCTAGTCTTCCTATTTTAGGTGAAGATGGCACCCTGCATTATCGAATGAAACAAAGCCCATTAAGAGGTCAGGTATTTGCAAAAACGG
The DNA here is from genome assembly GCA_038125045.1 of Bacteroidota bacterium. GTDB lineage: Bacteria > Bacteroidota > Rhodothermia > Balneolales > Balneolaceae > UBA1275. The sequence continues at coordinate 7,791 of JAYPDB010000035.1, forward strand.
GCTATGTAGGGGGCGCACGTAGTTTAAGTGGTTATCTAAACTCTCAATCGGGTGAAAAGGTAATTTTTAGTTTATCAGCCAATAATTTTGTGGGTAAGGTCTCGAGAATTGATGCGGTACATGAGCAGATATTAACGTACCTTTATTACCATTATTAGTAACTAGAATCTCTTCAATTAAACCAAGTCTAATGCTATGAGCGCTGAAATTATAGATGGCAGGAAAGTGGCATCTTTACTTCGTGAACGGGTACGAGAAGATGTACATGAATGGTGTGCCAAAGGTAATAGACCGCCTTTTCTCCAGGTTATCTTAGTTGGGGATGATCCAGCATCTATTGTCTATACAGGAACTAAGACAAAGGCTTGTATGGAAGTGGGTATTGAAACGGACACAATGGTATTACAGGATACCATATCGGAGTTAGAATTAAAGGAGATTATTCATTCATGCAATACCAATGATGAAATAGATGGTATTTTAGTTCAAATGCCACTGCCAAGTCATCTATCTCAACACTCGGTAATTGAAGCTATTGATCATCGCAAGGATGTAGACGGATTTCATCCCATGAATGTGGGGCGTTTATCCCTAAATCAACCATGTTTTAAAAGTTGTACGCCAGCAGGTATTATGGAATTGTTGAAACATTACAGTATTCCAGTTAAGTCACAGCATGCTGTTGTGGTAGGTGCATCCAATATAGTGGGTAGTCCAATGGCTGTTATGTTGTCTAGAGAAAATTCATCAGGGAAAGCAACTACGACTATTTGCCACAAGTTTACTCGAGATTTAACTGCGCATACCATTCATGCCGACATATTAATTGTTGCCGCAGGTCAACCACATCTTATCAAAGCCGAAATGGTGAAACAGGGGGTTGTGGTTATAGATGTAGGAATTAATCGTGTGGCCGATGAGAATAGTGAAAAAGGGTATCGGTTAGTAGGTGATGTAGATTTTGAGTCCGTCCAAAAAAAAGCTTCATGGATCACACCTGTACCAGGTGGTGTTGGTCCTATGACTGTTGCTATGCTCATGAAAAATACCCTATTAGCAGCCAAAAATTCTCTTTATCCAAAATAATGATTATAAGGGTGACATAATGTTGTCACTCTGTGGTTGTAGTTTGCTCCTGAACATTAATAAAACAGGAGCAACCAATGAATACTTCGTTACCTACACCCATTTTTAATTCTGCAAATCGCATCCCATCTAAAAGGGTTATTAAGAGAAATAAAAATCGATTTATTAACCCGTTACTTGATCGTCTTCATCAAGAGAGTGAACGCGAGTACAACGATCTTCAGCAAGCTTTTGAACTTATGGGGTGGGGAAACCTTCCCGATAGTTTAAAAATTGAAATTTATGATGATGTTAAAGCCATCGTACACGAATTACAGGGTAGTTACTCTAGTTGTGATCCTTTCGTAAAGAATAGACGCAACCGCATATACTATTGGATTCAGTTATTTTTAGATGGTGTTTCAAGTTTAGAAACCACAATAGAAGTTCTTAAAGTATCACGCTTATAAAATTAAATTTTGGCATTAATAACCGGGAAGAAGTTTGTATCTTGGCAAAACCGAAAAAAATCTTCTTCCCTATGTCGAAAGTTAAATCCACTCATGCCGAACGTATTTCTAGACAAGGGCTCACCTATGATGATGTGCTTTTGGTCCCGAATTATTCACAAGTTTTACCGCGGGATGTAGATATAAGCGTTCAATTGACCCCTAGCCTCAAGTTAAATACTCCAATTCTTAGTGCAGCTATGGATACGGTGTCTGAATATCGTCTTGCCATTGCACTGGCTAGAGAAGGGGGAATTGCAATGCTTCATAAGAATATGAGTATAGAAAGTCAGGCAGAACAAGTCCGATTGGTCAAGAGAAGTGAGAGTGGAATGATTGTAGACCCCGTGACGCTAAAAGCTGATGCTTTGGTTCAAGATGCCAGAGATTTAATGGCTAGGCACCGAATTGGTGGGATTCCTATTGTAGATGAACACGGTACGCTAAAGGGGATTGTTACCAATAGGGATTTACGGTTCGAATCAAATATGTCCAAAAAGTTAGGGGATATCATGACGAAAAATCCCCTCATTACTGCTACTGAAGGAACGAATCTGGTACAAGCAGAAGAAATACTTCAAACCCATAAAGTAGAAAAACTACCTATTGTAGATGAGCATCAAAAACTGGTGGGACTTATTACTTTTAAGGATATTGAAAAGAAAATGAACTTTCCCAATGCCTGTAAAGATGAATTGGGTAGGTTACGGGTTGGAGCTGCCGTAGGGGTTACTGCTGATACCATGGAAAGGGTGGCCGCTCTGGTTCAAGCAGGTGTAGATATCATTACGGTCGATACGGCTCATGGGCATTCTGAAGGTGTTCTTCAAACCGTATCAGCTATTAAAAAGCAATACTCTAACTTAAATGTTATAGGTGGAAATATAGCTACCAGAGATGCAGCAAAAGCATTAGCAGATGCGGGTGCCGATGTCGTCAAAGTTGGGGTGGGACCAGGGTCTATTTGTACCACTCGTATTGTGACTGGCGTTGGAGTTCCTCAGCTTAGTGCTGTTATGGAAGTAAGTGATTTTTGTTCAGAACATGGTATTGGATTAGTGGCCGATGGTGGCATTAAGCAAACTGGAGACATACCCAAAGCAATTGCTGGTGGAGCTGATGTGGTAATGATGGGTTCAATGTTCGCAGGGGTTGACGAGAGTCCTGGAGAAACGATCATCTATGAATCAAGAAAATATAAGTCTTACAGGGGGATGGGAAGTATTGGGGCTATGAAAAAAGGGTCAAAAGATCGATACTTTCAAGATGTTGAAGATGATCTAAAAAAATTGGTTCCAGAGGGGATTGAAGGACGTGTACCTTATAAAGGGTATTTAAGTGAGGTTGTGCATCAGATGACAGGTGGACTAAAAGCAGCCATGGGATATTGCGGTGCTGCTGATATATCAGCACTAAAACAGGCTCATTTTGTTCAAATATCTGCAGCTGCATATAAGGAGAGTCATCCCCACACCGTGCAAATAACCAAGGAAGCACCTAATTACTCGGTATAATTTTTCCGTATCCTGATACGATGAAAGAGCTTCTCTTTATTGTTTACTTTTTTCCGCCCATGGGGGGGAGTGGTGTTCAACGGCCTCTAAAGTACGTTAAATATCTCAACAAATATGGTTGGAAACCTATTATTCTAGTTCCTGAACCCGGCCGTTATCATCGCTTTGATCATCATCTAGGACAAGAACTCGATGAGCTCATAAAAGAGGATAAGGTTTGTGTTTATCGGGTTCCTGGTGGAACACCTTTGCATTGGGGGGCCTCCAAAAGACAATGGAATCCCAAGCCATGGGTTACTCGATTGTTACGATTACTCTCTCAATTTTTTTTGCTACCCGATAACAAAAAAGCTTGGACTGTTCATGGATTAAAGAAAGCGCAAGAAATTATTCAAAAACATGAGATAAAGGCCATTTATGCAACCGCACCTCCGTATAGTAACCTTATGCTAGCAAGTGAATTAAAAAAGAGATATGCCTTGCCATTAATCATGGATTTTAGAGATGACTGGTATGAAAGTCACTTGATCAGATATCCAAGTTTTTTACACCGCTACTGGATGAAAAAACTGGAACGTAAGACGTTGAAAAATGCGGATACCATAATTGCCATAAATGAACCCATTAAAAAAGCTATTCAAGAGCGACATCCCTATGTACCCACCTTTCGAGTTCAGCCTCACGGTTTTGATTCGGAAGACTTTGTGCCGAAGCCATCATCTGAAAAACAGAGCAAATCATTAATTTTTTTGTATTCAGGTACATTTTATGATCAAAGTGGGCCCGAAACGTTTTTACGAGCCATTAGGTGTTATTTGGATAAAAACGAAGATTGGGAACATCGTATAGAGTTACACTTCCAAGGAAGTAACCAAGATGATTTCCAAGCCCTCATAAGTAATTTGTCTCTTGAAGAATATTGTCATTTTCATGGATATGTAAATCACAAAGATGCCGTTAGCGCTATGCAATTAGCAGATGTTCTTTGGTTAAATAATGATCATAAGCATAGAGCCCATACAATTACACTGAGTAAAACCTACGAATATATGGCGACAACCAAGCCGATTTTGGCGTTAATTCCTAAAGGGGATACCATGAATTTATTGCAGAAGTATCAAAAATCGTTTATTGCAAGACCAGATTCAGTGGATGATGTGACAGCCACTATAGCCAAGCTTGTAGAAGCAATTGTAAATAATACATTACCAGAAGTTCCACTGGATTGGGTGGAGCAGTTTGATCGAAATAAAATCGCTCAAGATTTAGCTAAAGAGTTGGATGCTTTAACTCAGAATACCTAGGTGCTTTATCATATTTTTATGCATATTGAAAACCCTTGTTAACTATAGGGCTATCTCAAGTTAGTGATAACCATTTTTACACATGATTTCTTCCCTTTTTAAAGTACTCATTACTCTTAGAAACAAAGTAATCCGAATCATAATTTTAGATGACTCGGTTCCTAATGGGTCTCAAGAATTCCGCGTATTACCAAAGCTCATTGCCAAGAGATTGTTTTTAGCAAATGGGCTACTCTTTTTGGCTCTACTTCTTGCATTTATGTATACACCATTGGGAGGGCTCTTATATAATAGCCAAGATTCGGAATTCAATAAAAATCTAGTTTCTGTTGTAAACAGAATTGAGGCACTTCAAGACTCTTTAGAAGTAACAGAGCAGCAACTTAATGAGATGCAGACGATTATTAGATTAAGCACAGATACCAGTTTGGTGTTAAATGAGCGGTTGCAAAGCTTACGCTTTTACAATGAAAATAAGATTGGTAATCAGCTCATAGAAGCCTCAAATCGTGATATATTATCTATTAGTACGACGGGTATTTTATCTTCATCAGTATTAAACGAGCCACCTGTTTTTCCAACTTCTTACCCTGTGAAAGGCTTGATTTCTAGGTCATTTGAACCTGATTTAGAACATTTTGGTTTGGATATTGCAGCTCGGGAAGGTGCTAATATTCAGGCTATTGAAGATGGTACTGTAGTTAATATAAATTGGACCTTAACCAATGGATATGTACTATCCATCCAGCACAAAGGAGGATACCTCAGTGTCTATAAACATTGCCGTTCGGTAACCAAAGAAATTGGAGAGGTTGTAGTGAAAGGTGACATTATTGCAACGGTTGGTAATGCCGGCACACAGACCACAGCTTCACACCTTCATGTTGAACTTTGGAAGGATGGGCATCCTCAAAATCCTGAGCTTTACTTTCTCAAATAAACATTGAAATAAACATAACAACATGGCGAACGAACACAATTATCCTTCGGTAAATATTATAAGTGAGGGATCAGAATTAGAAGGGCATCTAAGCTCGGAGCATGATATTAGAATTGGGGGTTTATTAACAGGCTCAATTAACACTCAGGCAAAAATTATTGTTTCAGAAAATGGTCAAATACGAGGAGATGTAAATGCTTTACAAGTCGATATAGCTGGCAAGATTGAAGGCGATGTATATGTTAAAAATAAAGCGGTTCTGAGAGGTGGAGCTTTTATTGAAGGAAATGTGACAGCAAAAATATTGGTCGTTGAAGAAGGCGCGATCATCAATGGCTTGTGTCGTATGAGTGATCATTCACTGGTGACCTCCAATCAAGTGGATGAAAGTTCAACTGCAGAAGCTTGATTCATCGTTAGGTTATTCGAGTTATTACACACCTCCAAAAAATATAACTTTTGATATCCAAGATACTTCCAAAGGCGTACCGAGTATATCTTAGTTTAGGCACTGAGATTGCTGTTTCTTTGGCAGCTCCTATACTTTTGGGTTATGCTTTAGATTCTTACTTGACTTCTAAACCTTTGGGGTTACTAAGTGGAGTGATACTTGGGATCATCTTATTTTTTTTTAGAATGTTTGCCTTGGTAAAAAGATTAGGTACTGGTGAAAACGAATCTGAAGGGTAATCATAGACTATGTTAGCCCATTTATTCGAGAGATATTCTTCTACCGTTGTATTGATCGTACTTCAGATACCTCCTGCAGTATTATATGTAATTATCACCCTTTTGTTTCCAGATCTACCCTGGGAAATTGCGTACAAGTCATATCTAATTGCGTTTGTTTTTGTGGGATCAGCTCTTTGGATTTTAGATAAGAACTGGAACATAAATGCCAATAAGTTCTTGCTGATCTATTACTTGAGTACAATTGCGCGATTTCTGATACTTATTGTCTTTATTGCGGTATCCCTATCTCGGATAAAATTTGATCAAATGTTCTTTACAGTTAATTTGATAATTTCCTATCTTTACAATTCTATTATAGAATTTTTATTGATCCATCATAGACTACGGAAAGATTCGTCACATAATGACCAATTATCTTAAGTTTTTTTACACCTTACTATTTTTTGTATTACTAGGGACTACTGGCCCACAAGCTGCTGATGCAGAGACGGAATCTGAATCTCCAATTGATATCATGGGCACCGTAGCGGATCATGATTATTTTTCCTTTTTTGGTAAAAAATTATACCTACCTAGATTGTTTCTCTGGCAAACCGAAGCAGGTGAATATCAATTCTCAACCTACAGCAGCACAAAAAAAGCCTTAGCATCAGGTGATTTTATCGATGTTGATCATGTCATTACACCGGTATCTGGTAGTATGGTCATTGATTTCTCATTAACCTCTCATCTCATTTATTTCTGGTTTGGCTTGGGAGCATTGGCCTTACTCGTGATGTTTGCGGGTTCTCGATACAAAAAAGGCATAGGTTCTTCAACGGCACCTCAAGGTGCGATACAGAATCTTTTCGAAATTTTTTATGAATTTATACGGGATGAAGTTGCTAAGCCCAACATTGGGGAAAAGTACAGAACGTATGTTCCTTATTTGTTTACCATGTTTATGGCCATTGCATTTATGAATATCTTTGGACTGTTACCATGGGCAGCTACTGCTACAGCTGATATAACGGTAACAGTTGTGCTTGCAACATTTACATTCTTTATAACCCAGTTTAGTGGCACAAAAGATCAC
>JAYPDB010000036.1:0-7946 GCA_038125045.1 Bacteroidota bacterium
GTATGATAGATTCTAATTCTTTACTTGAAGAATAAAGCAACGATTCAGCTTCGTTCTCTAAATCATTAAAAATTCCAATTTTGGGTGCGATTATTCTTTTTTTATAGGATAATGCCATAGCAGCACCACCAGAGCTGTGAATATTGGTATAGTTAAATACACAATAATCGGCGGACGAAAGTAGATAAGCATAGTGTTCCTCGTCTATGAATCGAGGTAAATAGTGAAATCGATCAGTATCGGACCCTATGGCTTTAAGGATGTTCTGATGGGTACGATTCTGCCCAATTTTCACTGGGCCAGCAATAAGAACATGAAACTGAGACGAGTAGGTTTTCGAGAGGGTAATAAATGAATCGATACCCTTGTATTCACTTATGTTTCCAAAGAGCAGTAGAATAATCTCATCATTAGGTAACTGCAGGTTATAGATCTCATTGAGGGCATGAACAGCATCTGCTTTTGGCATAGGTTTAGCGGGAAATTCTGGATGCTTTAGAACCGCCCATTTCGAACTTTCTGGATCTATTTTTAAATAATGAGCACTTGAGCTAAGTAAGGTAGGGGAATGCAGATGTAGTAGGTCTGCTTTACGAGCCATCCAAGTATGAAGCTTCTTGTGTAGATGAAGGTATTTTCTATCGTGTGGTTCAAGATTATGCACGGTCCATACTATGCAGGTACTAAATTTACTGAAAATACTAATGCACAATAGTTTATAAGGAAGAGCTAATAATTGTTTTATCCCTTGAAATTCAAACCAATGATAGTGTAGTATGACCTTTTTTTTGCTTGTAAGGGCGTAATAGATCATGCGGAAATGACCTATGGGACTTAAATCACGAATCCTGATAGATGAGTGATCATCGTTATTTTCTAAGATATCCCTGTACAATGAAACGAGATAATCGGTTAGTGGAAAAGATCTACGAATTCGTGGAGCGACGAGTACGGTCTCAAAGGAATCTACGAGTGAGTGGTATAATTCTATAACAGAATGAAAGTGTGGAAGTCGATTACTCATAGTTAGGTGTAGGCGCTACGGAAAGAAATAACGAAGCCCCACCGAATGCACGGTTCCGAAACCAGTTTCAAAGGGAACTAGCGCATAATTGAAGGCAAAATCATTGAAAAGAATACCCAAGCCAAATGAAAAGGGCCTGGCCGAATCACCTGTTCTGTAGCCTGAAGTGAGCTGTAAGGTTTCTGCAATCAATACATCTAAACCGAAATTTAGATGGTAATCTGTAGCTACAATCGTATTTGAATTGCTATTTGTTGGTGCGTTATCCGATAACGGATACACAAAATCTATGTAGCTTTGAACATACACTGGTAATTCCGGATTCTTAGGGGGATCCCATTCTAATAGTCCAATGGCAATTCCAGTAATCCATGCTTTTGGTAATGGTGTTGCTTGAACATCCAATTCTTCCATCTGACCAATGTTTCTAATGGCGCTTCCTATGGTCATTCGATCACGTGCAAAGGTATGGGATACGCCCACATTAAAGGCATAACCATTGGATCGATAGGGGTATATTTCCTCACTCAAATAATGTACACTAGCTCCAATTTGTAAGCCTTTTACATATCGTGCATAGGCAGCTGATATACTTAGGTATTGGACAGAAAAGACCCCATTCGATGGCCCCGGTGAATCTCTTTGTTCAAAATCTTGAATTCCCGAACTATAAAAACTAACAGCAAATGCCGATTGGTCTCTAACCTTATGAAACCCACCAAATAAATTGCTTGTCTCTGCAATCCATTGTGTATATCCTAAAGAAACGGACGACTGCTTTTCCGATAGTAATAGAGAGGGATTTTGATAGATACTAACGGCTCCTTGTGCCTTTACGCTACCTGATTCATTGATACTTAAACCAAAAGCACTCGGACTTATATCTAACAGAGCCAAACCACCATCTTGACCAAATGAGTTGCGGGAAACTACCCCTAGTAGCAAACTTATGACAACTAGGTGTAGCAATGATAAATACTTCTTCATAATGACAATATTATAAAATATATCGTAGGGTGAAAATATGCATACTATTGAGCCCATAGGTATTCTTTACGAATGCATAGTCAATTATAAATGAATCAACCTGTGGCACTTCTAAGCTAAATCCAGTACTTAGAAGGTGTCCCAAATTTGCACGGGTTACCGTATGCTCATACCCTGCATTCAAACGGAAGGTTGGGTGTAACGATCGGCTAATCCCCGCTCGTAAGAATTGACTATTGGTCATACGAGTTTCGGTTTGTTCAATATATTGTGTTCTCGAACTACCAGAAGAATAAAGATTAAGGATTTTTATTTCTGAGCTTTCTTTCTGAATCTCATATTCTATTGACATTTGAGTATTCTTGATCAAACTAGAGTAACCCACTTTAAACCTAGTAGGGAGCCTCTCTATACGATTTGCAGATTGACTTAGATTATACAAATTTCCTGAATTCCAGGTATGTTCTGCCAGTAAATCCTGAATGCTTATAGCAAGGGTACTTCGCCGATTTAGTTTTACTACCATGCCAAAATCAAGACCTACACTCGTTGATGCCTTTAGATCTTCGTGGAGATTGTAGCGATTAATTTTAAAGCCAATGCCAGCATGTACGATTCGTGATAATCGAATGCCAAAGGCACTTTGGAGCTGAATTTCTGAGGTATGAATCTGTCCTAATGGGTATCCACTTAAACTTCTAGCATCAATATTATGTACCCCAGATCGAATAAGACCAATAAAAAAACCAGCTTTTGGGGGCAGAGGTATCAGGGCGCCCAAACTCTGATATTGCCGATCTAAACCCAATTCAAAAATACTTACATTGACATGTATATCATGTTCAATACCAGCAATCAAAGCTGGATTGTAGTAAGGGGATGAGGCCAACGAAGGCCCTTTAACCCTTTTTACAATATGTACAGTATCGGGTATCCAACCTGCCGTTCCTGTATTCCCCAAAGAACTATGTGAAGCATCAAAACCAATTTGTACACTAGCACCGGCATATCCACCATATTGAGCGTAAAGTGGTAGAACGCTTACAAATGAAGGGAGGGTACACACAAGTATTGGAATTCTAAGTCTGGAAATCAGTACCTGTAGAAAGGTTTGAAAAGGTCTGCATGCTCTTCTATTATTCATCAGTGAATCACCAAAATTTTTCCCTCAAAGGTGTTGTTAGCTAATGTGATTTGATAAAAATAAACCCCATTATCTACTTGATGGCCCTTCATGTTGTACCCGTTCCAAAGTAATTCATAGGCACCAGTAGTGGAACTTTGTTCTGAGGATTCATATACGAGTGCATTTGAAAAATCAAAGATTCGTAACTGAACGGACTCGGGACCTGAGGCGTCGAAGCGTATCCTTAGTTGACCATGTAGATCTGGTGAAAATGGATTAGGATACGCGTAACTAGAAACGTTTGGGGCATCTTGGTCGAATGCATTACCCCCTCGAAGTGGAAAATTAACACGTTCAATAGACCAAGGCCCCTCAGGGTTTTCGGTCCAAAGTAAGCCTTCCGAAGTACCTATAAATAAGAACTGATCATCCGATGCCACGCTTTGAAAAGAAGCCCGATCACTTATAAGATTACTACCCGTGCGGAATCGATTGAACATCTCCCATGTAGATCCTCCATCATTGGAGATAAATAGTCCTTTTTCACCTGCTGCATAGATATATCCTTTAAAGAAACCAATTGATAGTATTTTCTCACCGTGGAGTCGTTGCTCAAAACTATATCCACCATCTTTACTATAAACAATTCCATAGTTATCCAATCCTTGAAGGTTAGAATTACTTCCTTCTGCTATCCAATTGGTTAACCATACATAACCAGTAGAAGGATCTTCTGCTATTTCTATAACCCATCGTGCCAATAGTCCATTTGGATCGTAACTGAAGCCAACATTTCTCCACTCAACGGAATCGATAGGAGCCTTTAGTGCATTTTCAGAGATGTTAATTCCTCCAGCGCTTCCATACCACACCCTTTGTTCACGATCAATCATAACAGCAAAACCCTTTAGGTTGTCATCACTTACCGCTGTATATAGCTCTTCATAGGCTGTACAAGTACCCCCACTTGTCGAAACACAACTTCTCCAATTATATCGGGTACCGTCAGGCGTAAGTTCACTGACTCCAAAAGGAGGAAGGATGATTCGTTCCCAACTCCTGCCTAGGTCTTGTGATCGTAGCAGTCCAGAAGCCCAATTGGCTGTAAATACTACGCCCTCATCTACCGCTATACTGTAGGGAGGAGATTGTTCTGGAACAATGACTCTTTGTCGGTTGTATATCTGCCCACCATAGATAAACGTGGTATCTAAATTAATATATCGGTCTAAATGAAAGGGAGAAAAAAACCATTCCTTGCCCTGATCCGTACTAATGTACGTGCCATAACCTGCGGGTACACTTCCAACAGGTGTGCTAGAGGTAAAACCGAGACCGACTACTAAGGTATCTCCTTGACTATCCATAGAAAAAACGCGTCCTATACCATTGGTTAGACTGTCCACATTAGTGGGTAGTTCCCAGCAACTAGAAACAGAAGATTTTTGAGCATAATTAAGAAGTGGTGATACCCAAACGTAATCTGGACTTAGTCCCACGGTAGATATCCCATTCTGTCTAAAACGATTAAACTCACTATTCATGGGGCCTAACATCTGAGCTGAAGCAGTATCAGAGAATAGAGTAAAGAGTACCCATATACTCACCAAACGTAAATTCATCTTATAAGTCATCTTAGGGATGTATGAGATTAAAGCTTGTTCGGATAGTGTCACTGGAGAGTCCAGCTTTGTCAAGTGCGTAATACAGAACGCTCCTATTCTGTGATGTATTACTCTTGTTAATTGAAAAGGTGATGGTGTACACCGAGTCACCAGCCACATCATCTAGGCCCAGTCCTGTATCGGTTAGGATATTGGGAGTGGGCACCAGTAAACTACCATCTTCATTTTCAAACAGTATAAATACTCGGTCGATGGTGTTCTGACCATCCGGATCGGTTACTTTAGCTTGAAATGGTATGTTTACGGTTTGATCATCGGTTGGAATTTGAACAGGGGAGGGATTTTGTGCCCATAATATGATGGGTGGGTCACTAGCTATTCCCTCAATCTGTACCGTTGCTTGATGACTGATGCCATATCCATAGAGATCCAATACATAGAGTTCTACTACAAATTCTTCAAAACGTGTGGTTTTGGTTTCCCATGTAAATGAAGTAGAGTATTCAATGGGTAGGTCATCTGGAGTGGGAGTAGCCAATGGTATTTGATCCAGTATTTCGGAGGTGCGCGGATTTTTTATCATTAAGCCAAAATGATCAATCCACTCACTATTGTGAATCTGCGTGAAAACCTGAAAAACCAAAGTCGTATCTGTAAAACCATGATCAGTTGCATTAAAACTAACCTGAGTTGGTTCGACCCGAAAATGATTTAATTCAATATAGTCTAAGCCATTGGTAGGTGTTTCGGGTAACTGATCACAGCTAAATAATACGCCAGTCAGTAATAAAAAAAGAAAGGATGTTTTTAAACACCTAAACATAAATAGCCGAATCGTGATAATAGTAAAAGGTATGAAATGCTCTAGAATCTCAAGTAGTAAAATATAACGCAAGTATAGTTATTTCGGCAGAGATATCACATCATAAATCAAAATAACCTCCCATCCATTATATTTCGATGGTACGTTGATTTTAGAACGTACCTAATGTATATTATTTACGATAACTTAAACCTATAAACTTTGTTTTTTTCTCCAAAAGCAGCAGAGCTTAATTGTATTAGTTGTCACTAGTGTTTACCCACTTTTTACCCAAAAAGTGGGTTTTTTTTATTTAAAAAGGAATGTTTTGGGAGCTTACTCACTCTCCATCATGTTAGTACACACATTATAAATGACTTTTGAATCATTCAAACACTTAGCCAAATCATATACGGCTATTCCTGTGTATCGACAACTACTTGCCGATACGTTAACACCGGTGTCTCTTTTTTTGAATATTAGGGAAGGTAGCTTTATGCCCTTCTTATTTGAATCAGTCGAAGGAGGGGATCAATTAGCGCGCTATTCATTTTTAGGATGCAATCCGTATCAGCACCTACATTTCGATGGAAATCTCACCTGGCTAGAGCATAAAAATGGAGATCGAGTTGAACACTCCTCGTATTTTGAGGCTCTTAAAAAGTATACGAATGAATATCGTGAGCCATCGATTCCTGGCTTACCAAGACTTACAGGCGGAGCCGTAGGCTACTCTTCCTACGATACCTTTCGTGAGGTTGAGTACTTACCAAATGTACCTCCTGATGATTTAGGTTTACCTGAAGCGGTTTGGGGTTTTTACGATGAAATTTATGCTTTTGATCACGTAAAGCATCAAATACTACTTATCCATACGGTTCGAATTGATGAGGACATTGATGCCACTCAGATGGATGAACAGCGTTTGTCTGAATGGTACCATCAAGCCCAAGAGGCACTAGATATGATGGAGGCTAAAGTTCACAGAGGAATCGCCAAAGGGTCAGCCTTTGAAATCAGTCCTGATCATATAAAAAGTAATATGAAACGGGATTACTTTACTCGCATTGTAGAAAAGGCGAAGCACCATATATATGAGGGGGATATTTTTCAAGTAGTTTTATCGCAAAGATTCGAAACACCTTGTACTGGGGATACCTTTATGCTCTATCGTGCACTAAGAATGGTGAACCCATCCCCATATTTGTTTTATTTAGATTTTAATGAATTTCAAATTGTGGGTAGTTCTCCTGAGGTATTAGTGAGTGTACAAGATCGAAAAGTTCGGGTGCTTCCCATTGCCGGTACTCGTAAACGTGGAGAAACGTTTGAGGAAGATTTACGGCTTGAAGAGGACCTAAAACAAGATCCTAAAGAAATTGCTGAACACATCATGTTGGTTGATTTGGGAAGAAATGATGTATCAAGGGTCTCAGAGGCAGGAACAGTTAAATTAGATCGTAGCCAAGTAATTGAGCGTTATTCTCATGTAATGCATATTGTTAGTGATGTATCTGGAACCCTAGCTTCCGATAAAACGGCTGTAGATGCACTTATGCAATGTTTTCCGGCAGGGACAGTAAGTGGTGCTCCAAAAATTAGAGCGATGGAATTGATTGATGAGATGGAGCCCACAAAACGTGGTATTTATGCTGGTGCAGTGGGATACTTTGATTACTCAGGAAATATGGATACTTGTATAGCCATTAGGACTATGGTAGTAACCGATGATAAGGTGTATATTCAAGCCGGTGCGGGTATAGTAGCCGATAGTGTAGCTGCACGTGAATTTGAGGAAACAGTTAATAAAGCAGGTGCCCTAGTAAAAGCCTTAAGTACTGCTTTGGAAATACGAGACTAGATAGTGCCCATGAATAAAAAAGACACCATAATCCTTTCAGGTATTCAACCATCGGGTAAATTGCATATCGGTAATTACTTTGGAGCTATACGGCAGCATATTGCGATGCAAGACCATGGGAATGCCTATTATTTTATCGCCAACTATCATTCTCTCACATCGCTAAAAAATGGCGAAGCGCTCAAACAGTTTACCTATGAGGTGGCTCTTGACTATTTGGCACTAGGTTTAGAACCTGAAAAGGCGACCTTTTTTGCGCAATCAGATGTGCCTCAGGTTACCGAACTGGCATGGATACTTGGTAGTTTAACTCCGGTAAGCCTCATGGAAAAGGGGGTTTCTTATAAAGACAAGGTATCCGCAGGGCTTCATCCAAATATTGGTTTGTTCACCTATCCGATATTACAGGCTGCTGACATACTCATATATCATTCAAATGTGGTACCCGTGGGTGAGGACCAAAAACAAAATATTGAGATATGCAGAGATTTGGCTTCAAAGTTCAATCATACTTACGAAGG
>JAYPDB010000036.1:8046-14860 GCA_038125045.1 Bacteroidota bacterium
GAATTCAAGCAGAGACTGTTATGCAGCCCATACGTGAAATTACAGGGATTCATCGTAGTTTTAATTCATACTAGCATGATCGTTATCATCGACAATTACGATTCCTTTACCTACAATTTGGTACACCTGGTAGCTAGTGAAACCGATAATTACAAGGTGATTAGAAACGATGAATTAGATCTTGAGCAAATTAGAGCTTTGTCACCGTCTAAAATTCTTCTATCACCCGGTCCAGGAAAACCATCGGATGCCGGTGTTACCAAAGAAGTCATTAAAGAATTAGGTAAAGATATTCCCATTTTAGGAGTTTGTCTTGGTCATCAAGCCATTGGTGAAGTTTTTGGTGCTGATGTTGTTTATGCGCCAAGTTTAATGCACGGTAAGACCTCGATGGTACGACACTTTGGGAGTGATCTTTTTGAAAATGTAGCTACTGAATTTGTGGCTACGCGATATCATTCATTGGTCATTGATCCAGCATCGATTCCAGATGAATTAGAAATTACCGCTATGACCGATGATGATACCGGAACCATAGTAATGGGGGTCAAGCATAAGACATTTCCTATTGAAGGTATTCAATTTCACCCAGAAAGTATTCTAACCGTTGAAGGTCCTAAGATGATCCAGAATTGGTTAAAACAATAGCTAGTATCACGTCCTATGATTTTTAAAGAATTACTCCAACAAGTATCTAATTCCGTACATCTGAGCTCTATCGAAGCTGCTTTCATGTTGGAGTCTATCATGCAAGGAGAGATAAGTTCTGAAGAAGTAGCTTCGTTCTTAACCGCGATGAAAATGAAGGGTGAAACCATAAATGAGCTCTCTTCATTTGTTCAAGTAATGCGTTCAAAAGTTAATCCTGTTCATATCGACACCACACATACCGTTGATATTGTAGGAACCGGCGGAGATAAATCGGGTACGTTTAATATCTCAACCGTAAGTGCATTTGTTACGGCCGCCGCCGGTGTACCGGTGATCAAACATGGAAACAGGAGTGCAAGTAGCCAATGTGGTAGTGCGGATGTTCTCGAACATTTAGGTGCTAAAATCGAACTCAATTCCGACCAAGTTGCCGAAGTATTCAATAAGACGGGGATTGCCTTTATGTACGCTCCGATGTTTCATCCAGCTATGAAATATGTGATGCCGGCACGAAAAGCTATAGGTTTCAGAACGTTCTTTAATATTTTAGGACCTCTTTGCAATCCTGCTAATGTCTCTAATTATGTAATTGGAGCTTTTAATAGGAAGGTTTCAAATCAGATGGCACAAATTCTCGCAAAACTAGATACCAATTTTGCCTATACCTTTAGTGCCGAAGATGGACTGGATGAAATAAGTCTTAGCACAAGCAGTTACTTTTATCAGGTAGATCGAACCAAATGTTCTGATGAAAGCGTGTTTTCGCCTGAAGATTTGGGATTTGAAAGGGTTCAACCCGAAGAATTATTAGGTGGTAGCCCCGAAAAAAATGCTTCCATATTCACTCAAATATTAATGGGAGAAGGGACGCATGCTCAAACCAACATCGTGATACTAAATGCAGCGTTTGCTATACATGCTTCAGGCAAAGTAGAAAGCCTTCAAGAAGCCAAAAATTTGGCCAGAGAAGCGATAGAGGGTGGTCATGCACAGGGTCTGCTTCGTGATTTTATATTAGCGAGTAATGCCTAGCATCCATGAATCTACTTGATACCATTGTTCATCAAACCAAGGAAGATTTAGGAAAGCGTAAAAAAGAGCGCTCAATCAGTGATCTTGAGCAGAGTTGGGGGTATGAACGTTTACAACGGTCTTTTCGAAGTGCATTAGAGATAGAAGGGGTACAATTCATAACGGAAGTGAAAAAAGCATCCCCATCAAAGGGTATTATTAGAGAGCAGTTTAACCCCTTAGAAATTGCACAAATTTACGAAGAGCATGGTGCTTCTGCGCTTTCTGTGCTTACAGATGAACCTTTTTTTCAAGGCCATTTGGACTATATGGAATCCATATCACGTCAGGTTACGATTCCTGTTTTGCGAAAGGATTTTATTGTAGATCCTTATCAAATAGTGGAAGCAAAGGCTTATGGAGCCGATGCTATATTACTGATCGTTCGTATTCTTACCGATAGTCAGCTCGATGAACTATTGGATGCGGCACATGAGTTACAATTAGATGTTTTGGTTGAATGTTATACTCATGAGGAACAAGAGCGATTAGACTATGATAAAATTTCAATTTTAGGAGTAAATAACCGTGATTTGGAACGTTTTGAAGTGGATGTTCATAGAGGAGTTGCTCAATTGAATTCAGCACCAAAGGGTATTATCCGAGTTTCAGAAAGTGGAATATCCAGTACTCAGGATATTGAGTATCTACATAATGAGCGGATAGACGCCGTTTTGATAGGAGAACATCTGATGAGGCAGCAAAATATTGCGGCGGCTCTAAGCGAGTTAACATCAAAGGCTAAGCAATTGGTCGAAACATCTTGAACCCAGTAAACCGATATGGCCTCACATAAACTAAAAGTTTGCGGTATTACCAATTTAGCGGATGCTCGCTTTGCAGCAGGAGCAGGAGTACATTATTTAGGTTTTATATTCGTTGAGCATTCACCCAGATATGTAGATCCTGGAATGGTGGGAGCGATTGTTGAGTGGGTAGAGGGTCCTGAAAAGGTTGGAGTGTTTCAAAATAATGATGTAAACCACGTGCTTGAGACCGCTAAGTTAGTTGGCTTGGATATGGTTCAATTACATGGGCAAGAAAAACCTGAATATTGTGAAACGATACAAACCTACTTCCCTGTAATAAAAGTGATATCGATCTCACATGAAACCACAGCGAGTCAGATACAACAGCAATTAAATGTATACGCCCAGAGTGTGGATTATTTTTTATTTGATACAAAAATTGGTGCTCAGGAGGGGGGAACAGGAAAAACGTTTAACTGGGACCTTATTTCTAAGTTACATGTGGTAAAACCCTATTTTTTATCAGGAGGACTTTCGGCTGAAAATATTACCGATGCTATAGTTAAAACATCAACTCTTCCTCCAATGGCCTTTGATGTTTCGAGTAAAATTGAAGAAAGTTTAGGCATCAAAGATTTTGATAAACTATCTTCATTATTAGAAAAATTAGAGATTTAGTTGTAATCACTTATTCATCATTAAAAACCATCATTCATCATGTCTATAATATCAACAGAAACCTACTTGCAACCTAATGCCAAAGGGTATTTTGGAAATTATGGAGGTAAATTTGTACCTGAGACCTTGATTCCAGCTTTGGTTGAACTAGAGGAAGCCTACAAAGAAGCCGAACAAGACCCTTTATTTCAAGCTGAATATATACGATTACTTCGTGAATATGTAGGCAGGCCTACCGAGTTAACCTTTGCTAATCGTTTAACTGAACACTACGGTAAAGCAAAGATCTATTTAAAAAGGGAAGATCTTTGTCATACAGGTGCCCATAAAATAAATAATGCTATAGGACAGATCTTATTAGCGCAACGCATGGGTAAGAAACGCATCATTGCTGAAACAGGTGCCGGACAACACGGAGTTGCTACGGCTACAGCCTGTGCTAAATTTGGTATCGAATGTGTGGTTTATATGGGTGCTGAAGACATGGTTCGACAAAAGCTTAATGTGGATCGAATGCGTTTGATGGGAGCCGAGGTACGTTCTGTAGAAAGTGGCTCAAAAACACTCAAAGACGCGACTAATGAAGCAATTAGAGATTGGGTAACCAATGTAGAGGACACGTTTTATATCATAGGATCAGTTGTTGGTCCACATCCGTACCCAATGATGGTTCGCAATTTTCACCGAATCATTGGCGATGAAACAAAAAAACAACTGTTCGACCTTGAAAATCGATTACCTGATTATGTGGTAGCATGTGTAGGGGGTGGTTCGAATGCCATGGGTATTTTTTATCCGTTCATCAATGATCCTGTTACCATTATTGGAGTTGAAGCTGGTGGTTTAGGCGTAGAAACCAATCAAACAGCTGCTACCCTCACGAAAGGTAAGCCCGGTGTCTTGCACGGTTCCATGAGCTATTTATTGCATGATGACGAAGGGCAAATAGAGTTAGCTCACTCCATTAGTGCTGGTCTCGATTATCCAGGAATTGGTCCAGAGCATGCTCATTTATTCGACACTAAAAGAGTAAGTTATCATGCGGTTACAGATAAACAAGCCCTTGAAGGGGTTCGCTTACTATCACGACTAGAGTGTATTATACCCGCTCTGGAGACCTCTCATGCCTTCGCATGGTTAGAAGAACTCATGCCAACGACTAAGAAAGATGAAATTGTAGTCATTAACTGCTCGGGTCGTGGAGACAAAGATATGACCACTATTTCGGAGCACATTTAGTTATGAGTATGACAGATAGATTACAGCAGGCGTTCAATAAATCGGGCTCAGATAAATGTATGAGTCTGTTTATAACGGCCGGTTTTCCAAGCATTGAGGATACGGTTGAACTCGTTCTAGGTTTTGAACAAAATGGGGCGGATATCATTGAACTTGGTATACCTTTTAGTGACCCATTAGCTGATGGGCCAACCATTCAATACTCTTCGAACCTTGCCATAGCTAATGGCATTACCATGAATAAGATTTTTGAAATGGTTCAACAGATTCGTGCTAAATCCGACATACCCATTGTTCTAATGGGATATATTAACCCAATGTTACGCTTTGGTATAGATTCTTTTTTCGAAAAAGCTCAGCAGGTGGGAGTCGATGGGGTTATTGTTCCAGACCTTCCCATTGATGAAGGAGCTATGATTCATGATGTAGCTGTGAATCATGGCATCAATATTATAAACCTAATTGCACCAAATACTACGGATGAACGAATGCAACTTGCTGATCAACGTTCAAGTGGATTTGTTTACTGTGTATCGGTAACCGGTGTAACCGGTGCCAGAGATGGAGAAGAAGTTCAAAAATCGGTTGACCAATTTATTGAACGTTCGAAACAGAACATTACAAACAACCCAATTATGGTTGGATTTGGTATTAAATCTCATGAAGATGCATGTACCATTTCTAAAAATGTAGACGGTTTTATAGTTGGTAGTGCCTTAATTGAAAATATTAAGAAACATTATCCTAATCCCAATTGGAAGTCAGAAATCTTTGATTTTGTCCATATTCTTAAGTATGGTTCATCCAAGAAAAGCTAAGGTGTATAGCTATTAAACATACAAATAGCCCGTTTATGACCACTTATCAAACCTTTTATTCACGAATAGTATTGCTGTTGTTAAGCACTACCCTATACGCCTGTGGTGGTGACTTTAGAGAACGTGCTAAAGGAGATACTCGTGAATTTGTCGTTGTCATGGATTCTACGGAATGGGAGAGTGAAACAGCACAAGCTATCAGAGAAACCTTTGGTAAGTGGGTATTCACCTTACCTAATCCCGAGCCTTATTTTGATCTAACGTTTACGCACATACGATCTAGATCACAGCTAGAACGTATTATGGGATACAAAAACATCATATTTGCATCCAGTATAGATGACTCAACCAATGTGGGAGCCCAAATTAGAGCCTTCCTTGATGATCCCACCGAGCAACGTGTTCGAAATGGTGATAGTTTTGCATTTCCTTTAATTGATCAGTGGTACAAAGATCAATATGCACTTATTCTGAGTTCATCAAGTGATTCTGCTCTGGCATTAAAAATTCGCAATACAGAGGATGCATTACTCTCAAGTGCTCTTGAAAAAGAGTTGATAAGATGGAACTACTTCGTGTATGTAAAGAAAGAGCAAACCCAATATTCCGATACCTTATGGAATGAGCATGGATTTAACGTACGTTTTCAACACGATTACATAAAAAGAATCGATACAACTAACTTCATTAGTTATCGTCGGTTCTTACCCGAGAACGATCGATGGATGTGGGTTTGGTGGAAAGATTCAGTTGATGATATTAGTTTTTTAGATGATGATTGGATTAATCAAAAAAGAGATTCACTCAATCAAAGATTTATAAAAGGACGAACGGATTCTATGTTTGTTACTACTGAGTATCGTAGACCCGTAGAAAGTACAAGTTTTCAAAATGGAAGATTGCTGACTTATGAAACCCTAGGAACCTGGCAAATGATTAATGGTGCTATGGGTGGTCCATTTGTTAATTTCACTTATTATGATCCGCAAACGAGTAGATTATTTATGGTCGAGTACTCACAGTTTGCGCCTTCAGTTACCAAAAAATTGCGATTTGTACGTCAATTTAGGGCAATGGGAAGAACATTTGAGTCTGATTCAACTTGGGTAGGTACTCCTTAATGATCTACGGATAACCCTAGGAAGGGGAATTGACAGATTGATGAAGGGTATGATATAACACAATACCGGTGCTAACCGATATATTTAGTGAGTGTTTTTCTCCAAATTGTGGAATTATTACCTGTTGATGACATTGTTTAAGCACCTCTTCATCTAAACCTTTTACTTCGTTCCCGAAGATGTAAACAAGGGTCATTTCCTCGCTTTCTTGTGGCCTAAAGGAATCCAAGGGGATCGCTGTTTTAGTTTGTTCTACTCCAACCAAATAGGCAGCTTCCTTTCTAAGCGTACGATAACAATCTTCCCATTTTTTAAATGCTTTCCAGCTAACATTAGACTCGGCACCAATAGCCGTTTTACTGATCTCTGAAGAAGGTGGAGTAGGGGTGAAACCGGATAAATAAATCTCTCTTATACCGAAGGCATCCGCATTACGGAATACAGCACCTACGTTGTAACTACTCCTTATATTATGTAGACACACAAC
>JAYPDB010000037.1:0-14816 GCA_038125045.1 Bacteroidota bacterium
AATGTGTGTGCCAGTTTTTCACCAGTAGATCCATGGCGGGATATTCCTCGGAGAGGCGTGATTTCTTGTAGGAGTTTTTAAGCAAATCAAGTGGATAGTTCTCCATTAAATATCCAACAAAGGATCCTGTAATTGTATAACTAAGGCCAGATGATTGTGCATAAAATCCAAGGGGTCGAAATAGGGATGACATCTGATCAGCAGTTGGATAGGAGGGCCTTACAGCAACCAGTTGGTCTAGGGTACTATGATCAGAGGTGTTTTGGGTAAGTGCCTCGGCTAAGCCTTCAACCAGCACGATATTCCAAGACCCATTGAGCCACAGGTTTCCAAATTGTTTGGCCAACACGTGAACCATTTCATGTTCCAAAACAGTAGGAAGGTGCTCATAAGCGATATGTAACTGGTCTTGTGAGAGCCAAATAGGCACAAAGCTTGTTGATTTTGCCCCGACTAGTTGCTGCTTTTGCCAGGCATCTCGGTAAATATAACTGTTAATTTTACGTTGTTCAGGCCAGTCGATTTCCAAGAGTTTCTGTTGCCTATGGAAATAAAATTCATGTCTAAGCGCCCATTCTTCTAGCTCCTCGAAAGGAATATGAATAGAGGCATATAGTCTAAAATGTTCCGTTTCTATGGATTGGCTTAAGGTGTTTTGAAGATACTGTTCGCTCCTAATGAACTGTCCATTACTGAGGAATGGGACAAGCACAGCTAAAAAAAGCAGGACAACGGCGGGTTTGGGTGAGCGTAGGCGCGGAACACGGGTTTGGGATAACACCAGAAAACCAATCCCTACGAGTAGAGTGATGAATCGAAACCAGAGGTAAGATAATGGAAAACGAACGGTGGTATCGTAAAGAGGGCCCGGCCAATACCCCCAAATATGGTTGTAATAAAAGAGTTGAGGCACGCTAAAAAATATCACTAGCCATCCACCTGCCGCCAGAAAAAATAGCATGGTGAAGGCTAATAGACGGGGTCTTTTAAAGGATTTTAACGAAAGGTATCGGCCGAAAACGGCGCTCAAAAAAACCGAAGGAATAGGACCTGCACACCAAAACCACAAGCCATCCCAAACAAAGACCCCACGAAACACGTCATGCAGTACAACGGGTAATGAAAAAATGATCAGCCAAATGAAATAACCCGACAAACGATACGTAAACGTGTTAGTGAGTCGAGTGAATAGGGTTCGTTTGAGGCCGGCCTCTCGAATCGCAACCCCAAAACTGAATACCATAGAGGTTGCAAAGGCAAAATCTACATGAAAATACCCATACAATGGTACAAAAGACCATAATACACCAATACAAAAGGTGATAAATAGAGTGGGTACTCTAATCATAATCAAAGGTATAAATGCTTGTGTAAATGGACCGAATGGCCCACCGCCCTAACGTTTAAACAAAGTACTAATTACAAACCAAATATTTTCTTTTCGTTCGGCTAATCGACGAGAAAAATAAGGAAACCAGTCGGTACCAAATGGCACATATACACGGGTGGGATAGCCAAGGCGATTCAGATCTTGTAACCCCTGTTCTCGTAAACCATACAACATTTGAAATTCGACCCGGTTATATGGCAGATCATGTTCCGCTAGGTACTCTCTTATTGATCGAATGAGTTCATCGTCATGGGTTCCAAAACGAGGAAAAGCGGTATGTTGTATCAGGGTTTCTGCATAGGCATTGTAGGCATCCCGAATATCGAACATTTTCTGAAGAGCCCGTTTTGGGGACTCTTTATAAGCCCCTTTCACTAGCCGAATATCAGCTCCCATCGAGGCGCATTCCGCAATATCTTCTTTCGTGCGATGCAACATGGCCTGAATCACAGTACCTACATGTTTAGGCCCAAAACGTTCGTGGGCTTTTTTGAATAATTCCAGGGTTATGGATGTATAGGCACTGCCTTCCATATCGATACGCACAAACTGCCCTTGTTTTTCGGCATGTTCTAGTAATTGAAACAAATTATCGGCGCAATATTCTACGTCAATATACAAGCCAAGCATGGTGAGTTTGATGGAAATACCGCTCAGCAAATCATGTTCTTTAATCCCATTTAATACATTGATGTAGGACGCTACGCTTGCATCGGCCTCTGCTTTGGTAGCGACATTTTCTCCCAATAAGTCCAGTGTGAGCTGGTGATTTGCCTTATTTAGAGCTTTAGATGCCGGCACACTTGTTTCAAACTGCTCTCCAGCAACAAATCGTTTTGCCAGTATAAAGGGTAGCTTCATAAAAAAATCAGTAGACGGTTGTGCCATTCGCAAAGGTGCGAGTAGCGGTTATATGATACAGCCGAAAAATGAGTGATGACGAAATCGATGAGATTTTCAAAGGTACGACTTTCGGTGAAATTATCCTTCTAACTGTAACCTTTCGAAATACATTCCGTAGAGATTCTAAGTCATTAAAAAAAAGGAAGACCATGGAAAAAAATTATTATGTACTCAAAAAAACACTCCGCTTTGGCGGGTTCCTGGTGTTTACTACCATCCTTTTTCAGACCCTTATTCAAGCGCAATCGGCGGTGTTTGAACGAGAGTTTAGAGTGGGTGATGGTGCTGAATTATCGGTTAGCACCAGTGGCGGCAGCATTGAGATAACGGGCGGTTCGAGTGATCGCGTGGTGGTTAAGGCCTTTGCCTATTCGTATGGCAAGTCCGTTTCAAGCCCGGATTTAGACAACTGGGAAATTACGGCAGAAGAAGTGGGGGGCAAAATAGTCGTTAAAGCAGAAAAGGACAGCAACAAAGGCTGGTTAAGGGGCTCCAACAACATTAGCATTGGATTTGAAATAGAAGTACCAACCCAAACCAGAACAGAAGCCAGAACATCGGGCGGTCGCATTGAAATTAGTAATCTGATGGGCGAGCAAAAGGCCTACACATCAGGCGGTTCATTGCGGGCCGAAAATATCATGGGCAATATTGAAATGCGCACTTCGGGCGGTTCTATTCGGGTTGAAGATATTCAGGGTTCCGCAGATATTCGTACCAGTGGTGGGAGTATTCGGGCTCGAAAAGTTAGTGGCGGATTGTTGGCCAGAACGTCCGGGGGCTCCTTAACGCTTACCGAGATCTCAGGAAAGGTAGAAGCCAGAACTTCTGGAGGGGGGATTGAATTAGAAATGGTTCAACCTTTAGAGTCGGTAGATGTAGCTACTTCCGGTGGTAGTGTGGTGGTAGAAATACCCGAAGATTTAGGCTATGATTTAGAACTCCGTGGTAATCGCGTAAGAACCGAGCTTAAAAATTTTACGGGCAGCTCAACCCGTGATTATGTTCAAGGATCCATGAATGGTGGAGGGATTCCTATTCGTGCAAGGACTTCGGGTGGTTCGGTCTCTATACGATATCATACATCAATGCCCTAAGGTTATTACTTCAACGGTGGCAGTAGATGTATTTGAATTTCCGATTAGTTAGTTAACGAAAGGACGAGGGAGGAATCCCTCGTTTTTTCTTTATATAAATAGGTGGTATTTTTTGGTATGGAAGAAATTAATCAAGAAAACATGTCTGAAATGGAACGCCCCAGCTTTGAACAGGCTTTAAAAGAATTGGAGGGTATTGTTCAACGACTCGAGCAGGAAGAGGTAAGCTTGGAAGAATCGATTGAATTGTATCAAAAAGGAGTGAAGCTCTCCAAGAAGTGTTCTGAAATTTTAGAAAAAGCGGAGCTGAAAATAAAAGAGGTTCAGTCCGGATCATAACAAATTCTGGGTTCATCCATGAATCAAGACAATTCGAATTCAACATCGTTACAAAGTATTCCAAAAGCAGGCCCGCTGCTTTCGAGGATTAATAGCCCTGAGGATTTAAAAAAACTCTCACCTCAACAATTACGTGATGTTTCAGACGAGTTGCGTCAATTTATTGTTGATATTGTATCGGTACATGGTGGACATTTTGGGGCATCATTGGGGGTGGTAGAACTAACCGTTGCCCTTCATTACGTATATCACTCCCCACTGGATAAAATTATTTGGGATGTTGGCCATCAGGCATACGGCCATAAAATTTTAACGGGGAGAAGAGACCAATTCCATACAAACCGCAAATATGGCGGAATTTCTGGTTTTCCAAAACGCTCGGAAAGCGAACACGACGCCTTTGGTGTAGGTCATTCCTCTACTTCCATATCAGCGGCCTTGGGTATGGCGGTCGCCAATGAGATTGATGAAAACGGACACAAGGTGGTGGCGGTTATCGGCGATGGCGCAATGACAGGGGGTCAAGCCTTTGAAGCTTTAAATAATGCCGGATTTATGAACAAAGATGTGTTGGTGATTCTAAACGATAACAACATGTCCATAGACCCTAATGTGGGGGCCCTGAAAGAGTATTTGGCGGATGTCACCAGTAGCAAAACCTTTAATAGGGTCAGAGATGAAATCTATGATTTACTAGGGCATTTCAAATCGGCAGGAACCACTATGCGGAAAGTAGCCTCAAGATTAGAGGCTGCGATTACTGCGGCGCTTACACCCGGTTCATTGTTTCGATCATTGGGTTTCAAATACTACGGTCCCGTAGATGGACATGACGTGGATGGCCTTCGTAAAACCTTAGAAGATTTAAAAACCATAAAAGGCCCCAAGCTGTTGCACATTGTAACGGTTAAAGGCAAAGGATTTGCCCCGGCCGAACGGGAACAAACCAAGTGGCATGCTCAGAGCAGTCCTTTCGATAAAATCACGGGTAAGTCCTTGGCCCAACCTTCGACCGGAACCAAGGCACCTAAGTATCAAGATGTATTTGGTAGCACGTTGGTAGAACTTGCAGAGCAGGATGATCGTATTGTGAGCATGACACCGGCCATGCCCAGTGGATCAAGCCTTTTGCCAATGATGGAGGCTTTTCCCAATCGTGCATTTGATGTGGGAATTGCGGAGCAGCACGCCGTCACCTTTGCCGCCGGGTTGGCTGCACAGGGCAAAAAAGCCTTCTGTGCCATCTATTCTACGTTTTTGCAGAGAGGTTTCGATCAATTAGTGCACGATGTGGCCATTCAAAAATTACCCGTCGTATTCTGTATCGATCGGGCAGGTGTTGTAGGAGCAGACGGCCCTACTCACCATGGCGTCTACGATATTAGTTATTTGAGGTCTATTCCCCATGTGGTGATCTCTTCACCGCTCAATGAGCAAGAGCTCAGAGACATGATGTTTACCGCTTCACGGTATGAAGAGGCGGCATGGGCCATTAGATATCCACGCGGCGCCTCTACGGGCATGCAACTTCGGAATCATTTTGAGACGATTCCCGTTGGAAAAGGTCAGGTTATCCGTGAAGGTGAGCATGTGGCCGTTTTGAGTTTTGGTCCCATTGGTAAGTATGTCATTGAAGTTTCCGATGATTTAGGTGAGCAAGGATACCGCATAGGTCATTACGATATGCGATTTGCCAAACCATTAGACACCAGCTTGCTGGATCACATCATTGCAAACTACGATGAGGTGATTACCCTTGAAGACGCTTCTGTTTTGGGTGGCTTTGGAAGCGCAGTAGCTGAATATTTTGCTGCACAAGACAAAGCTCCTAAGCTGCATATGATGGGCTTGCCTGATCGAATCATCGAGCATGGAACCCAGCGAGAGTTGCATGATGAAGTGGGTATAGGGCCTAAAGCGTTAAAAGAGAAAATCCTTAGTCTCGTGCCCATTGTTAAACAGTTATCCTAGCAGCGCACTCACGTATTTAAATCGGGTTGAAGTATCTATCAACTAAGGCATGAGTTTACAGATTCAAGACTTCGATTTCGAATTGCCCGAACAGTTAATTGCGCAACAGCCCGCAAGCCCAAGAGATCACGCACGATTATTGGTTTACGATCGGGCCACTAAAACCATTCAGGACCGCTACTTCTATGAGCTAGGGCAGTTTTTGCCCGCCAATACTACGATGGTGGTGAATAATTCTCGAGTCGAAAAGTGTCGATTACTATTTCAAAAAGGGGCTAAAGAGCTTTTTGTACTTAAATCACTAGATCCTTATCAGGTAGAAGCTTTGGTTCGGCCGGGGAAAAAATTTAAGGTGGGTAAGGAAGTCGACTTAGAAGCGGGAATCAAGGCAAGAGTACAATCGGTTCAACCCGATGGACTTCGCATTTTAGAACTTTCGCACGCGATTGACGACCCCAAACTGGATGCCTTCAAGTATACCCCTCTGCCACCTTATATCGAACAGAACGAAGATCTTTCGGAAGAATATCAAACCGTGTATGCCAAAGAAGAGGGTAGCAAGGCAGCCCCTACCGCAGGGCTTCATTTTACCCCAGAGCTTCTTCAGCAATTAAAAGGTGAAGGCGTATCCCTTGAAGAGCTTACGCTTCATGTTGGAATGGGAACCTTCGCACCCGTAAAAACAGAATACATTGCTGATCATATCATGCACGAAGAAGGGTATTATCTTTCGTCGGAAGTGGCCTCCAGGCTGAATAAGGCACATCACATTACCGCAGTGGGGACCACTAGTGTGCGCGTCCTAGAGTCGGTGGTAGAAGAGGCCCCAGATCTTTTGAACCACAGACGATTTTTGGCGGGTACGGGCAGTACAGATATTTTTATTACACCAGGGTATCGTTATCTAGGTATAGACGCATTGATTACTAATTTTCATCTACCCAAAAGCACCTTACTTATGTTGGTATCTGCTTGGGTGGGGCTTGAGGAAATGCATAGAATATATGCTCATGCCATCGCTCATAAGTATCGTTTTTATTCCTTTGGCGATGCTATGTTATTGAAATAAAAGAGCTTTTAAAGGTTCAATGGAGAGCCCTTTAGAACAAAATACAAGCGGGGTTAAGCATCTGTTTCCCTATCCGATAATCACGTCTGTGGTTCTGATAAAAAGTTATAAAAGACTGAAAAAACACCGTTGAAAATTATTATCTTTAAGTCTTAATAGGTATTCAGACCATTATTTACGCGCTAATCACTTGATTATGCGTATAAACTGACCATCAGAAGTACATACATGTCAAACGTAGTAACGATTAAGCGAGGCGTGAACATTGATCTCGTTGGAGAATGCTCTCCCGAGTTAGGCGCACCGCATACCATCTCAACTGCAGCTATTAAACCCTCTGACTTTAAAGGTGTACGCTTTAAACTAGCCGTTAAAGAAGGCGATGAAGTTAAAGCCGGTTCCCCGCTACTTTTCAACAAGGATCTGGAAGCCATGAAATTCTGTTCACCGGTAAGTGGTGAAGTAGTAGGGGTAATTAGAGGGGAGAAACGCCGAATTTTAGAAGTTCGTGTTCTTGCAGATAAGAAAACCAAGTATGAGGATTTTGGTTCCGCCGATCCTCATTCATTAGACAGGGAAGGAGTGATTGCTAAAATGATGGCTTCTGGAGTGTGGCCAATGCTTAAGCAACGACCATATAACGTACTTGCCAATCCGGAAGTTACTCCAAAGGCTATTTTTATCTCTGGTTTCGATACTGCCCCGCTTGCTCCAGACTTGGGGATTATTTTAAATGGACAAGAAAAAGAATTTCAAGCAGGGGTTGATGCCTTAGCTAAACTTACCAATGGCCCCGTTCATTTAGGGCTTAGTGAATCTATGCCGACTGGTCGCGTTTTGGCAGCTGTTAAGGGGGTAAAAGTAACTAAGTACAAAGGACCTCATCCGGCAGGGCTCGTTGGGGTGCATATTCACCACCTGGATCCTATCGACAAAGGGGATCATGTATGGACTATTACGCCTGAGCATGTGGTTATTATTGGCCGTTTATTTTTGAATGGCACCTATGATGCACGAACTGTTATTGCGCTTACCGGTAAAGAGATTAAAGACCGAAAATATATCCCGACAGTTCTTGGCGCATCGGTGAAAGAACTTTTAGAGAATAATCTTTCAGAGGATGTTCCGGCTAGAGTGATTTCAGGAAACGTGCTTACGGGAACAAAGATCGAAGCCGATGGATATATGAGCTTTTTTGAGCGTCAGGTAATGGCCATTCGCGAAGGGATTGAACCGGAATTATTTGGTTGGTTAATCCCCAAGCCTGATAAATTCAGTATTTCTCGTTCTTTGCCTTCTTGGTTCATGCGCCAGCTTGGTAAAGTTCAGTACGATCTCGATACCAATTCGCACGGTGAGCTTAGAGCGTTTGTGGTTTCAGGGCAGTATGAAGAGGTATTCCCCTTTGATATTTATCCTGTGCAACTGCTAAAGGCAATCATGAATCAGGATATCGAGGCTATGGAAAAGCTGGGGCTTTATGAAGTGGTTGAAGAGGACTTTGCCCTTTGTGAAGTTGTTTGTACTTCTAAGATTTCCGTTCAAAATATTGTGCGTGACGGTTTAGAGCTGTTGCGTTCTGAGTTAGGTTAATCCAAACGTTTAATTTTTATTCAATAGAATGAAAGCTTTACACAAATTCGTAGACGAAACCTTCCACCCACATTTTAAAGAGGATGGTAAACTGCATAAGTATTGGCCCGTATACGACGGCTTCTATACCTTTCTGTTTACACCTGGCCACACCGCAGACGGAACGGCCCATATCCGAGATGGAGTGGATTTAAAGCGCACCATGAATACGGTGATTACCGCCCTAATTCCAACGCTCTTATTTGGTATGTGGAATGTGGGGTATCATCACTTTAACGCGATTGGTCTAGACGCTACTTTCTTTGAGCAATTCTTATTTGGTGCCATTAAGGTTATTCCAATGGTCGTTGTTTCCTATGCGGTAGGTCTAGGCTTGGAGTTCCTGTTCTGCGTTATCAAGGGCCATCAAATTGAAGAAGGATACCTGGTCAGCGGGATGCTTATCCCCCTCATCATGCCGGTGGATTTACCTCTGTGGATGTTGGCGCTTTCTGTTGCTTTTGCGGTAGTGATTGGTAAAGAGGTGTTCGGGGGTACGGGGATGAACATTTTCAACCCGGCTCTTCTGGCAAGAGCCTTTGCCTTTTTTGCCTATCCAACGTACATGTCTGGTGATAAGGTTTGGATTAATACCACAGGCACCGAAGGAATGATGGCAGTGGATGGTTTTTCAGGAGCTACGGCGCTTGGTGATTTAGCTACTACCGGTACGACTCAGTACTCCGCATTAGATGCATTTATTGGAATGATTCCAGGTTCTGTAGGTGAGACTTCAACCATTGCAATTATGTTGGGTGCGGGTCTACTGCTTTTCACAGGGATTGCAAGTTGGAGAATTATGCTAAGCGCTGTTTTAGGAGGCGTAGTGATGGGTGTTATTTTCAATTTGGTGGCCCCTTTCGCCATTAGCCCAGAACAACAAGCGTTTATGGCGGTTCCATTCTGGCAACAGTTGGTTATGGGTGGATTTGCCTTTGGAGTGGTTTATATGGCCACGGATCCGGTTTCAGGCTCTCAGACCGAAACAGGAAAATACTACTACGGATTTTTGATTGGTTTCCTATCTATAATGATCAGAGTATTCAATCCAGCATATCCAGAAGGTGTTATGTTGGCAATTTTATTCATGAACACTATGGCACCGCTTATCGACCATTATGTGGTTCAGGCTAATATTAAAAAACGTGAGGCCCGCCTCGCGCTCAAAACAGTTTCGGCGTAATTATGGACGTAAATAAAAATTCATACACCTTCTTATTTGCCACGGTCATGGTAGTGGTAGTGGCTGCTCTTTTGTCATTTGCGGCAACCAACCTAAAACCATTTCAAGACACGAATATTGAACAGGAAAAAATGCAGAGCATATTAAGCTCCATTCAGGTTCAAGTGGACCGTTCAGAAGCTGCTGAAGCATATCAAAACTATATTAAAGAGGCGGTTGTTCTTCAAGACAATCAGTTGGTGGAAGGACAGGATGCTTTTACCATTGATTTAGCTAAGGAAATTAGAAAGCCTGCAAATGAGCGTTTTGCCCCTCTTTACATTGCGGAAAAAGAAGGTCAAACCTACTATATCATACCTCTTAGAGGGGCGGGTCTTTGGGGGCCGATTTGGGGTTATCTGTCTCTTCAGGAAGATGTGAATACCGTCTATGGTGCTACCTTCGATCATAAAGCAGAGACCCCTGGTTTAGGGGCCGAAATTGCAACTCCTGTATTTGAAGAACAATTTAAAGGCAAGTATATCCTAGATACCAACTTGAGCTTTGTAGGTATTGATGTACGTAAGGGCGATGCTTCAACCGAGTATGAAGTTGATGGGATTTCGGGTGGAACCATCACTTCTGATGGTGTAGAAGCCATGATTCTGGATAATATGGAAGCCTACGTTCCCTATTTAAAAGAGCGAGTAGGGTTGAGCGCAACCGCCGCCCTTATTCAAAACTAATTTTATCTGATCTCAACAGCCAACACTAACGAAATATTATGGCAGACGTTTTAGAGAAAAAAGAGGAAGTAAAAGACATCTTGGTTGATAAACAACCAAAGGAGCCTCTTTTTAGCAAAAAGAATCGAAAGTTACTTAACGATCCGCTTAACGATAACAACCCCATTACGGTTCAGGTATTAGGGATATGTTCTGCGTTGGCCATTACTGTGAAGTTGTATCCCGCTCTGGTGATGTCCATTTCGGTGTTGTTTGTGTTGGCAGCGGGGAACGTAATCGTATCATTGATGCGAAATTTTATCCCAAACCGGATTCGAATCATTGTACAATTAGTGGTCGTTGCGTCATTGGTTGCATTGGTGGATCAGGTGCTTAAAGCATTTGTATATGATGTGTCCAAAGAACTTTCGGTATTTGTTGGACTCATTATTACCAACTGTATCATTATGGGTCGACTTGAGGCCTTTGCACTAGGTAATACAGTATGGAAATCATTTTTAGACGGAATAGGTAATGCTTTTGGTTACGCATGGATTCTTCTAGTCGTTGCTTTCTTCCGAGAGTTATTCGGCTCAGGTACCCTTTTTGGATTTCAAGTGATTCCAGACGCTTGGTACATTGCCAACGGTGGGTTCTATAGTAACAATGGATTTATGTTGTTGCCACCTATGGCCTTAATTACCGTTGGTATCATTATCTGGGTACAGCGAGCCAGAAACACCAAATTGATTGAGGAGTAATCACCATGCAAGAACTTATTAACTTATTCGTAAAAGCGATATTTGTAGATAATATGATCTTTGCCTATTTCTTAGGCATGTGTTCGTATTTGGCTGTTTCAAAGAAAGTAACAACGGCTGTTGGGCTAGGTGTCGCAGTAATTTTTGTATTAACCATAACGGTACCGGTCAACTTTCTACTCGAAAACTTCATTTTAAAAGAGGGCGCATTAACGTGGTTAAGTCCTTCATTTGCATCGGTTGATTTAAGCTTCCTTTCTTTCATTCTTTTCATCGCGGTTATCGCCTCGATGGTTCAGTTAGTGGAAATGACCGTAGAGAAATTTGCACCCGCCCTCTACAATGCGCTTGGTATTTTCCTACCATTGATCGCTGTAAACTGCGCCATTCTTGGGGGTTCGTTATTCATGCAAGAGCGTAACTTTGCAGGAATCACGGAAGCTACGGTTTTTGGATTTGGAAGCGGAATTGGTTGGTTTCTCGCTATTGTTGCCATTGCAGCCATTCGAGAAAAGATTCAATACTCAAACGTGCCTGCTCCACTAAGAGGTCTTGGTATAACTTTTATAGTTACCGGCCTAATGGGGATTGCATTTATGTCCTTCATGGGGATTAAGTTATAATACGTAAACCTTTTTACACTCAAACATCATGGCATTAGCAGCAACCACTTTAATTGTATTCACAAGCGTAGTCGTATTCTTCGTTGTCATTCTATTGCTGGTTTCCATTCTACTTGGGGCAAAATCCGTACTCACTCCATCGGGTCCGGTTAAAATCCGTATCAATGGTGAGAAAGAAATCGAAGTAGGCTCTGGCGGAACGTTACTTTCAACCCTAGGAAATAACAAAATTTTCTTACCGTCGGCCTGTGGTGGCGGTGGAACGTGCGTTCAGTGTAAGTGTCAGGTAGTCTCGGGTGGAGGAGAAATTCTTCCTACAGAGACCCCACACTTTACTCGTAAAGAACAAGCCGACAACTGGCGTCTAGGCTGCCAGGTAAAGGTAAAGGAAGACATGGATATCCAGATTCCTGAAGAGGTATTCGGTATCAAAAAGTGGGAAGCCAAAGTAGTTTCGAATTATAATGTGGCTTCGTTTATCAAGGAATTTATTGTAGAAATCCCTGAGGATATGGACTACAAAGCAGGTGGATATATTCAGATTGAAATCCCACCTTGTGAAGTAAATTACAAAGACATCGATATTACGGCTCATCCAGAGGAGCACCCGGGAGAACCAGAAAAATTCCAGTTAGAGTGGGATAAATTTGGTTTGTGGGACTTGAAAATGAAAAATGACGATACCGTAGAGCGTGCTTATTCTATGGCTAGTTATCCTGCTGAAGGACGTCGAATTATGCTCAATGTTCGTATTGCGACGCCACCATGGGATCGTGCAAAGAACGGTTGGATGGACGTAAATCCTGGTATCGCTTCGTCCTATATTTTTTCGAAGAAAGCAGGTGACACCGTTACCATTTCTGGACCTTATGGTGAGTTCTTTATTAAAGATAAAACCGAATCCGAGATGTTGTATGTTGGTGGTGGTGCAGGTATGGCTCCTATGCGTTCACATCTCTATCATCTTTTCAAAACCTTAGAAACGGGTCGAAAAGTATCGTACTGGTACGGTGGTCGTTCTCGTCGAGAACTATTCTACTTAGACCATTTCAAACAACTTGAAGAAAAGTTCGACAACTTTAAATTCTTTGTTGTGTTATCCGAACCTCTTGAAGAAGATAACTGGGTTGAAAAGAAAGACATTCATGATGAAAAAGGAGATGGATTCCTTGGTTTCGTTCACCAAGCGGTAATTGACCAGTATCTATCGAAGCATGAGGAACCCGAAGAAATCGAATTCTATTTTTGCGGTCCCCCACTTATGAACCAAGCCGTACAGAAAATGTGCGACGATTGGGGAGTACCCGAAGAGAACGTGGCATTTGATGACTTCGGTGGTTAAATCGTCGCATGCAACTCTCATTCTATAGTCAATGTACTATCAGCAGAAACGGCCTTGGTCGTTTCTGTTTTGTTTTATGCCTAAGTGCCATTGTGATCAGTGGTATACATTGCACTTCTTCCGAGCCTTTAACGCAGCTTCAAGGCGAAGCGCAGGGCTCTACCTATACCATACAATTCGTCGGCCCAGAACCGGAAGGTTTACATGATCAGATCAAAACGCTGCTCAGGGATATCGACCTGTCGATGAGCACCTATGTGCCCGAATCCATCATATCTCAGGTAAATCGAGCCGAAGGGGAATGGACTCAAGTAGACCCATTATTCGACAAGGTACTTAGAACTTCCCTGGACGTATCACGAGAAACCAAAGGTGCCTTCGACCCAACGGTAGGTAGGCTCGTCCGCTTATGGGGTTTTGATTTTGAAGAAATTAAAGGTGATGTGACGCCGTATCATATTAGAGAGGCCTTAGCATTGACAGGTTTTTCTCGGGTTGAATATGAAGCCGCTTCCATGAACGTGCGCCTACCCGATGGATTTGCATTGGATTTTAATTCCATTGCCCAAGGGTTCACGGTAGATACTCTGGCCTTATTACTGGAAGCCAAAGGTTTTTCGAATTATCTGGTTGAAGTAGGCGGTGAGCTTCGGGCGCGAGGGGTGAATACTCAGTCGGAACCCTGGACCATTGGTATAGATAAACCTAATACCGAGCAAAAAGCTCAAAGAGATTTAGCGGCTATTGTAGAGCTTGATAATAGGTCAATGGCTACTTCTGGAAATTATCGGAAGTTTTGGGTGGATCCTTCTAGCGGTTTAAAATATGCACATACCATCGATCCAAGAACGGGTAGACCAGCCATGAATCAACTATTGAGCGCTACAATTGTTCATTCCGAGTCCATGATCGCCGATGCGTATGCCACAGCCTGTATGGTGTGGGGAACGGACCAATGCATTGATTTTATTGAGAATTATGAAGGGTTTTCCGCTTATCTCATATATGCGAATGAATCAGGAGAGTGGAAGACCTATGAGTCCGAAGGTCTAAATATCCGTCTAATAGAATAGAGTGGATACCTGGTTCTTGTAGATCTAGATGGGGATTAGTAGCGTTTTAAACAAATGGGCTGAAGGCGGTTTTTTCTTGCTTCTTATCCACACCATCATTTTTGCACTTTTGGTCGGGTAGAGCCCCACACAAACTACAGGCTTCACCTTCCTCATTAAGAAAAGGACTATTGCTCGCGCACGTGCCCGCAAACTCCCCATCTTTCTTAGCCCATATTTTTATCGCGATACCCGCAAAACCAATTCCAAGAAGCGTAACGGCTAGTATAAGGGTGGCGAAAAATGTTTCCATAATAAGGTTGATAAAGGAGTTATAACACCTTAAAAAATCGCCTTTTTACTGCTAAATGGCAATGATATTATATCTATGAGACCTTATTTTCTGAAATCTTTCATGGTGTTTCTGATTGTACAGTTTCTTATATTTTGGGTTCCAATTTAAGGATGCGCCCGTAGCTCAACTGGATAGAGTACCAGGTTTCGGCCCTGGGGGTTGGGGGTTCGAACCCTCCCGGGCGTACAACTAAATTAAGCTAAGTAACATAATTACAGTTATTTAGCTTTTTTATTTTGTAGGAACTGTACAAGTTTTGTACAACTTATCTATAGTTAAGAGTGTTTTATCACTAAATCAAGAGATGTTTATCCTATCTAATATCTAAGTATCCAGATAAATCTACATTTAGGACATCTCGATAAGAATGAAATGTATTCCTGCCACTTAGTTCT
>JAYPDB010000038.1:0-14793 GCA_038125045.1 Bacteroidota bacterium
CGATGAAATAGGCAATTCCGCCAGGACCGTAACCTTCAAAGCTTACTTCTTCAAAAGTGGATCCATCATCAAGTTCACCGGTTCCCCTTTTGATGGCACGTTCCATATTATCTTTGGGAAGGTTGCAACTTTTGGCATTTTCGATGGCTAATGCCAATCTGGGATTTCCAGTGGGATCTCCACCACCTTCCTTTGCAGCGATGGTGAGTTCTTTAATGATTTTAGTAAAGACTTTTGAACGCTTGGCGTCTTCTTTCGCTTTTTTGTGGCGAATATTCGCCCATTTTGAATGTCCTGCCATAAAAGGGTAAAACTACGTTGGTAGAATTGACGTTTCGGGTGTAGAATATAGGAATTTGTTATGGGCTAAAAAATATGCATTCAATAGGAGCATATGGATAAATTAAAGTGTAAGGAATCATTTTTCCTCTAAAGAATGTTAGAGGATTACATTATAGCATCACTAAAAATATCTGTATTTTTGAACACGGTCATTCATCGAATGAGCTAAACAAATCACACGATTACCACCTATGAATATTGGAATTGTTTGTTATCCAACCTTTGGAGGAAGTGGTGTGGTAGCCACTGAATTGGCTAAAATTTTAGCTAAAAAAGGGCACAATCTACATATCCTTAGTTATACACGACCTGCGCGACTAGAGGATTATGACACTCGAATTCTCTATCATGAGGTTTCGATCAATTCCTATCCGTTGTTTGAATACCCACCGTATGCATTGGCCCTTGCCTC
The DNA here is from genome assembly GCA_038125045.1 of Bacteroidota bacterium. Taxonomy (GTDB): domain Bacteria; phylum Bacteroidota; class Rhodothermia; order Balneolales; family Balneolaceae; genus UBA1275. The sequence goes on from JAYPDB010000038.1 coordinate 755, forward strand.
TCAAATGGTGAATTTGATTGAATTTGAGCAACTCGATTTGATGCATGTGCATTATGCCTTACCCCATGCGACCAGTGCGTATTTGGCCAAGCAAATCATGGCGGAACGAGGTATTCATGTGCCTATAGTAACCACCCTTCATGGCACGGATATCACCTTGGTAGGTAAAGATCCTAGTTACAAGCATGTTGTAGAATTTTCCATTGATAAGAGTGATGGAGTAACGGCCGTTTCTGAATATTTAAAGAGGGAGACCTATCAAAACTTCGATATCAAACAAAACATCGAAGTTATTCCCAACTTCATAGATCTCGATCGATTTCAAGCCACGGATCAAACCAATTTAAAGCTTAAACTAGCTCCTAATGGGGAGAAATTAGTGGTTCATGTTTCTAATTTCCGAAAGGTCAAACGTGTGCCTGCTGTCATACAAATATTCGCTAAAACCCTAGAACGAGGAATTAAAGGCAAGTTAGTTCTGGTAGGTGATGGCCCTGATCGTCAGGTTGCTGAACAGCAGTGTAGGTCCTTAGGGATTTGTAAGCATGTTCACTTCATGGGAAAGTGGGAAAAAGTAGAGGAGATACTATCCATTGCTGACTTGTTTCTGATACCTTCTGGTTCGGAAACCTTTGGTCTAGCGGCCCTAGAGGCTATGAGCTGTTCAGTACCTGTCGTAAGCTCTGATATTGGCGGGCTACCCGAGGTAAATATTCATGGAGAGACGGGGTATGCCTGTGAACTAGATGATTTGGATTGTATGGCAGATTATTCCGTTCGCATACTCTCAAATCCAGAACTGCATGCACAGCTCGCTCACAACGCCCGAGCACGAGCAGAATTGTTTAATCAAGAAGAGATCGTTCGCAACTACGAAGCTTTCTATGAGAAGGTGATGACTCAGTCGCTGGTTAAAACGCAGTCTTAGGCAAGTAGTCTAAGACGGGCGTTTTTAGGCAAGTACTTTGGAAACCTCATCCGCTGCTTCTTTTAACAATACGGCTGAAATCACGTTGAGCTCAGAGTTATCGATGATTTCTTTTGCTTCGGCAGCATTGGTTCCCTGAAGTCGAACGATGATAGGCACATTCTGTACTTTTTCAGCGATTTCAGGATCTTTTACCGCTTCTATCACACCATTAGCTACCCGGTCACAACGAACAATACCCCCAAAAATATTGATGAGGATGGCTTTTACGTTTGGATCATCCAATATAATTCGGAACCCATTTTTCACAGTTTCTACATTGGCTCCACCCCCCACATCTAAAAAGTTGGCAGGCTCTCCACCCGACAATTTTATGATGTCCATAGTAGCCATTGCCAGACCGGCGCCATTCACCATACATCCCACATTACCATCTAATTTAATGTAGTTGAGGTGATACTTTTGGGCTTCTAACTCGAATGGATCTTCTTCGGATTCGTCTCGAAGTTCTGCAATGTCGGCATGCCGATAAAGAGCGTTGCCATCAAATGTAACTTTGGCATCAAGGGCTAGAATATCATTGTCTGGGGTAAGAATGAGTGGATTGATTTCCATCATATCGGAATCGGTTTCCAAAAAGGCATTGTAAATTGCCATAATAAATTTGATGCCCTTTTTTAACGCATCCCCTTCTAATCCTAGGCTAAAAGCAAGCGTACGAGCTTGATTCATCTGAAGGGGCATACCAGGTTCCACCCATGCCTTTACAATTTTTTCGGGGGTTTCTTCGGCAACTTGCTCGATTTCTACCCCACCTTCTGTGGAGACCATAATCACATTCTTAGATACTGCTCGGTCCAAAAGAATGCCCAGATAAAACTCTTTTTCGATGTCCACTCCATCGGTAACATAGAGTCGTTGTACCAACTGTCCAGAGGGTCCGGTTTGAATGGTCACCAGAACATCACCCAGTAGTGATTCTGCGGCTTCCCGTACTTCCTCTACGCTCTTGCATAAGATGACGCCTTTGGCATTATTCTTTTTTGTACGGCCTTTTCCTCGTCCTCCAGCATGAATTTGAGCCTTAACCACAAATAATGAAGCGCCATCTTCTTGTAATTGTTCGGCTGCTTTAACTGCTCCATCTACACTGGTAGTGGCAATACCTTTAGGTACGGGTACTCCGTAAGAAGCTAATATCTCTTTGGCTTGATACTCATGTATTTTCATAGGAACAGGGTTTTGAAGTCGAATGTTTAGACCTAGAAGTCGGAAATTTTAGACTGCAAAAATAGCTAGATTGAGGGCTAAATGAAAGAATCAATGTAGAAAAGTATTTTTAAGTGGTCGAATAAAAAGCTACTATCTTTTTTATGTTGATTAACCCCTTAAAAGCGTGGATATAGTGAAGTTAAAAACGGCATTAATCATAGTTGGTACGCGACCAGAAGTCATTAAAATGGCCCCGATTATTGCACAGCTTAAAGCCCATAAGGGCTGGAATGCGCGGGTGTGTTTCACTGGTCAACACGAAGATTTAGGAGCTCAAATGTTGGATTGGTGGGGGATTGAACCTGATGCAAGGTGTTCCATTATGGAAGAGCATCAGGGCTTAAATCGCCTATTGGCAAAGGCCTTAACTTCCATCGATAGGGTATTGGAGGACGAGAATCCTGATGTGGTATTGGTTCAAGGTGATACCACATCCTGTTTGGCGGGTGCTATGGCAGCCTTTCAACGGAAGATACCAGTGGCACATGTAGAAGCTGGGCTTCGAACCCAAAATAAGTATGCTCCCTTTCCAGAAGAGATGAATCGCCGTTTGGTAAGTCGACTTGCCGATATACATTTTGCCCCTACCGAACACAATAAGCAAGCTCTTGTGAGTGAGGGGGTTTCAAAGGATCATATTTTTGTAACCGGCAATTCGGTGATTGATGCGCTTTATATGTGTTTGGACCGAATCGATGAGCAGAACAACCCGGAAATTCAGCAGCTGCTAGGACGGCTTCAACCCGAGAAAAAAACCCTCTTAGTTACGGCGCACAGACGAGAAAATATATCTCGTGGATTATCAGAATTATCGGATGCACTATTGGATCTGGTGGCTTCAAATGATCTCCAAGTGATTCTACCCATACATCCGAACCCGGAGGTGAAAGTGGCTTTGGAGGGCCCATTAGGAGGCTCAGAGCATATTCACCTTACCGAATCATTGGGTTATGAATCTTTTGTTTGGATGATGAATCATTGTGATATCCTTTTAAGCGATAGTGGGGGAGTTCAAGAAGAAGCCCCGTCGCTACACAAGCCGGTGTTGGTGATGAGAGAAGAGACCGAGCGAGTAGAAGCCGTTGAAGCGGGAACCGTAGCTTTAATTGGGATGAATGCCGAATCCATAAAATCGTCGGTGAGCGAGTTATTGAACAATGAAGCGGCCTATCAGGCGATGAGTAACCGCACAAACCCCTACGGTGATGGGGAAGCCGCTAAAAAAATGATTCCTATTTTGGAGCGGTTTTTGGCGTAGGAAGTTATAGCCTGGTAAAGCCTGTAGGCCCATGTGCTTTGATTTTGAGAAGGGGTACTAGCACAGGCTTTTATGAATCCATTAAATTGATTCATCGAAATTACCCAAAAGCTTAGTATATTTAGGCGCTTTTCAATAATGCAATCATCATCGATACGTGAGCAAGAGTAAAATCATGGATGCTGAGGATTTGAACCGCACCTATTTGCGGTTTGCTCACCAATTCTTGGAATCTTACGATGATCCCCAAACCCTAGCCATTGTGGGTATGCAAACGCGAGGGGTCTATATGGCGAAACGCATCCAGAAAGTCATGGCATCAGAATTAGGCTTTGATATCGATGTGGGGGTGCTCGATGTTACCTTTTATCGTGATGATTTTCGTACCAAACTGAAAATGCCCGATGTAAAAGTGACCGAAATACCTTTCGACTTGTTTGACCGAGATGTGATTTTAGTCGATGATGTGCTGTATACGGGACGAACCGTACGCTCTGCTTTAGACGCGTTAATGGCCTTTGGTCGGCCTCGAAAAATACAGTTTTGTTGCATGGTCGATAGAGGCCACCGGGAATTACCCATTGCGCCGGACTATGTGGGCGTTCAGATCCCAACCTATGCCACCGAGGAAGTACGTGTGCGCGTTCAAGAATTGGACGGAGAAGATGCCGTGTACTTGGTAGATGGTGATGATGCGATGGTGGATAAGGTGAGTAAGGAGGAGGACTAAGATGAGCGTTGAGTCAGGTTCGCAAACGAAAAAAGGCCAGGGATATCGTTTTAATCAAAAGCATTTACTGGGCTTGGCCGATTATTCTCCTCATGATATTCACTATGTTTTGGATCAGGCGGTGTCCTTTAGAGAAATTTTGAACAGACCTGTACCCAAAGTACCTACTTTGAGAGATAAGACCATCGTCAATCTCTTTTATGAGAATTCTACTCGAACTCGATTATCCTTCGAGTTGGCGCAACGACGTATGGGGGCTGATGTGGTTAATTTTTCTGCAGGCACATCCAGCACAAAAAAGGGGGAGTCTCTAAAGGACACCATCCGCAATATTTCTTCGATGAAGATCGATATGGTGGTGGTTCGTCATGAGAGTCCGGGGGTGCCTCATTTTCTTACTCAATGCGTGGATGCCGCTATTTTGAATGCAGGTGACGGAGCTCATGAGCATCCTACTCAGGCTTTATTGGACTTATTCACCATTCAGCAAGTGCATGGCAGTCTGGCAGGATGTAAAGTGGCGATTATTGGAGACATCATGCACAGCCGTGTGGTGCGTTCTAATATCATCGGGTTGAAAAAGCTTGGTGCCGAAGTCATGCTGTGTGGCCCAAAAACACTGATACCTAAGTTTATCACGGAAATGGGTGTGACGATTTCGTACCATTTAGAGGAGTGTTTGGCTTGGTGTGATGTGGCTATGGCTTTGCGGATTCAACTGGAGCGGCAAGGGAAAGGGACGGAATTTTTCCCAAGTCTTCGAGAATACCACGAAAAATTTGGTATTAAAGCCAAACATCTAGAGGCGTATCCAGATTTTAAAATTATGCATCCTGGACCGATAAATAGAGGAGTTGAAATGGAAAGTGTGGTGGCTGACGATGATCGAGCGGTTATATTAGACCAGGTTACCAATGGTGTGGCCGTACGAATGGCCATACTTTATTTATTGAGTGGTGGGACAAGGATTTGAGAATAGTTCGTTGTATTTTAAGCCCGATTGTTGACTTTTATAGTGCGATAAAGTAGTTTGATTCCAATATTAGCTCAACAACCGCATATTATAGATTTAAAGCTACCAAAAACATCACTTACGAGATAACCTTACTGCCCACTGGGGTATAATTGACGTTTACATGCAGGAACTTTTTGTTGAGCAAAAATTAAATTCGGATTCTGAGCGTGACGAATCTTTGGACACAAAGGAGTGGCCATCTGTTTCCATCGCCATTCCTCTTTATAATGAAGAGAAGCATGTAGAGCGTTTACTTTCAAGTTTTCTTCATTCTTCCTACCCCAATCTAGTTGAAGTGTTAATAGCCGATGGGGGAAGTGTTGATAAAACACGAGATATTGTTCACAAATGGAGCCAGAAAGATCCACGTGTGACCTTGATTGAAAACCCCAATAAATATCAGTCCTTTGGCTTAAACGAAATGATTAAGCAAGCTAAAGGAGACGTATTTTTACGAGCCGATGGGCATTGCTTATATGCTAATGATTATGTGGAAGAGTGTATTAAAGCACTGAAACTGGACAAATCTAGAAATGTCGGTGGTGCACAACGTTATCTAGCTCAAAATGCGGTTCAAACCGGTATTTCACTAGCGGTTAAAAGTGTTTTAGGCAATGGTGGCGCCAAGTATATGAAAGATAGTTATAATGGCTTTGCGGATACGGTTTTCCTTGGCTGTTTTTGGACGCAAGACCTGAGAGATTTGGGAGGGTTTAGCGAAGTCAATATTACCAATCAGGATTCGGAACTCAATTTAAGATTACTTGAAGAATACGGTTCATGTATACGGGTGAGTTCTGATATTAAATGCTGGTATTACCCAAGAAGTAGTTTTCAGAGTTTGCTGAAGCAGTACTTCAGATATGGAAGAGGTCGTTTTATCACCTTGTTGTTGCACCCATTTTCAAGTCCTTTACGTAGCTTTCTACCTACCATCTTTCTGTTGAGTTACCTAGGATATGTTTTGGCGGATGTTTTAACGGATCTTCAGTTGTTTTCACTTCCCGTAACCGTATTTTTCGCCTCTCTTGTGGTATTAGAGTCGCTTCGAGTGGTGATCAAAAACAAAAAAGCTTTTAATGATACCATTTGGAAGTCGGAAACGAAGCCACCTAATGGTTTTACAAAAGTTCTCACTACAGCTGCCTCATTAGTGGTGATGCAATTAGGGCATTCCTCAGGCTTTATTTATCAAGTATTCAAAAGAATATTTTCTACCAAGAATACTTGGTAATCCTTAGTGCATGTCGGTTCGGATTGTGCATATTTCTTCTGTTCATCCCTGGAAGGATCCCCGCATTTTTTTAAAACAATGTGTGAGCTTGGTCAAGCAAGGTTTCGATGTGCACCTATTAACTCCAGATAGTCTAGATAAGGAGCATGAGGGGGTACGGCTTCATAAGGTGTGGAGTCAAGATCCTGCCCAAATGAAGAAAGGTCTTTTAAGAAAGTTGCTTCGGCCCTATGCACTCTTTAAAAAAGCCAGAGCTTTAGATCCCGCCATTATTCATTTCCATGATCCAGAACTCATACCTTGGGCCCTTGCTCACCGTATGATGGGGTACACAATGGTGTATGATGTGCATGAGGATAACAAAACTGCGATTCGCCACCGCTCTTATATTAGAAAACCTTTTAAAAGCATCCTTTCCTGGGCCATTGGACTCATTGAATCTATGGCCCATGCAACCATGACAACGGTGTTAGCGGAGGCTTATTATGAACGCAGGTTTCCCAAAGGAGTGATTGTAGCAAATTATCAACAGATTCCTGAGCAGTGGCTACCCGATAAGAAAACAGGTCAACCCTCTGATACTAAAGGACAAGCCCACATTCTATACACGGGTAATATTGAGATTGAACGCGGCGTGATCAAATACTTGGATGCTACTCGTAGCTTAGATCACATTCATCTGCATCTTATAGGGCGTTGTTACCCCCATACATTTGAAAAAACCAAAAACGCTCAGCAGGGTTTAGAAGCCCGAGTACATTGGGAAGGGGTTGGAAGTTATGTTCCTTTTCAACGTATTATTGAACGATATGCGGAGAGAGATTGGTTGGCGGGACTCATTGTTTTCCCCTACAGTGACCACTATAAAGATACCCATCCCACCAAATTTTTTGAGTACATGGCATTTGGTATTCCCATTATCTACACCGATTTTCCTGAGTGGAAAAAACTGTTAGAACCTTTGGACGTTGGCTTGGCTGTTAATCCTGACAACCCACAGGAACTTGTAGATGCCCTGCTTCGATTAGAACAGGAGCCCCTTTTGTGGCAAAAACTATCGAATAATGCCATTGCACAGTCCAAAAATTTTTCATGGCATCATGAAGCTAAAAAATTAACATCGCTTTATAACCAGTTACTGGAACATCATGACCGAACATAAAACAATTGATTTACTCGATATCATACTAGTGCTTCTGAATAAGTGGAAAAAGGTCCTTACCATCATGACCTTATTTACTACAATAGGCTTGATCGTAGCTTTGATTTGGCCACAGAAATTCAAGACAGATTTAACTTATATCGTTAATTCTGGTAATTCGATTAATTTCTCCGGCGGCGGATTACTTAATGGTTTAGCAAACCTATCGGTAGGTGGAGACAATGTTAGCTCGGATCAAACCTTGGTACTTCTCAGAAGTAATCAAATCAAAGATCTCATGATTGAAAAATTCAATTTGTTTGAAGTGTACGAATCTGACATTCGTGAAGAGGTTCGAGAAAAATTGGACAACAACATCATGATTGAAGAAATGAGAGAGGGAGGGATTGGTTTTAATGCCATTATCGCCGTTTCCTTTTCCGTAATTGATGAAGTTCCGGAACGTTCCTTTGAGATGACGAAACACCTCTATACCTTACTTGATTCCGTTACTTTATCCATCAACAAAAGAAATATAGAGTCTAGTTTTCTCATGTTAGAGAATCGACTCGATCAAAATATGAAGGATATGGAGGCGGCCGAAAATGCGCTCATTGCGTTTCAGGAGGCCAATGGTATTTTAGAGGTGGAAGAACAGGCCAAAGCAATGGTGACCAATATTGCAGAGATCAAATCGGCTTTGGTTGAAAAAGAAATTGAATTGGCAATCTATCGTCAAAGCTTAGGTGAGCAAAGTTCACGCTATCAAAGTGCCGAATTGGCCTATGAAGAGCTCGATAATTTGTATAAGACCTACCTTAGTAAGGAAAGTACCATGAGTGATCAAGGAGACATTTTTAAATCGGTGAATCAAATGCCTCCGCTGTTCGCCGAATACTATCGGTTGTTTCGAGAAGTCGAAATTCAACAAGAAATATATAAAGTATTATATCCTCAATTTGAGCAGCAAAAGTTAAATTACAACGAGATCACTTCAGGTTTGTCGATGATTGATGAACCTACCATTCCCACCTATAAATTTTATCCCAAAAGAGCGTTCATTGTCATCGCATTTTTCTTAGTTGGGTTTATATTTGTGGTATTGAGATTATGGTATGAATATTGGGTGGGGCATATTAAAGAACGAAAGCCAGAGTTGTATCAAAAATTACAATCCATCCCCTTTGTGAAAGGCTAATATCCTTAATAGCGAAGTTTAAGAAAGATACCCATGGTATTTTTGAATGCTAACTAAACCCTTACATACCTACTTATTGGTGGTCCCCTTGATTTTTGGGGCTTATGCTTCTGGCTTAGTGTATTTGGCGGAACAAAGTGCCATCCCTATTACACTATTTCAATTAGCCTTATTGATTTCGATTGGTGGCTTTGTGGCATACAAGTTTTTTCAAGTAGATTACACATTTGAAGTCTATGGCATGGAAAAGTGGTATGTCCTTTTTTTAGGGCTCATTTTTATTTCATGTATTTATACCCCCGAACGTCAACAGGCCATTTTTTACGCCCTTCGATTTACTGTGTTACTGGGTATGACCTATCTAATCTATAACATCATACAGAAGCTTTCACAGCTACAGATCGCTTTAATTTCTATTGTTGTGAGTGCCTTGGTAGTTTCGTTGGTCAATCTCTATCAAATTTATGCGAATCCTGAGATTCTAGCCTTTAATTATATTAAACAAGGTGTTCGAATCATCCGATCTACGGGTGCCGAAAATGACCCTAACGTATTTGCGAGTAATTTTTTCACCCCCATATTATTATGTGTTGCCTGGATTGGTCATACGCATAAAAAATGGTTAAGAGCTCTCCTATTTGGAGTGGCAGGCGTAATGTTAGCCTCTGTTATTTTAAGTTATTCTCGCTCAGCTTGGATTTCGATAGTGATAGGTGTGTTGGTCATCCAATTCTTTCAACGCAAAAATCCATTTATTTTATATGGTCTTCTGGCATTGGTACTGATTATTGTCCTAAGTCCGACGGTTCAAAATCTCATACTTTCCTTGTGGGATCGTATTATTGGATTGTTTACGGGAGGTGGTGACGATTCCACTAAGTTTAGGGTCATTCTTGCGGGTGCCGCACTAACAATGATTGCCGACAGTTATCTGTTAGGGGTCGGTTTTCAAGGATTCTCGACCTATTTTCAATACCTACACCCACCTCAAGAAACGCAGTGGATTTTTGAACCCCACAATGATTTCTATATGATTTTTGCCGAGTTGGGCTTAGTGGGTTTTATATTGTTTGTACTCATTATGAGTTTAATTTATCGCCAAGCCTTAGGGAGTATGAAGATTTATCAACGACTTGGGACAATGGCAGAGGATTCTCAGGTAACCAGCGCTCAATCCTATTTTCTTCAAAGCACGAGCCTTGGTTTAATGGCGAGTTTTGTGGCCTATATGATCTTCGCTCAGTTTATTAGCGGACTCATGCTAAATAGCATATTTATGATATTAGTAGCCCTTATCTTTTCAGTATCCAAATTTGCAATGGATACCAGCAGCAGCACAACTACTTAAGCAGCTTGTGATATTGTTCGGAGAGTCGACCAGACAGAACACTGAGATCAAACTCCTCAACAATTCGTCTCCGGATGGTTTCCGGTTTAAATTTTTCAAGTCCAGACCTAACTTGGATGAGTGCTTTTGCTAAGGCCTCTACCTTACCGGCTTCGGCTAGTTTTCCGTGATGATGTGAGCGTACCACTAAGTGATTGCCCCCTACTTTTGTAGCTACAATGGGAAGCCCACAAGAACTAGCCTCGAGTAATGAAACATTAAATCCTTCGTTTCTACTGGGTAGTACAAAGAAATCTGCTGCTTGATAGTATTTTTTTAGTTCTTCTGGAGCAACGGGATCATGCAGTACTATGGGCAACTCGGGGCGTGCTTCTAGCATACCTTTAATATTCTCTAAGTAAGCGCCTTCTTCTTGAATTCCAATTATATGAACTAGGAGGGGTTGTCCTACATCAACGGACTGAAAATCGGGTGAATTAATAGCTTGTTCAACGGCCTGAATTAGAATATCGATACCTTTTTCCTCTCGAATATTAGCCACACAGATGGCATGCGTTTGTTGCTCTTTCCATTCCAATTCCTCTAGAGCACGAAAGGTTTCGTAGGCGGTGGGAACCGTATAATAATCGGTATCAATGAAATTGTAAATGATACCGGTTTTATCACTCCATTGAGGATAACGCTGTAGGATATCTTCTTTTAGTTGAGGGCCTGAACAATAGATATAGTCTACAGCATCCAGTGATTCTTCAAGTAAGGGTAGTAATTCAGGAAAGTCTAAACTCTTGTACCAGTCACTACCATGAATCGTGAGTACCACTGGAATATTGAGTTTTTTTATTTCCGGTATGGCTAAGCCATCGGGATACAACCAGTGGATGTGTATGAGATCGGGGGTTTCTGTTTGTAATTTTTGCACAAGGGCCGCCGATAGATTCTTCTGAATAAAGGCGGGTTTTCTCCGTTTGGGAAGTGAGGTGTAGCTTACGCGTTCATCCGTAATGGATACTTGATGTAAAGGGGAATTATTTAGTTTCCAGCGTTCGGTACCAGGAATGGCTCGAGGTGTGGGAACCAACAGTCGAACTTTAGCATTCGGGATAGCACGTAATGCTCGATATTGGTCATACATGAATTTACCCCGATGAGGATCTCTTTCGGAGGGAAACAAATGAGTGATAAGCCCAATTTTCATGGACGTTTTGGGATGCTGCATTCTTACTTTACTTCGAAACCTTACTAATCAAATCATTAGTTTAAACGGCGAACAGCGACATAAGCCGTAACCACGCTGGTTAAGGCTCCGATACCACTCATGATAATTTGAATTCGTTGATTTTTCACATCTTCTATTCTTAATTGATATTCCAAACCCGATCGCGCATCTTGAAGGGGAATGCGATCGACAAATATAATATCACCGGATTGAATGGTGGTTTCACTCGGTTTGTACCAACTGCGGCTACCTGCTTTAATAATAAAGACACGATCTCTATCGGCGGCAATTGTAAATCCATTCGCACGATTCAAATAGTCGCCTAACGATAATTGATTGGAAAATGCATAAAAGCCTGGACTGTTTACTTGCCCCATCAAACGCACATTTTTATTATCAGTTGGAACATAGATACGATCCCCGTCTTGAAGGGTAACTTCTCTCAACACACGCTCATCGGTTAAATCTATGGCCATGCGATTGGACGCTAAAATCTCTTCTAGTTCTAAGTAGTCGAAACCCTCTAAAAATTGGTCATAACTTTTACTTAGTAGGGTGAGGTTAATATCTGTTACCGAGTTCACTCCTCGTTGATTTGAGGATTCACGTATAAGGTAGGCAGCAGTAGCCAGCGCACCCTCGTGAAGCCCCCCACTTAACTCCAATACTTCACCAAGTGTGGTTTTCCCATTGTTGATAGAATAAATACCCGGCACATCAATCATTCCCTCAATGCGAATATTACCGATGTTGGTATTTTTTTTGGTATAGGGAATGATGAATTGGTCTCCTGCAATGATCTCAATATCATCATCACTGGATAATTGAAGGGTTTCTCGTAGGCTACCTGAGGCCCCATTTCGAATGCGAATAACCTGACTAGAATCTGCTTCGGGATGATATCCGCCAGCAATCTGGAGTAATTTGTTAAAGGTATCATCGGTTCGGTAGGTTCCAGAAAAGGGACTATTAACAGCACCTGATAAACTAATGGTCGGACGGTCAAAGGAATGGTCGATAAAGGTGACCTGGTCTCCGTCGGCAATATAGGGTGCAAATTCGTCTAGACCTGAATTGAAGTACGCATACAAATCAATATATCTGAGATCTCCATTTTTTGAATTCACCTTGATATAGCGCATGTCGTATTTCTGTGCTAATTGACGGAAGCGAGAATCCGCTAGCTCGCCTTCTTCGCTTTGAGTAGCCGAAAGGCGATCAAAATTGATACCAGAAATGGTTTGTCGGGTTGAAATAATCTGTTGCTTATTCTCTACGTTCACCAATGGAGATATGAATTCTTCTCCGATTTCGAAACCCGTGATTAGGGCGTCGTAGCGAGTACCTGCTGGGACGACATAACGACCTGGGTTCGGAATATTACCACCAATATGAATGCTCACCGGACGAGGTCTATCGAGCGTTAAATAGACTTCGGTATCTAGGATGTATTCAGAAAAATGGGTTCTGACCTTTGCTTCTGCCTCTTCAATGGTGAGGCCTTTTAAATTGATTTTACCGGCTATTGGAGTAATGATATCTCCTAGGGCATTGACCAAAATAGCCCGGTAACTAAATTCGGTAAGACCTACTCCCTGAAGACTGATCACATCATAAGGACCTATGAGATAGGAACTTGCATCAATAAAATTATCTAAAGGTGTGGCATTAATAGCCAATTGTAATCCTGCTTCATCGACATAATAATTATTCGATAATTCACTGCCGTAATTCGGCCGATTCGTCTCAGTCTTGGATTGTGCTAATGCGTGAGCACTACCCAACAAGAGCGTGACCGTTAACAAACTATAAAAACGAAATACATGTAAACTCATAACAAGGGACATCTTAATTTGTAACAATATAAGGTTTAGTTTCGGGAGCAAACAATTAAAAACGGGAGAATATGATTCCCGCTATAACCATTGCTGATCCACTATATTGTTGGAGTGTTAAGGCCTCTTGAAGGAGTACGACTCCAAATACGAGGCCTAGAACGGGTACTAGGTTTTGGTAGGCTGCGGTTCTAACGGCCCCAATTTTAGAAACACTATTGTTCCATATTAAATATGCAAGACCAATCGAGAGTAGGCCGCTATAAATGACACCTATCCATCCAACCAAAGATACCTTAGTCCATTCAACAGATACAAGATTTGGCAACCCAATGAGTAGTAGACAGACCATACCAATGATAGACATGACACCCGTGAATTGAGTACTTGGATACTTTTTTAGAAATTTTTTAGCGAGTATGGTGTAGACTCCCCAAGATATAGCAGCTCCTAAAATTATGAGATCTCCTAAAAATGTCTTTGAGGCTAAGGATATACCTTGTTTAGATCCGGTAACGATTAATAGTATTCCCACAAAAGCTAAACCAATGCCCAGAGTTTTGTACTTAGTGAGTTTTTCTTCGGTAAATAGGTGCGATAATACGGCCACCCAAACAGGAATGGTGCCCAGCATGACAGCCGCATTCGCTGAGTACGTGTAGTCTACGCCTATAATGAAAAATAATTGATAAAGAACATTCCCTACCAGTGCAATTCCTATCAAAGGCCACACATCTTGTCGTTCCACTCTTAGAGGGTATCCTCTTTTTTTGGTGGTAAATGCCAGTAAACCAGCCGCCAAAACATACCGTAAGGCATTGAAACTGAGCGCATCAATTTCTTCAAGACTAACTTTTACAACAC
>JAYPDB010000039.1:0-14476 GCA_038125045.1 Bacteroidota bacterium
TCGCGATTCGTGAAGGTGGCCGTACCGTGGGTGCCGGCGTTGTAACTAAAATTCTGGACTAATTGTCCGACACATAGTATTACCAAGGAGCACTCGTGCTCTTTGGTATATACGGGTGTAGCTCAGTTGGTAGAGCACTGGTCTCCAAAACCAGGTGTCGGGAGTTCGAGTCTCTCCACCCGTGCTAACTAAACAAAACTATGGAAAAGCTTACTAATTTTTTCGACAGCGTAACTAAAGAATTCAAAAAAGTATCCTGGCCTACGCAAAACGAACTCATCGACAATACCATTATTGTCGTTGTATTCTCCATTATACTATCGGTATTGATCTTTGGTATCGATCAAGTTTACAGCACTGTCTTAGAGGCTATATATAGATAATGAGTAAAGAACTAGACTTTGGCTGGTATGTAGTTCGCTGCTTTTCCAGTCATGAAAAAAAAGTAAAAGAGTTTCTCGACCGAGAAATCGAAGATCATAAGCTAGAGCACAAGATCAAGGATGTCCTTGTTCCTACGGAGACTATAGTAGAGATTCGTAACGGTAAGAAGAGAACTCGTGAAAAGAATTTTTTCCCAGGATACATCCTGTTACAAACTCATTATGACGAAGAAGTAAATAATTTGGTACAAAGTGCACCATCTTGTATGGGCTTTCTAGTAGTAGGAGGTCAATCAAAGGTGCCCACCCCGCTAAAAAAGCATGAAGTTCAACGCATCATTGGACGAGTGCAAGAGGCAGGTTTGGAATCGGCTAATATTGAAATTCCTTACCGAGAGGGTGATTTGGTTAAAGTTATCTCAGGACCGTTTAAAGATTTCGATGGTACGGTTCAAGAGGTAAATGCAGATAAACTAAAACTACGTGTCTTGGTAAGTATTTTCGGAAGAAAGACACCAGTAGAAGTAGACATTAACCAAGTTGAAACAACGACCTAAAGAACCTAGTTGATGCACACTAGCTATTACGCGATAAACAGAAGTTATAACACTTAGAAAAGGATCCTGAGAATCCATGGCTAAAAAAGTTGAACGAATCCTGAAGCTCCAGATTGTTGGCGGTCAGGCTAATCCGGCACCCCCTGTGGGACCGGCACTTGGTCAGGCTGGTATCAATATTATGGAGTTTTGTAAAGCCTTTAATGCTAAGACTCAGGACAAGACGGGTACGGTAATACCTGTTGAGATTACGGTGTTTGCAGATAAGTCGTTTACATTTAAAACGAAAACTCCGCCCGCACCCGTATTACTCAAACAGGCTGCTAAGCTCAAGTCTGGTTCTGGTGAACCCAACCGAAACAAAGTAGGAACGGTCACATGGTCTCAATGCAAGCAGATCGCAGAGGAAAAGATGGAAGATTTAAATGCTTTCGATCTTGAAGCCGCTGCCGAAATGATTGCTGGAACAGCCCGAAGTATGGGTCTTAGAGTTAATCGCGACAAGTAAAGGAGTTGTAATCATGGCAAAAAAAGGAAAAAAATATCAACAAGCTGTGGCACTTGTGAATCCAGAAGTAGAATACTCTCTGGAAGAAGCTTGTGATCTTGTAAAAAAAACTTCTACTACGTCATTTGACGCATCAGTCGACATTGATATACGCTTAGGTGTAGATCCACGACATGCGGATCAAATGGTACGTGGTACAGTAAGCTTACCTCACGGTACAGGTAAAGACATTCGTGTCTTAGCGCTCGTGAATGAAGCAAAACAAGACGAAGCGAGAGAAGCAGGCGCCGATCATGTTGGATTAGATGATTACATCGCAAAAATTGAAGAAGGGTGGGCAGAGATCGACGTGATCATTGCAACCCCAGATGTAATGGGCAAGCTCGGAAAACTGGGTCGATTCCTAGGTCCAAGAGGCTTAATGCCGAATCCCAAAAGTGGTACCGTAACCATGGAAGTTGCAAAAGCTGTAAAAATAGTGAAAGCTGGACAGATTGACTTCCGTGTAGACAAAGCCGGAATACTTCACTCTACGGTAGGTAAAGTGAGTTTTAATACTGATCAGATAAAAGAAAATGCTGAGGCTTTTCTAACTACGGTCATGCGATTAAAACCATCTTCTGCCAAGGGTATTTATGTGAAAAGTGTATTCATGAGCAGTACCATGGGACCTAGCATACCCATAAGTAGAACCGCAGTTACATCTCTTAATTAGGAGGATTTAAATTATGCCTACTGCAGAAAAACGAGCAGTTTTAGACGAGATTACAGCAACCTTGCAAAGCTCTGGGGCACTTTACGTGACCAAGTACCAAGGGATGTCTGTTGCTCAGGCTAATAAGCTACGTGGTGCATTCCGTAAGGGAAACGTCACTTATAAAGTATATAAAAACAAGCTCATGAAGCTTGCCATGCAAGAGGTGGGTGGCTATGACGAATTATTGCCATTGCTTACCGATCAAAATGCATTTGCTTTTGTAGAGGACGAACTATCGGCACCTGCTAAGGTTCTTAAAGATTTTATCAAGGAAAACAATTCAAAGCCTGAATTCAAAGCTGCATTCATAGATGGAGATTTCTATGGACCAGATAAGCTTGAAACTCTCGCTGCGATGAAGTCTAAAGATGAGATCATTGGAGACATTCTTGGGCTGCTTATGGCACCAATTACCAACGTGGTTGGCGCTGTGAATGCACAGGGATCAAACCTTGTAGGAGCTATAAAAACCATCGCCGAGAAAGGCGAAAATTAACCCTTATTTATCAACTAACGATTTTTACTAAAAACAACTGGAGAAAAAAATGGCTGACGTGAAAGATTTAGCTGAACAGCTAGTCAACCTAACAATCAAAGAAGCAAACGAACTTGCTACTGTTCTTGAAGAAGAGTACGGTATTAAACCTGCTGCCGCTGCTGTTGCAGTAGCTGGACCAGCTGCTGGTGGCGGAGACGCTGCTGCTGGTGAAGAGCAATCAGAATTCACCGTAGTTCTTGCTAGTGCAGGTGCTAAGAAAATTGCTGTAATCAAAGAAGTACGTGGAATTACAGGTCTTGGTCTGAAAGAAGCCAAAGACTTAGTAGATGGTGCTCCTGGTAACGTTAAAGAAGGCGTTTCCAAAGAGGAAGCTGAAGACATCAAAGCCAAATTAGAAGAGGCTGGAGCTACTGTAGAGCTCAAGTAATTCCATTTGACATTTCGTTGGTAGCCAATATCGTGAAAACGGTATTGGCTATTGGCGTCTATACTACACGGCCATAAAAGGCTAAATACGATTATCACCCTTCAATCTTTAAGGAGAGGTTCCTTTTGAGTAAGAAGATGCAAACTATCCCCAATACCAACAGAGAATCATTCGGTCGCACGAAACACGTGCTTGAATACCCAGATTTCCTCGACATCCAATTAGAATCTTTCGAGAAATTCGTACAATTGGATATTGCCCCTAATGAGAGAGAAAATCAAGGTCTTCAGCGAATATTTAACGAGAATTTTCCAATACAAGATACACGAGAGACTCATATTCTTGAGTTCTTGTATTACAACGTAGATGTACCCCGCTATACCATTAACGAATGTCAAGAGCGTGGGTTAACCTACTCGGTACCTCTCAAAGCAAAGCTCAGATTGTCATCTGTAGATGATTCAGATGAAGCATCTGAAACCATTGAACAAGAGGTATTTCTTGGTGATTTACCATGGATGACTCATAGAGGGACCTTCATTATCAACGGTGCCGAACGTGTTATTGTAAGTCAATTACACCGTTCACCTGGCGTATTCTTTGGGCAGTCTATGCATCCAAATGGTACCCAACTGTACTCGGCACGAGTGATTCCTTTCAAAGGTTCTTGGATTGAATTTACTACCGATATTCGGGACGTGATGTGGGCATATATCGACCGTAAAAAGAAGATACCTGCTACCACTCTACTTCGCTCCTTAGGGTATTCTACGGATGAAGACTTATTAAATCTTTTTGGTTTATCAGAAGCAGTAAAATTTGGATCTAAGGCCGATTTCAACAAGAAATTAGTTGGGCACAGATTAGCTGAGAACATCACTAAGGATGTTATTGAAGAAGTCGTAGACGATGAAACAGGTGAAGTAACCGAAGCGACAAAGCGCATTAATGTTTTAGAGCGAGATCATGAGCTCACGGAAGATGATTACGGTCTACTAAAAGATGCTGAGCTAAAGACAGTTCTTATTCAGAAAATCAGTACTGAGGAATCTGAGCGATCTGTAATTATGAATACGATCCGTAAAGATCCTACTCATGATGAGCATTCAGCACTTGGTGAAGTCTATCAGCAAATTCGTTCTGGTGAAATGCCAGACCCTGAGACTTCACGTGCCATACTAGAACGTCTTTTCTTCTCAGATAAGAAATATGATTTGGGTGAGGTTGGTCGTTATCGATTGAATAAACGGCTCCATCTAGATGACACGAAGGTGCAGTATCTCACCAAAGAAGATATTGTTGCTATTATCAAAGAAGTGATTAGGCTAAAAGATTTGAAATCACAGGTCGATGATATTGACCATTTGAGTAACCGACGTATCAGAACGGTTGGGGAGCAACTTGGGCAACAGTTTGCTATTGGGCTTGCTCGTATGGCTCGTACCATAAAAGAGCGTATGAATTCACGTGATGCGGAGCAATTAACCCCGCAAGATTTGGTGAATGCCAGAACGATCTCGAGTGTAATTAACACATTCTTTGGTACTAATCAGCTCTCGCAATTCATGGATCAAACGAATCCGCTTGCCGAGTTAACTCATAAAAGACGTATGTCTGCTCTAGGACCAGGTGGTCTAACCCGTGAGCGAGCTGGTTTCGAAGTTCGTGATGTTCACTATACTCACTATGGTCGTTTATGCCCAATTGAGACCCCAGAAGGTCCCAATATCGGTCTTATCTCATCCCTTTGTGTGCATGCAAAAGTGAATGATTTCGGTTTCATTGAGACACCTTATCGGAAAGTCAAAGACGGTAAAGTGAGCAAAGAAGTTGAGTATTTAGCTGCAGAGCAGGAAGACGAAACGGTTATTGCACAGGCAAATGCGGAACTTAGTGACAGCGGTACCTTTGTAAATGAAACCGTGTTCTCGAGAATGCGTGAAGGTAACTACACCCAGGCTCGAGTAGATGAAATCGAGTACATGGATGTGGCAACTAACCAGATTACCTCATTAGCTGCTGCTCTGATTCCTTTTATTGAACATGATGATGCCAACCGTGCCTTGATGGGCTCGAACATGCAACGTCAAGCGGTTCCATTGTTACGTCCAGAAGCCCCGGTAGTGGGTACGGGTCTTGAGCACCGTGCTGCAAGAGACTCACGCGCCATTATTACGGCGGAAGCGGATGGTGAAGTGGTATACGTGAGTGCTACTGAAATACGCGTGAAGTATGATCGTAGTGAGATGGAGCAAAATTGCTACTTCGATGGCGGTATTAAAACCTATAATCTTGAAAAGTTCACTCGAACCAACCAAGATACGGCAACCAATCAACGACCAATTGTTAAGATTGGAGATCGTGTGAAAAAAGATCAGGCGATTGTAGATGGTTGCTCCACAGACGGGGGTGAACTTGCTTTAGGTAGAAACCTACTTGTAGCCTTCATGCCTTGGAGAGGTTATAACTTTGAGGATGCCATCGTAATCAGTGAGCGAATTGTTCAGGAGGATATCTACACTTCTATACACATCACTGAGTTTGAGCAGCAAGTACGAGACACCAAGCGTGGAGAAGAAGAACTAACCCGTGAAATTCCAAATGTTAGCGAAGAAGCTACTCGTAATTTGGATGAGAAAGGGATGATTCGAATTGGTGCGAAAATTAATCCAGGCGATATTTTAGTAGGTAAAATTACCCCTAAAGGCGAAACGGATCCAACACCAGAAGAAAAGCTATTGCGTGCCATCTTCGGGGACAAAGCAGGTGATGTGAAAGATGCCTCATTGAAAACGCCTCCTGGAGTATCTGGTACGGTTATCGATACGCGATTATTTAGTCGTAAACGAGATGAGTTAATTTCTCGCAAGGAAGAAAAGAAACGTGTTGAATTAGAAAACGAACGATATGCTGAAAAGCTATCTGAGTTAAATCAACAATGGGCAGACAAGATGTATGCACTTTTACGTGACAAAACATCACCAGGCGTGTATGATTACAGTCGGGTTGAACTGATCCCTAAAGGTGAGAAATACAAAAAATCTGTTTTCGAAGAAATCGATCCCGTAAACATCAATGAGAATATTGATTGGGCCACTGATAAGGAATTGGTAAAGCACGTAAAAATGCTTTTCCATAATTATCGAGAACTACGAAGAGAAATTGATAGCGAGGCAAAGAGAAGAACCTTTGCTATTCAAGTAGGCGATGAGTTACCTCCTGGAATCATCCAAAAAGCCAAAGTTTATGTTGCTAAAAAGCGTAAACTTCAAGTAGGAGATAAAATGGCCGGTCGTCACGGAAACAAAGGTGTGGTTGCTAAAATTGTACCTGTTGAAGACATGCCATTTATGGAAGATGGAACTCCGGTAGACATCTGCCTCAACCCATTAGGGGTACCATCACGTATGAACTTAGGTCAGATTTATGAAACCATTCTTGGATGGGCGGCTAAAAAATTAGGGACAACGTTTGCTTCCCCAATTTTTGATGGTGCCTCAATGGATGATGTTAAAGGTAAATTACGTGAAGCAGGACTCCCTGAGGATGGACGTGTAACCCTATTTGACGGACGAAGTGGAGAGCCTTTCTCTCAACAGACTACAGTTGGTTACATCTACATGATTAAATTGAATCACTTGGTGCAAGACAAAATGCACTCGCGTTCTATTGGACCATACTCACTTATTACTCAACAACCCTTGGGTGGTAAGGCACAATTTGGTGGTCAAAGACTCGGTGAGATGGAAGTATGGGCTCTGTACGCCTATGGTGCTTCTAGTATCTTAAAAGAGATGCTAACCGTGAAGAGTGATGACGTAAAAGGACGTTCTAAAGTCTATGAGGCCATTGTTAAAGGTGAAAACCTGCCCGATGGTGATGTACCTGAATCCTTTAAGGTATTACTCCGTGAGCTCATGGGGTTAGGCCTTGAAATTCATCTAGATTAAACACTGTTAATTACAAAACGGAGAATATTTTGCCAATTACAAAAACATTAGCAGTTACCAACGATTTTAACAGCATTGGTGTATCTCTCGCCTCTGCAGAAACCATACTTTCCAGATCTCATGGAGAAGTATTAACCCCAGAGACCATTAACTATCGAACATTCAAACCAGAAATGGATGGTTTGTTTTGTGAAAAAATCTTTGGTCCTGTTAAAGATTATGAATGCCATTGTGGAAAGTATAAGCGTATACGATACAAAGGCATCATCTGTGATCGTTGTGGGGTTGAAGTTACCAGAAAAGCTGTTCGTAGAGAGCGTATGGGGCATATTACCCTTACCGTTCCTACGGTTCATATTTGGTACTTTAAATCGTTGCCAAACAAGATTGCCTATTTATTAGGGCTATCATCAAAGAATCTAGATAAGATTGTCTATTACGAGACTTTTGTTATCATCAATCCAGGTTTAGCTCGTGATCTCGGATACTCGAAGGGTGATTTTATTACCGAAGAAGAGAAGTACGACATTATGGATCAGCTACCAGAGGAACACTTCGATCTCGATGAGGACGATGAAGATCGTTTCATCGTTAAAGAAGGTGCCGATGCTCTAGAAGCAATGTTAGCTGACCTTGACCTTGATGAAATGGCTTTCAATCTCAGAGAAGAAGTTCGAGAAGAGACTTCTCAAATGAGAAAGAAAAAGAAATTGAAGCAGCTACAAGTGATCGAATCCTTTAGGGCAGCTGCTAAGCACACTGAAAACCGACCTGAATGGATGGTTCAACGGGTAATTCCGGTTATTCCACCAGAATTACGTCCATTGGTTCCTTTAGAGGGAGGTCGTTTTGCAACTTCAGATCTTAACGATCTCTATCGGCGTGTAATCATTCGAAACAACCGCCTTAAGCGATTGATTGATATCAAAGCTCCTGATGTAATTTTGCGTAATGAAAAACGCATGCTTCAAGAAGCGGTTGATTCACTTTATGATAATTCTCGAAAATCTAATGCGGTTCGAAACAACAATCGCCCATTGAAATCTTTAAGCGATATGCTCAAAGGTAAGAGTGGACGATTCCGTCAAAACCTATTAGGTAAGCGGGTCGATTACTCAGGCCGTTCTGTAATTGTGGTAGGTCCAGAACTCAAAATGCATGAGTGTGGTCTTCCAAAAGAGATGGCAGTTGAACTATATAAGCCATTTATCATCCGACGACTCATCGAGCGTGGTTTTGTAAAAACGGTAAAAAGCGCGAAAAAAGTTGTCGATCGTAGAGATGCGGTAGTTTGGGAAGTTCTTGAAAACGTAATCGATGGACATCCCGTTATGCTTAACCGTGCCCCAACCCTACACCGTTTGGGTATACAGGCATTTCAACCCGTGCTTATAGAAGAAAAAGCCATTCGATTACATCCATTGGCATGTACGGCCTTTAATGCGGATTTCGATGGTGATCAAATGGCGGTTCACTTGCCTTTGAGCCATGACGCGGTGCTAGAGGCTTCTGTACTTATGTTGGGTTCTCACAATATCTTGAGCCCAGCTAGTGGTGGCCCAATTGCCGTTCCGTCACAGGATATGATTTTGGGTCTGTACTATCTCACGAAACCTCGAAGTGGTCAACTTGGTGAGGGTAAAACATTTTCTTCTCCACAGGAAGTAATTATTGCATTCGATCAACGACAGATTAACGTTCATTCTAAAATTAATGTACGTGTTAGTTATCTGAATGAAGTTGGTGAAGAAGTAACCGAAGTAGTAAAAACATCTACTGGTCGTGTATTGTTTAATGAGATTGTTCCTGCTGAAATGGGCTTCATTAACAAAACGCTTGGTAAGAAAGAGCTTCGAGTATTAATTGGTGATATCCATGCGAAAGTAGGTACTGCAAAGGCTGCAGAATTCCTCGATAACATGAAGAGAATTGGCTATGAAAATGCGACTCTTGGTGGGTTATCGTTTAGCTTAGAGGATATTATTATCCCTGATGCGAAAGCTAATTTAATTAATGGAGCCAAGGATGAAGTGACCGATATCCAAGGTCGCTATGAGATGGGTTTCATTACGGACAATGAGCGATATAATCAGGTAATTGATAAGTGGACTAGTACCACTAACCGTGTATCTGAAACGCTATTCCAAGCTCTGGCAGATGATCGTGAAGGTTTCAACCCCGTATTTATGATGGCCGACTCAGGTGCGAGGGGTTCGAAAGAACAAATTCGTCAGTTGGGTGGTATGCGTGGACTTATGGCGAAGCCACAAAAGAGTTCAATGCAGCAGGGTAATGAGGTTATTGAAAACCCCATCCTGTCTTCATTCAAAGAAGGGCTTACGGTACTTGAGTACTTCATTTCTACTCACGGTGCACGTAAAGGTCTTGCTGATACGGCTCTTAAGACGGCCGATGCTGGTTATTTGACCAGACGTCTTGTTGACGTTTCTCAAGATGTAATCATTACCGAAGATGACTGTGGTACGCTAAGAGGTATCAAAATGCAGGCATTGAAGGATAATGAAGACATTATTGAGCGTCTTGAAGACCGTATCATTGGTAGATTCTCATTACACGATGTGTATGACCCAATAAGTGATGAACTTATTTGTGAAGCCAATCAAATGATCGACGAAACCGTTGCTAAAAAGATTGCAGAAACCTCTATCGAAGAAGTTGAAATTCGATCGGTACTTACTTGTGAGACGGGTCGTGGGGTGTGTGCAAAATGTTACGGACGTGATCTTGCACGAGGTACGGTGGTTGAGAAAGGTGAAGCAGTAGGTGTTATTGCAGCACAATCTATTGGTGAACCAGGTACTCAGTTAACGCTTCGTACTTTCCACGTAGGGGGTACGGCATCTCGTCTAGAGGCGGAGTCTCAGCACAAAGCGAAATTTGATGGTAAAGTTGAGTTCGAAAATATTCGCGTGGTTGAGTACAACGACGGGGAAGAAGAACACAACTTAGTCTTGAGCCGTGCGGGTGAGTTGAAAATAGTTGATGATGAAGGTAAAGTATTGATCAGCTACAACGTACCTTACGGTTGTGAAATGATGGTAGAAGAAGGCGACATGGTACCTAAAGGAGCTCAGTTATGTAAGTGGGATCCTTATAATGCCTTAATTTTCTCTGAAATCGATGGAGAAGTTGCCTACAAAGACATCATTCAGAGTGTAACCTATACCGAAGATACGGATGCTCAAACCGGTCACCGTGAGAAAGTCATTACGGACTCAAAAGACCGTAGTTTAGTACCTACCCTGGTAGTTAAAGGTGGCAGTGATCGACTTAGAGAAAGCACTCTCCCAGTAGATACACATATCGTGGTTGAAGATGGTGAGAAGGTATCTGCAGGTCAGATTCTTGCTAAAATTCCTAGAGCTACTGGTAAATCCAAGGATATTACTGCGGGTCTACCTAGAGTAACCGAACTTTTTGAAGCTCGTTCTCCAAGCGACCCTGCTACCGTAAGTGAAATTGATGGTATTGTTGAGATGGGCGCTCGTAAGCGTGGTTCTCAAGAGGTGATTGTACGATCTAAGGATGGTACAGATGAAAAGAAATACCTCATTTCTCTTAGTAAGCATATCTTGGTTCAGTCCAATGACTTTGTAAAAGCTGGTCAACCATTATCGGATGGAACCATCCCAGCGCAAGATATCCTAAATATATTAGGACCTTACGCGGTACAGTCATATCTAGTAAATGAGATTCAGGAAGTCTATCGTCTGCAAGGGGTGAAAATTAACGATAAGCATATTGAAGTTATCGTAAGCACTATGATGCAGAAGGTTGAAATTACTGATCCAGGTGATACTATGTACCTAGAAGGTGATAAAGTGGACCGTTTTGAGGTAAATCAACAGAATGACGAACTTATTGGTAAATTTGTGGTTCGCAACCCAGGTGGTAGTGAACTCAAAAAAGGTACCATTTTAGATCGTCGTGAAGTTCGCGAGATTAATAATCAGCTCATTAAAGAAGACAAAGCTGAGTTAGAAGTACTGGAAGCAAAACCAGCAATTTCTAAACCGATACTTTTAGGTATCACTCGTGCTGCATTATCTACGGAAAGCTGGTTATCTGCTGCTTCCTTCCAAGAAACAACTAAAGTACTTACACAAGCATCTATTGAGGCTAAGCGTGATCATTTACGCGGCCTTAAAGAAAATGTGGTTGTGGGCCATAAAGTACCTGCCGGTACTGGTCTTCGTGAGTACAACGAACTTATTGTTGGTTCTCGTAAAGACATGGAAGAAGGCGAGGAAGAAATCGCAAAAGTATTCGAAGCCCTAGGTGGTGAAGATACTGAGCCTTTGGCTGGAGAGGAATAAGTAGCTACTTAAATTCCTAAGCTAAAAATTTAAAGCCCCTTTTGAATTATCAGAAGGGGCTTTTTTTATGCTTTTGGTGCTTGATCTATGGCTTCCAGAAGATGTTCGGCCTCTTTAATGAGGTCATCGGCTTTTTTCTTTGCTTCTGATACGACTTTTTCACCTTTTTCTTTGGCTTCTGACATGAGCTTGTCTTTTTCTTTTTGTAATTCGCCAATGAGATCAATAAGCTCATCCCGATAATGACTTACCTGATAGCTCAATTTTTTTCGTGTATTAGAACCCGTATCTGGAGCATATAATAGGGCTATGATAGAGCCAGCTAGCGCTCCAGTTATCAATCCTGTTAAAAAACTTTCTGTTTTACTCATGACTACTCCTTTTCTTTTTATTATATAAAATCTGTAAGCGATTATCTAATCTAAACCACAAAATATCTGATAGTAGTTTAGACCTAGATATACGAATTAACGGTTACGAAGTTGCTTTATCCAATTAATACTTTGATTAAATCCTACCGATATCGCAGGAGTAATAAAGAGGGTTAAGACAGCGCCAAACAACAATCCTCCAATTACTGCTTTTGCTAAGGGTGACCAAATTTCAGCTCCTGATCCCAATTCAAGAGAAAGGGGAACCATGGAACAGATGGTTGTAATTGCAGTTAATAGAATTGGACGCATACGGCGTCTACAAGCTTCAACTACTTGATTCATATACTCAGAACCACGGGTAGGATCAAAAGCAATACCCTTTGTATTAAGATGAATATAATCTACCAACACAATACCGTTGTTGACTATAATACCCACCAACATAAACATACCAATTTGTGCGGTAGTAGAGAGAGGGTCACCTAAGAGAACCAAAAAGGCTAAAGCCCCAAATGCCGCCATGAAAATGCAAAGCCAGATCACAAAAGGATCTCGGAAGTTTTCAAAAAGCGATGCCATAATCATGTACATCAATAAGACGGCTGCGATTAATGCATAGAAAAATTGTTGAAAGCCAGCTGCCGATTCAGCGGTACTACCCGTGAATTCATAACGATACCCTTCGGGTAGAACAATTTCAGATTGAATGAATGATATAATTTTTTCTCGGTATTCGTTCGCATCCCCATCGACTCGAATGTTAACATCAAGCACGGTTTCTCGGTCTCTACGCTGGAAGGAATCTACCCCTTCGGTTGGTACAAATTCTCCAACAGCTACGATGGGTACGCGTTGATCACCCACTTGGAATACCTCAACATCAAATAAATCATCACGATTTTTCAATGCTTCACGTCGAGAGCGTACTTCTATAGGTATCTCACGGCCTTCATCGATATAAAAACCAGCCTGATTACCGAGTGTTTGTGTTCTTAGGTTCGAAGCTATGGTATTGAGGTTTGTGCCCAGTCTACCCACTCGTTCGCGATCTACATAAAAATGAAGTTCTGGGGTTGGATCTGTTCGACCGTTATCAACAGAAATAATGTTGGGATCGGCAAGTAAATTTTTCTCGATATCGTTAGATATGGCAACCAACTGGTCAATCTCTGGGCCAATAAGGCTTAATCGTATGGCACCACCACCAAAACTAAATCCGCGTCCAAAGTTTAAACCACCCCCTTCAACCCGAATACGAACATCCGTTCCAGCGGCTACTAGTTCCCGGCGCAATCGTAAAGAGAAATCATTGGTGCTCACTTCTCTTTCACTTTCAGGCACAAGCACTACACTAATCTCTCCACGGTTGGTCTGTTCGGTCCAGCGTGAACGACCAATGGATGCAATCCGTGTTTGTACTTCAGGCATGTCCCCTAGCTTTGCGTTGAAAGCTTCTAAGACCTCCATCGTACGAACGAGTTTACTTCCTTCCGGGAGTGTGATATCGATATCGATTTCTCCTGAGTCTGTTTCTGGGAAGCCTTCTTTGTTAATGGTTCCATAGAGATAACTGGTAGCGGTTATGATGCTAATCATGGAAACAACGGCCACCCATTTGTGCTGGAGCATCCAACGTAGAATAGTCGTGTAGCGTTTTTCTAGATGGCTAATGCCACGAAAGGCAAGATTATTCCGGTTGAATTGTTTTCCATCTAGTGCTAGTAGGGAAATAACAGGCACAAGTATAATCGAGGATAAAAAAGAAAATCCGATTGCGAAACAGATGGTAAATGCGAATTCTCTAAAGAAGCTAGCTTGAACTCCGCTCAGCATTATGATAGGAATAAATACTCCTAGTGTGGTTAAGGTAGAACCCAAGAGCGCACCTATCACTTCGTTCGTGCCTTTTAATGCCGCATCAAATTTACTCATGCCCTCTTCAAGTTTACGCGCGATGCTTTCCGTAACTACAATAGAATTGTCTACCAAAAGGCCAATCGCCAAGGCTAAGGCTGAAATGGTTAGAATGTTCAGAGTCAGATCCGCGAAATACATAGCCGCGAAACTAGCCGCTATAGACACGGGGATGGAAGTAGCAACAACCAAGGATATTCTCCAACCACCCATAAAAATTAGAATTACTGCGATCACTACAATGAGTGCACTGGTAGCTGATTGGGAGAGGTTATTGATGGAGTCTTCGATATTACGTCCTTCATCGGATAGGATCTGGATATTGACGCCAGGAGGCATGATTTCGTTTAGATCTGGGATGGCGGCTTTTACGGCATTTACCACATCTAAGGTGTTGGCGTCCGAGCTTTTTTGAATATCTACCGATACACTGTTTCTATCATTTACAGTAACCAAACTTGTAACATCCGTGAATCCATCACTTACTTCTGCCACATCTTTGACCCGAATGGGCACCCCGGTTTCAGAAATTTGGACAATGGTATTGGCAATTTGATCCACCGATTCATAGGTGGATTGTGCTCGTACCGAGTAACTAATTTTATCCGAAATTACATTTCCAATGGGGAGTTGAGCATTATTCGAACTCAATGCTAGTTCAATATCGGAAGGGGAAAGGTTGTATTGGGCTAATGACATGGGAGAAACATCGACATAAATACGTCGCTCCAAACCACCTTGTGTTTCTGCCGATGCAAGCCCGTCTATAC
>JAYPDB010000040.1:0-13184 GCA_038125045.1 Bacteroidota bacterium
CTATTGCAGAGCTTCTCAAAAAGCTATTGTATACGCATCATATCTTTACGGGGAGTTCCTCAAACCCTAATACCTTACGTTTGTTACCCCCATTGAACATTAACCAACCTGAGGTGGATCTGTTTCTAAGCGCACTACTAGAAGAGTTGGAACAACTAGGCTAATGGGTGTGAAGAACAGAATCATAGGTCGGTTGATAACGTTAATCTAAAGCATACAATATGAAGCATTTTTTTGATGTGCATGACTTGGGTTCCCTGGAGCTTGCTCTGGAGCATGCCAAGTCCGTTAAAGCAAATCCCCGAAAGGGGTATACGAAAGGACAACACAAAAGTATTGGATTATTGTTTTTTAATCCCAGTCTTCGCACCCGACTTAGTTCGCAACGAGCGGCACAAAATTTAGGCATGGATGCCGTGGTCTTAGATGTGGGAGCCGAGAGTTGGAAATTAGAATTTTCCGACGGTACCATTATGAATGGAGATACCGCTGAACATATAAAAGAAGCCGCAGCCGTTATGGGTGCTTATTTTGATTTTATCGCGATACGAGCTTTTGCTGGTTTGAAGGATCGGACCTATGATTATTCTGAGCCGGTGTTAACCGCATTTATGCAGTATGCGGGTGTACCTATTATTAATATGGAATCTTCAACCGGTCATCCACTCCAAGCATTTGCGGACCTACTTACCATTGAAGAACTTAAAACTACAGCTCGTCCCAAGGTGGTTTTAAGCTGGGCACCCCATCCCAGAGCCCTACCTCATGCCGTAGCTAATTCCTTTTCTCAGTGGATGAATTTGGCAGAGGTAGATTTGGTCATTACCCATCCAGAAGGATATGAACTAGCCCCTGAATTTGTGGGGTCTGCTCGGGTTGAAATGGACCAGAGGCAAGCTTTTGAGGGAGCCGATTTTATCTACGCAAAAAATTGGTCGAGCTATTCGAGTTATGGTCACGTACTGAGTACCGATGAGGATTGGATGGTGAACGAAGAGAAAATGGCGCTCACGAATGACGCTTATTTTATGCACTGCTTACCGGTACGTAGAAATGTGATTGTAAGTGATGCGGTATTAGACAGTGATCGTAGTGTAGTGATTCCGCAAGCCGCTAACCGCGTGGTCTCAATGCAAACGGTATTATCGTTATTGCTGGAGGAACACTAATTGGTTAAGCCCATACATATCATAAAAATTGGCGGCAAAGTAGCCGAGAATGACGAGCAGTTAGCACGCTTGTTGGACTGGGTGGCTGAGCAATCCAATACATCCATGATAATTGTGCACGGAGGGGGTGTAAAAGCCTCTGAGGTGGCTAGTGCACTAGGGGTTGAAACCAAAATGATTGATGGTCGCCGGGTAACTAATGAGCCTATGTTAGAGATTGCCACCATGGTGTATGGAGGGCTGATCAATAAAAAAATAGTAGCGCAATTAGAAGCAAGATCCTTGAAGGCACTAGGATTAACCGGTACCGATTTAGGGCTGATTCGCTCGGTTAAACGTTCCGTTGAACCCATAAATTTTGGGTTGGTGGGCGATATCGTATCGGTCCAATCAGAGGAGCTTATCTCCTTATTATCACGAGGGGTGGTTCCGGTTATCGCCCCTTTAACATCCGACGGCAAGGGGCAACTGTTAAATACCAATGCCGATAGTATTGCGGCCCATATAGCCAGTAGTTTGGCAGGTAATGTAGCGCAGAAGGATATGGGAGAGACTCACGATGGATTTGAGGTATACTTGGATTTATGTTTTGATTTAGAAGGGGTAATGGTAGGGGGAGAAGTTGTGAAGGAATTAACTTCAACCCGATATAAAAAAGTGCAAGAACAAGGGCACATCTCTGGGGGTATGATCCCAAAATTAGATTTAGGCTTTATGGCGTTAGAAGCAGGTGTAAATCACGTACGAATTTTATCGCCCGAAGGGGTTCCGACTCACTCATCCGGAACTTTTTTGAGCAAGCACTAACCAAACAGCCATGAACACACTCACTCACATACAACAACAAACCATCGAAAATCACGCCGAGGAGGCCCTAGAACTGCTTAAAAACTTGATTTCAACACCCTCTTATAGTGGTGAGGAAGATCAGACAGCCGCTCTTCTGGAGTCGGATTTAAAACGCAACGGATTCCCGGTTCAGCGTATTCAAAACAATGTAATTGCTCGTTCAAAAACATGGAACGATGAATTGCCTACTCTCTTGTTGAACTCTCATCACGATACCGTACGAGCGACCGAGAATTGGGTTACTGATCCGTTTGAGCCCGTATTAAAGGGAGGACAATTATTTGGATTGGGAAGTAATGATGCCGGTGCCCCCTTGGTATCCCTTTTGCAAACCTTTTATTTATTACAAGAAAAGGAGCAACCGTTCAATCTGGTATTTCTGGCTTCGGCCGAGGAAGAAACTTCAGGAGTCCGTGGAGTACCCATCACCTTAGAGGCCCTTGGGAAGATTGATTTAGCCGTGGTTGGTGAGCCTACTCAAATGGAAATTGCCACTTCGGAACGAGGGCTCATTGTATTGGATGTAACCATGCATGGAGAGTCTGGTCATGCCGCTCGTGGTGAAGGGGTGAATGCTCTGTATAAAGCAGTGGATGCTATACAGTGGTTCCGAAGTTACAGCTTTGAACAAGTGTCGGAACTCTTGGGGCCGGTAAGTATGAATGTGACCAAAATAGAAGCAGGGACGCAGCATAACGTGGTTCCTGACAAGTGTAGTTTTGTTGTGGATGTGCGCCCTAATGACTGCTATACCAACGCCGAAATTGTGGAATTAATCCAAGAACATGTAGAAGGGGATGTTGTGCCAAGGTCGTTACATCTGAATTCGTCGGGGATTGCATCTTCCCATTCTATCGTGGAAAAGGCAAAGCAACTTGGGGTTGCTACCGTGTCTTCGAAAACGATGTCGGATCAGGCTCATATGCCCTTTCCATCGGTGAAAATGGGACCTGGAAATACCCATCGTTCTCACACTCCTAACGAATTTATTTATATTCATGAGTTAAAGCAGGGCATCCAGGGATATGTTGAGTTATTACATGGATTGGAGATTCCTCACTGGCAACCTTAACAATCTTGGTGGTTTTACACCAAAATGTAGAGGCGATTGAACCTAGCTAAAATCAAATCTTAGAAACCAAAAGACACCGATATTATGGCAAAAAAATTATGGGATAAGGGACTTCCCATTGACCAAAAAATCGAATCGTTCACGATTGGAAAAGATAAGGATTGGGATCTTCGATTGGCCCGATATGATGTTGAGGGAAGTATAGCACATGTATCTATGCTTGCAAAGGTTGGGCTTTTAACCGAGAATGAGAAAGACACCCTTACTCTGGAGCTCAACCGAATACTTTCAGACGTGATTATGCGCGGTAAATTTGTTATTGAAGAGGGAGTGGAAGACGTGCATTCACAGGTTGAATTGATGCTTACGAGACGCCTAGGAGACTTAGGTAAGAAAATTCATTCGGGAAGATCACGAAACGATCAGGTATTATTGGATTTGAAATTATATTTCAGAGCCGAGGTACTTGAGATGGTTGCTCAAATCAATGAGTTATTCCATGCTCTTATCAATCAAAGTGAAAAGTATAAAGAGGTTTTGCTACCTGGATATACCCATACACAAGCGGCCATGCCTTCTAGTTTTGGTTTGTGGTTTGCGGCCTTTGCCGAATCACTTAAGGATGATATGCACGTGTTACATGCAGCCTATAAAATAATCAATTTGAACCCATTGGGTTCCGCGGCTGGCTACGGATCATCTTTTCCACTGGACAGATGGCATACAACCGAGCAGTTGGGTTTTGATGGGTTGAATACGAACGTTGTATATGCACAAATGGGTAGAGGAAAGGTAGAGCAGACCTTGAGCTATGCCCTAGCTAGTATTGCTCAAACCCTTAATAAGTTGGCAAGTGACGTATGTTTATATAACAGTGGAAATTTTGGCTTTCTACGATTGCCTGATGAACTAACTACGGGCAGTAGCATCATGCCACATAAGAAAAATCCTGATGTTTTTGAGTTAATACGTGCAAAAACCAATACACTGGCATCGGTGCCTATGACGGTGAGTCGAATGATAGGAAATCTTAGTTCTGGTTATCATCGTTATTTTCAACTCTTAAAAGATTCTATTTTTCCAGCTCTAGATGTTATGCATTATTTTTTTAATATGATGACCTATGCCATACCAAAAATAAAGCCCAATGCCGACATTTTGGACGATCCTAAATATAATGTCCTCTATTCGGTAGAGCGAGTGAATGAACTTGTTCTAGAGGGTTTGCCATTTAGGGATGCCTACGCGCAGGTTGGGCAAGAGCTGTTGGATGGGAGCTATACACCACCAAAAAAATTACATCATACCCTTTTGGGTAGTTTAGGAAACTTGGGTAATGATCACATAAAAAGTGCTATGGAGGAACTTATCGATTTGTTCAAATCGGCTGAATAGATTATTATTTAAGGGTACAGTAAGGTTAACACAAAAATTACATAATGAGGGGTATAATGTACGGGGTGAATAAGAGTTTATTCTTGGGGGCTGTATTATGGTTATAATTTATAGGATTAGTGGCGGATTATGCGATTAATAAAACTTATCAAAACAATATTCTGAATAACAAATAAAAGCGTTCAAAAAAAACGATCTAATAAAAATTTAGCTTGTTGCACATAGTGCCCCTTAAATAATAGCGCATGGACTAAGATGGGGTAAAGCTGACACAGTTTAAAACGCTCCTCAAAACCAGGTTCTAGCGGATACTCTGTCATATACCCATCATAAAAGGCTGGCTCAAAACCACCAAATAATGTACTCATGGCCAGATCCATTTCTCTATGCCCAAAGTAAACGGCCGGATCAAAAAGGGCCGTTTGTCCATTGGCACAAAAGAAATAATTACCCGACCAAAAATCACCATGTAGTAAAGAGGGAGGCTCTTCGGGAAATATGACATAGGTATAGTTAAACACCCGCTCAAATATCGAAACATACTTATTGCTAAGTAATTTATCATCAATGGCCTTCTTTACTAGTGGCTCTATTCGTTCTCGTATGAAAAATTCGAGCCAATGGGCGTAATATCGATTCGATTGAGGGATGCTTCCAATGAAATTTGAATCAGTAAACCCATATAATTCATTAGAATGTCTATGCAAACGTGCCATTTGTGTCCCAAACTCAAAAGAAGAACCCTGCGAATGTTCTTCGATAAATTCTAAAAGAATGTGTTGATCCCCTACCTGAATAACTTCCGGAATTTTAAGTTCGGTTTCTGCCTCAGACAAAAGCTGTAATCCTTTAGCTTCTTGTTCAAAAACATGGGGTAATGGATTTACCTGATATTTTAAAAAGAAGGCTTGTCGATCTTCAAGTTCTAATTTGAAAGCCAAAGAACTATCACCACCATTTAAATGGGTGATGTGTTGTATAGGGGCGAAAAGGGTCTCCTCAATCTGAACTTGTAATTCGTCTGGTATCATACGAATCAACTACGTAACTCATCTAATAGGCTATTCTTAACCAAACTAAAATCATCATCACCTGTAATTCGTGCTAATTGGGTTGCAGCAAAAATCGAAGTAAGAATACGAAGTGCAGTTGTGCGCGGATTGTGTTTGGTGTGAATATGACCCATGTCACGTCCTTCTTGTACTAAAACGCTAAGCCAATTAACTACGGATTCGGTAAACGCTTTAACCTTTTCATGTACATTTGGATTTAGTGAATTCCAGTCCGTTGCAAAAGCGCCGATAATGCAGACTTTGCCAGATAAGTGAATGGAATGGTAGAAATTCAAAAATGTTCGAAGGCGATCAAGAGGTGGTTTGGTTGCTGTTTTTTGTACGAAACGATCGAATACATCAACATGCCAGATTGCGATGGTTTCAGCTAGGTCTTGTTTACTAGGAAAATGATAATGAACAGCTGCATTTTTAACCCCAAGAGGTTTAGAAATATCGGCGTAACTAAAAGCATTAAATCCATCTTTCCTAAGTAAGTCATCTCCTAATTGAATGATAGTTTCACGGGTTGAAGTGGCCATGTTACTAATAAGTAGGTTTATTATTTGGTTGCTAAGAAGGGTTTATAGAAATTACTTATTTACTAATAGGTTTGCAAATGCATTATAGGTTTTAAATTAGGAGTGGTCAATGTGGGGTGCTAGTTGTGAGATTAATTCCTCCACACTTCGTTCGAGCATAGCAAAAACATGTTCAAAACCAGCTATACCACCATAGTAGGGGTCTGGTACATCGGCGTTTTTATGATGCTCATCAAATGCTCTCATGAGCATAATTTTTTCGGTCATTTCTTTAGGTGGATCCAGCGCCATAATGTTCGTAAGGTTGCTTTGATCCATGGCTAAAATCAGGTCAAATTCTTGAAAATCAAATGGACTGAATTGACGAGCTCTGGATAACAGAATCACTCCATGCCCTTTGGCTATTTGTCGTGAGGTAGAATTGGCACGTTCACCCACATGGTAGGCTGCCGTTCCAGCGGAATCGATGTAGAAATACGGTTGTAGGTTTTTTTCATTGACCTTGTGCTGCATAATGCCCTCAGCAGTTGGACTTCTACAAATGTTGCCAAGGCAAACAAAACATACTTTATAGGGATTTTCTTTTGTAATGGCATGTACTGGTGGAAACATATGATTTATTCGTTTATATGTGATCGATTTGCGCTTGAAAAGGACATAGGTTTACGCCTGTAGTAATTGGGAAAGTTTGTGCTATGCGAGTGTATAGCTCATTGTATTCGGAACAATAAAATATCGGCATTTGGGATAGAATGCTTATATTGTGCCCTCTCTAGGAGTATGCAAAAAACATCCTTTATGGCACTATCATTCAAAGAAGTAAAAAATCTCAGTTATCCCAACACCGAAATTGATGTTCTAAATCAGTGGAAAGATCGGGGAATTTTTGAAAAGAGTATTCAATCGAGAAACGATGGGATCCCCTTTAATTTTTATGAAGGCCCACCAACTGCCAATGGAAAACCTGGTATCCATCATGTGATGGCGCGAACGGTTAAGGATTTATTTTGTCGCTATAAAACCTTAAAAGGATTTAAGGTTGAACGTAAAGCAGGTTGGGATACTCATGGCTTACCCGTTGAGATAGAAGTAGAAAAAGCCTTAGGTTTGGAAGGGAGATCACAAGTTGAAGACTATGGAGTTGCGAAATATAATGCCGAATGTCGCTCCAGTGTTTTGAAATACAAGGATCTTTGGGATGAGTTAACCGATCGCATGGGGTATTGGGTAGACCAAGAAAATCCCTATATCACTTTTGAGAACGACTACATTGAATCGGTTTGGTGGGCTTTAAGTGAGCTCTTCAAAAAAGGTTTGCTCTATAAAGGGTATAAAATTCAATGGTACTCTCCAGGTAATGGGACGGTTCTTTCCTCTCATGAGGTTAGCTTGGGGTATAAGAATACTCAAGACCCGAGTATTTATGTCATGTTTCGGAAGCCAGATGAAGAGGAAACCTACTATTTAGCGTGGACCACAACTCCATGGACAACCATATCCAATATGGCGCTTACTATCAATCCAGAGCTGGAGTATGTTAAGTTGGCGCATCATCATAAAAATTATATTGTTGCAAAAGGCTGCGTAGACCGTGTATTTGGGGATGAAGTGATCATCTTAGAAACCTTTAAAGGGGAAGATCTTTTAGGTAATACCTATGAACCCATTTTTGAGTATGCAAAGAAGCATTTTTCAGCATCTGAGGCTTGGAGAATCATCGCGGCTAACTATGTCACCATAGATGATGGTACGGGTATTGTTCACACCGCACCGGCGTATGGTGCCGATGATTATGATGCGTGTGCCGCTGCGGGTATTCCCATGTTCAACCCGATAGATCGAGATGGTTGCTTTACAGAAGAAGTTGCAGAATTTCAGGGACAATGGTTTAAAGAGGCAGATAAAGGTATTGCTAAAGCCATAAAAGAAAAGGGGTTGATGTTCCGTCACGAAACCTATGAGCATAATTATCCTTTCGACTGGAGAAAAGGGACTCCGCTGATGAGTTATCCTGTGGAATCATGGTTTATTAAAACAACGGCCGTTAAAGACCGGATGGTGGAGTTAAACAAAACCATAAATTGGAAGCCCAGCAGCACGGGTAGTGGTCGTTTTGGAACGTGGCTGGAAAATAATGTGGATTGGGCAATATCCAGACAGCGATTTTGGGGAACACCTCTACCTATATGGCAAAGTGATAAAAATCCAGATGTTTTTGAATGCATTGGAAGTGTTTCCGAGCTCAAGCAAAAAGCGGGTATACCAGAAGATCAAGAGATAGATTTGCATAGGCCATACATCGATGAATTGACCTGGCCAGCACCTGGAGGGGGTACCATGCGTAGAGTGCCCGATTTGTTAGATGTTTGGTTTGATTCTGGTTCCATGCCCTTTGCTCAATGGCATTATCCCATGGAAACCCAAGAGGAATTTTCAGGTAGATTTCCTGCAGATTTTATTGCAGAAGGAGTGGATCAAACCAGGGGTTGGTTCTATACCTTGCATGCCTTAGGTACCATGTTATTCGATCAAGTAGCCTATAAAAATGTGGTATCTAATGGCTTAGTTTTGGATAAAAACGGTGAAAAAATGAGTAAATCGAAGGGGAATACCGTAGATCCCTTCGAAATTTTAAAGAAGTACGGTGCAGATACAACGCGATGGTATATGATGAGTAACTCATCGCCTTGGGATAATTTAAAATTCAGCGAAGAAGGATTAAAAGAAACGCAGCGTAAATTCTTTAATACCTTGGTGAATACCTATTCATTCTTTGCCATGTATGCCAACATAGATGGGTTTAGTTCAAAAGCTCCTCAAATACCCATACCCGATAGACCGGAGATTGATCGGTGGATTATATCGCGATTGAATACCACTATTAAGAATGTGGAAAGTTTCTTTGATGATTATGAGCCAACTCGGGCGGCCCGTGAAATGGAGACCTTTGTTGAGGAATTGAGCAATTGGTACGTGCGTAGAAACAGACGCCGTTTTTGGAAGTCAGGTGCGACGATTGATAAAACCGCAGCCTATCAAACACTCCATGAATGTTTAATCAGTATAAGCCAGCTCATGAGCCCAATTGCACCCTTCTTAAGTGAGTGGCTGTATCAACGACTTACCGAACATGCCGATGGGTATGAAGAATCGGTTCATGTATCTTTTTTCCCTACCGTTGAAGAAACGGCTATACTATCGGCGCTTGAACACAAAATGGATCGTGCCCGACTCATATCTGCGATTGTACTACGCATACGAAATCAGATAGATATGAATGTTCGGCAGCCATTAGCCAGAATCATTTTACCCATAAAAGATGAGGCCGAGCGTAATGCTATTCTGTCCATACAGCATATTATTTTGGAAGAGGTTAATGTGAAAGCCATTGAATTTGTGGATGATGATTCTGGGATTGTACATAAAACGGCCAAACCCAATTACCCGTTACTTGGGAAAAAATTAGGCCCACATATGAAATCGGTCGCTCAACAAGTGCAATCTTTTACAAGCGAACAAATCAATAATTATGAGTTTAATGGTCAAATCCAAATTGCTCTCGAAGACGGATCAACGGTTGTGTTAGTGGAAGGAGAGATTGACATAATTCGAACGGGCTTAGAGGGTTGGCAGGTTGAAACGGAAGGTGGATTAAGCGTTGCTGTGGATACGGATTTAAGCGATGAATTAGTGAAAGAAGGTCTTGCGAGAGAGTTTGTAAATAGGGTGCAAAATATGCGAAAAGAGGCTAACTTTGATGTTACTGACCGAATAGTCATTGGAGTATTGACTGGAGAGAAGGTTTCCGAAGCCATCAACTTTATGTCGGAATACATCCAGCAAGAAACGTTATCAGAAGCTTTAGATTTGAAAGCTTTAGAAGTATCTGACTATAACAAATCATGGGATATTGGAGATGAGGAGTGCATCATCTCTATACGAAGAACCATTAATAGCGAATAAAATGGCAACTAAAAAAAATACCAGCAATGGAGATCGAGTATCTCCTTATTCCGATGAAGAATTAGAGTATTTTCGCGGAATTATTTTAAAGAAACGAACCGAAGCAGAAGAGGAGTTTGAAGCACTTCAAAAGACGCTTCGTGATAACATGGAAAACAGTACCGATGAGTCGGCTTACTCTTTTCATATGGCGGATGCCGGAACCGATGCGCAAGAAAGAGAAAAGACCTACATGCTCTTCAATAGAACACGTAAGTTTATCAAATATCTTGATGACGCGATGAAGCGTATAGATAACAAAACCTATGGTGTGTGCAAGGTGACAGGAAATAAAATTGCCAAAGGGCGATTAGAGGCGGTTCCTCACACACAATTAAGCATTGAGGCAAAACTTAAGAGACGCTGATACTTGGCTCAACGTACCAAAATAAAGCTTCTTAGTCTTTTTGTTCCAGCAGTAGTCGTTGTGGCTTTGGACCAGTATACCAAATGGTTGGTTCGAACCACACCAGAACTGCACAGACTAGATATTATTGATGGATGGTTGGAATTTTATTATACCCAAAATTCTGGTATGGCCATGGGAATAGATATTCTTCCAACGGCCGTAATCAGTATGATTTCCATTACAGCTACCTTAGGGATCCTAGGGTATATACTCTATACTCTGAAGCAATCGGGTATTGGATATTTGTTTTTTATGGGATTGGTATTAGGCGGTGCGCTTGGTAATATCACGGATCGCCTCATTATGGGATATATTGAAGGCTATGGTGGTTTGCTGGACGGACATGTAGTTGATTTTATCTATTTCAGTCTACGAATCAATGATTGGTCTGTTTTTCCCTACATATTTAATGTAGCCGACGTAGCCATTTCGGTTTCCATTATTTCACTCCTAATTTTTGGTAAGTACTTATTACCAGAAGAAGCTACGGAAGAGCTTCCTAGTGAAGTAGAAAATTCAACAGAAATGTGATTGTGAACCGATCCTTCTGAGGTTCTAGGCTGCTGAGTTGCGATTACAGAAGTTCTGTTATTTCTGAAAGAGAGCTTTTTCCGAGTAGATGGGAACTTGTTCGACTATTTCTAATCCAAAGCTTTTAATGCCAATACGCTTCACGGGGTTGTTAGTAAGTAAGCGTAGTTTTGTTACATCCAGAGATTGTAATATTTGTGCCCCAACGCCATAATCTCTCGCATCACTTTTCTTAGGATTGTTGTTGTTTAAATCAATTCCAGAATCGTTTATTGGGCCTTCTTGCATTGCTTTTAAGGTTTGTAACTGATTCATGAGCACGGAACCACGTTGATTTCGATTCATGTACAGTACGATCCCTTGACCTTCTAGTTCAACCTGTGCCATGGCACTGTGTAATACATCCCCAGATTTTTTTGAACGACTCCCAAAAATATCTCCAATAAGATCCGATGAGTGAACACGGGTAAGAACGGCGTCGCCCGCTTTCCATTCACCCTTAGTAAGAGCAAGATGAATGTCTCCGCTTACCGTTTCTTCGAAGGCGTGTAGCATAAAATCGCCGTACACTGTGGGCATGTTCATTTGCATGACTCTTCGGACCAGGCTCTCCGTTTCGTTTCGATAGGCAATCAAATCTTTGATGGTGATAAAACACATATTAAACTGCTCAGCCATTTGAGCTAGTTCAGGTACGCGTGCCATCTCACCATTTTCAAGCATGATTTCACAGATGATCCCCACGGGTTGAAGGCCTGCCATCTTCACTAAGTCAAGAGCAGCCTCGGTATGTCCGGCACGTCTTAGTACACCACCTTCAACACCTAATAATGGGAAAACATGACCTGGTCGTCTGAAATCACCCGGTTTTGATTCCGGGTTGGTTAGTTCTCGAATGGTATTGGCTCGATCGGAGGCTGAAATACCGGTGGTGGTTAGCCGCTTGTGATCTATAGAAATGGTAAAGTTGGCTTCATCTGGATCGGCTCCCTCAATAACCATATGGTCTAGTTTAAATCGCTTTGCGACTTCGTTATTGACCGGCGCACACACCAAACCTCTACCATGGGTAACCATAAAATTAATGGCTTGAGTGGTCACCAGTTCTCCTGCCATAAGAAAATCACCTTCATTTTCACGGTCTTCATCATCAACCACTATGATCATTTTGCCATCTTTAATTTCTTGAATGGCTTCGGGTATGGTATTAAAATGAATAGTTTTCATCTCGGATGGTACCGCAAATGGGAAGGTTAGTAAGCACTAATAATGCAACCTTGATAGGATGGTTACTTAGACTTATTTGGATTAACATCTGAGATTGCAGATTTAAGAAATCTGATTTTAACATTACTTCCAACTTCTACAAGAACACTGTCATCATCAATTGTATGGAGTACGCCTATAATTCCAGATGAGGTGACTATTTTGTCACCTTTTTTCATGTTTTCTACTTTTTCTTTGATTTCTTTTTGGGCTTTGCTTTGTGGGCGGATAATGAAGAAATAAAACACTAAGAATATGGCCCCAAGAAAGACCAAATTGATAATCCCTGCATTAGGATCTTGAGGGTTTCCTGCCATCAAAAAGAAGGTTGTGAACATCATAAAATAAGTTAATGATTATTGAATAAGTCTAAAGATAGGGAAGCCAATAACGGCGTACAAATAAGTGCTAGTGAAAACTACACCTAAAATTTTACCGTTCGGCTAAAAAAATATTTGTCGGGAATAGGAAAGGTCTTATATTTGGTGCCCTGATATGTTTCGGGCGATTAGCTCAGTTGGTTCAGAGCACCTCGTTTACACCGAGGGGGTCGGGGGTTCGAGTCCCTCATCGCCCACATATTGAAGCCTTTCCGTGAATTGCGGAGAGGCTTTTTTTATGGCTTTCCGTTTGAGTGAATGGGCCGAGCATTTAGTCTATATCTTTTATTGGCAATAACATTTGCCACTCATCTTCACTAGCTAAGGCTTTTTGATATTCCATAAGCATTTGCCATTGTCCACGAGATCGAGTGAGTAAGGCCTCTAGATGAATAAACACTATCTGAGATTCTTCACCTGAGTTTTGCCACTCGTAGCGGAATATACCCGTAAAATGAGCCGCAGAATCCCCTACTGATTGATCAGAGAAACGAAATCGTACAGAGGCTTTCATTTT
>JAYPDB010000040.1:13284-14432 GCA_038125045.1 Bacteroidota bacterium
CAAAAATTGCTCAAAAATTCTGATAAGATTATTGACGTAAATGTGATGAAAGATCCTACCTATCATCTCGTGAACTACTCCTAAATTATTCATCTCATTTGAAGTGTCAGATGACGTGTCGATGCGACAAGCCAGTGACAGAACGATTCCGACGATAAGTGTAGATTTATGCATCATTGACTATTTAACCAAAAGCATTTTTCGAGTCTGTGTGAGTACTTCAGGAATTTCAAGCCGATAAAAATAGACACCAGAAGCCAAATGAGTGGCGTCAAAATTACGGGTGTAGACTCCAGGTAAAAATCGCCCATCGGCTAACACCTGAACGACTTGTCCCAAGTTGTTAAATACGCGCAGTCGCACCGTTGATGACTTAGGGATGGAAAATTGTATGGTTGTATTCGGGTTGAAAGGATTTGGATAGTTTACTTCGAGCTTGAAATCGGTTGGAAGGACGGTTTGATACTCCGCACTAGTCCCCCTCAAGTCACCATTTTCTAAGCCAGGAGTTCCGCCTAGTTCGTTGGATGAGTGCCAATTCTCAGCCAAACTATTATCTACATCAT
Source organism: Bacteroidota bacterium (assembly GCA_038125045.1). Lineage (GTDB taxonomy): Bacteria > Bacteroidota > Rhodothermia > Balneolales > Balneolaceae > UBA1275. The sequence goes on from JAYPDB010000040.1 coordinate 13,851, forward strand.
GTTGGATAAGAGACACACTGTAACCTTTTCCGTCGGCATGTAATGGCCACGGATCATAATCGAAATACTGCACCGAATCCATGAGTTCACCAAGTACATTGAACAGACGTAGCTGATCTGAATTTCCCGATAAACCAAAATCTATCTCACCTAAAATCCGCACATCATGGGTGTAAACCTCTTTAAATAAACTACTATCTCGAGTAAGTACGGCAAATTCCCCTGGAGCTAAAACCGTAGGTTCCTGAAACAGAAAAGAGTGAGCATCGTCATTATCTTTAAATACCCAGTCCGTAAGATCAATGGGAAGTGAACTTGCATTATAGAACTCTACCCAGTCTTCTGAGTTATGCGTTTCGGATGCGTTATACATGAATTCATTTATAATTACAGTGGTCGTATCGCTACTTTTGGCAAAGATAGCTTCAATGTTTTGACCCGCTTGAATCACAATTTCAGGATCACTGCTTTGAATATCACCCGTCCACTCCACAAATTCATAACCAGCCTTAGGGATGGCCTTAAGTGGAATATCAACATCTGAAAAATAGTCTCCTGACCAGTATGAATCGGTGATGTTTA